>JBAPYB010000001.1:0-2252 GCA_049284515.1 Thermoanaerobaculia bacterium
GGGTGGCGGCCGGCGGCGACCGCGCGGCCCTGGCAGTGGTCCGGCCGCCGGGGCACCACGCCGAGCGCTCGACCGCCATGGGCTTCTGCTTCTTCAACAACGTCGCCGTCGCCGCCGAGCACCTGCGCCGCCAGGGCGCCTCGCGCGTGGCGATCTTCGACTTCGACGTGCACCACGGCAACGGCACGCAACACACTTTCGAGGCGCGGGCCGACGTCCTCTACGCCAGCACTCATCAATATCCCTTCTACCCCGGCACCGGCGCCGCGTCCGAGACGGGCGTCGGCGCCGGCGAGGGCTTCACCCTCAACGTCCCCTTGCCCGCCGGCACCGGCGACGCCGGCTACGCCGAGGCGATCCAGGGTCGCATCCTTCCCGCTCTGCGCCGCTTCGCTCCCGACATCCTCCTCCTCTCGGCCGGCTTCGACGCCTGGCAGGCCGACCCCCTGGGCGGCATGCGCGTCACCCGCGACGGCTTCCGCGCCTGGGGCGACTGGCTCCGCGAGCTGGGCGCCGAGGTCTGCGGCGGCCGGGTCGTCGCCCTCCTCGAGGGGGGGTACGACCTGCGCAACCTCCCCAGCCTCGTCGAGGGCCACCTGGAAGGGCTGGCTGGCGGGCGTCCCACCCTATAGCCGAACGCCAATGATTGACTTTCCCGCAGCATCTCACTAAAATCCCCGAAAGCTCAGGTAATACTTGAAGGGTGACCCTCTAGGTCTGCGTCTTTCGGCTGTTTCCGGCGATTCACAACGAGGTTGCAGGGCGGAGCGGTTGTGGAGGAGGTAGGAGCATGAAGCGCAAAGTCATCCTGTCTGTGCTCGGTGGGGCTCTCCTGTCGTTGGTCCCGGCTTTCGCGGCGGCGCCCTTCGGTTGGTTCGGCGGCGTGCTGGGCGCGGTCGACAACGGCGGCTCGGGAATCATTCCGTTGGCCGGCTGGGCGCTGGACGACAACGGCGTCCAGAGCGTGGACATCATCGTGGACGGGTCGGTCGTGGGCCGCGCCTTCTACGGCATGGCCTGGGAAGGCGTGGCCGCGAGATATCCCAACTTTCCCGACTCGGCGCTCCCCGGCTTCGGCTACTTCCTCGACACCTCCCACTACCTGAACGGCCTGCACACCGTGCAGCCGCGGGTGCGCAGCCGCGCCGGCGAGGTGGCCCTGCTCGAGCCGCGGGTGATTCAATTCACCAACAACGAGGCCACCCTGCTGCCGTTCGGCGCCATCGACTTCCCCAAGGCCCAGGCCGAGCTGCGCGGCACCTGCAACTTCAACTTCGATGCGCCGCGGCGCTACAGCGTCATCTACGGCTGGGCGCTGGACGCCGGCACCACCCCCCAGGACTACGGCGTCGGCTACGTACAGCTCCTCATCGACCGCGCCGTCGCCTACGACTCCGACCTCGACTGCGTGTTCAACAACACCACGCCTCCGCCCAATGGCACCGGGGGCCTGACCGAATGCTACGGTCTGCTGCGGCCGGACATCGAGCGGCAGTACCCGAGCCTCAAGGACAGCCCCCACAGCGGCTTCCGCTTCGTCCTCGACATCGGTGCCCTGGTGGCGGACCCGGGGCCGGGATTCGACCCGGTGTACAACCAGGGCGCGCACATCCTGACCATCCGCGCCGGCGATCACGCCAACAATGCGCGCAACATCGCCGAGATCCCGGTCACCTTCACCTGCGACCAGGACAACTCGAACGAGAGCTCGTTCGGCGACATCGACGTGCCGCGCAACGGGCTGATCTACAGCGGCGTGATGACGACCACCGGCTGGGCCCTGGACTTCGATGGGGTCAGCCAGGTCTTCATCCTGGTGGACGGCAACTTCGTCGGCACCGCCTTTTACGGCATCCCGCGGCCGGACGTCACCGACCTGACCTTCTATCCCGGCTATCCGAACGTCTCGGCCCCGGGCTGGCAGTTCTCCTTCGACACCCACCAGTTCTCGAACGGCGAGCACTCGCTCGACGTGGTGGTGCGCGACACCCCGGGATTCCACACTTACATCGGCAAGCGACGGTTCGTCATCGGTAACGACCTGTAGCGCCGCGGGACCCGCCGCGCACCCTCGCAATGCCCCGCCGGCACCCGGCGGGGCATTCGTGTTTTCATGCTCTGGAGCCATGTTTTTGGGCCGGTGCTATCCTTCGCGCCGGATGTCTGCGATCGACCGGATCGTCTTCTTCGGCACGCCTGAATTCGCGGTTCCCACCCTCGCAGCCCTGGCGGCGGCAGGGCGGGCTCCCGTG
>JBAPYB010000002.1:0-4126 GCA_049284515.1 Thermoanaerobaculia bacterium
CTCTCCCTCCATCCCCTACGGCCTCAGCCTGCTGACCGAGATCGAGGAGTTCGTGGACGCCGGCCTCTCCCCTGCGGAGGCTCTGCGCACCGCGACTCTCCACGCCGCCGAGACCCTCGGCGTCGAGGCCGACCTGGGCACCGTTGAAAAGGGCAAGCTCGCCGACCTCCTGGTGGTGGACGGCGATCCCCTGCGCGACGTTCGCGACCTGCGCCGGCTCCGTCTGGTGATCCAGAACGGCGAGGTCTCCACTCTCGACGAGCTGCTGCGGCCCGGCAGGCCGGAGCAGCCTCCCCTTCAGGAAGGAGCACACCGTGTCTCAGAATCCCGCCACCCCCACTGAGCACATCAAGGACATCTCCGCCCTGCGCGTCAACCCCGCCAAGTGGGAGGAGCACATGGCTTTCTACAACGGCATCCTGGGCATTCCGATCGAGGGCACGTGGGGCGACGAGCATCACCGCGCCGCCAGCCTGCGCGCCGGCCACCTCAAGCTGGTGATCGCCGAGACCCATGACGCCGACGACGACCAGCAATTGCAGATCCATGAAGAGAACAGGATGGTGATGCACCTGGAGGTCGAGGACATCGAAGGCCTCTATGAGAAACTCGTCGCCCGGGGAGCGAAGCCCTGCACGCAGCCGGCGAAGCTCCACTGGGGCCCCATGGCCTTCGCCGTCCTCGATCCGGGCGGCGCCGCCCTGGTCTTCTTGGAATGGAAGAAAGGCAAACCCGAGGGAATCTGGTAGGAGGAGCGGGTGATGGAAACGGACTGGAAGGGGACGCCGGCGCCAGAGGGTCGGCTGGTCGTAGTGGTGCTCCACGCTTCCGACCTGGAGGCGTCTGCGGGCTTCTACCGGAGCCTCGTCGGGATCCCGTTGATCTCCGGCGGCAACGAGCCCGAGAGCGATCTCTGGATCGGCGGCGCCCACGCCGAAGTTTCGTGGCACGAGGGGGCCTATCTCCACTTTGCGGTGGTGCCCGCGAGACCTCCGGAGCGTCCGGTGAGCACGGGCGTCCAGGTCGGATTCCGGGTGCCGGATCTCGAAGCCGTCCACCAGCGGGCGGTGGCGGCGGGGGTGAAGGTCCTCCATCCGCCCCGCGACGAGCCCTGGGGCCGGACGGCGCGCTACCTCGACCCCGACGGCAATATCGTGGGGATCAGCGGCGAGGTCCCGGCGGGCTATCGCGAGGCCAAGCGCGGGGGCTGAGCCGCCGGCGGCGAAGCTCCTGGCGCTGAAGGCAGCGGGCAGCCCGGGCAACTGAGATAGACTCGGGCGGAGGTGCGCCATGCTCAAGAGCCTGGAGATACAGGGTTTCCGCTGTTTTCGCGAGCTTCGCGTCGAGCCGCTGACGCGAGTGAACCTCTTTGTGGGCCTGAACAATGCTGGGAAGACCTCTCTCTTGGAAGCGGCTGAATTGGTGGGGATCGGGCGGGTCGAAGGGCTCGTCCGAAGCGCAGTGCGCCGAGGGGAGCGGGTCCTGGGAAAATCAGATTTATCGGAAGAGTTTAAAGAGCACGTGGTGGATCCTTCCCACCTCTTCTTCGGCCACGATCTTCAGGTGGGAAAATTTTTTAAGATAACAGGGTGCAGTGAGGAAAATCACTGGGTCAAATGCAAGGTCGAGCATGCTTCTGTTCAGGAGACCTTAATTCGCACTCTGTATTTCCAAAGCCACATCACGGCTCGAAAACGGAAGCATGAACGCCTTACGATCTCGCCCTCTGGCGGCGTGCTTCCTCCTCCTCGTCGGTTGTCGGAACCGCCTCGAGTGAATTTTCTGGCTGCAGATTCCACAGATTCCGCGCCCTTGGGCCAACTTTGGGACGATCTCCTTCTCACTCCCGAGGAGGAAGAAGTTACCAAGTCTTTGAGGGTCATTGTACCCAACCTCGAGAGATTGGCCTTTCTCAGTGAGACTCGAGGCACCTCGTCCGACATTTTGGTGAAGCTCAAGGAATTTGAACAACGGCTTCCACTTGGAACCCTTGGAGGCGGCTTGAGACACCTCCTGGGCCTGGTACTGAACCTTCTTTCGGCACGCGGAGGCTGCCTTCTAGTCGACGAGATTGATACAGGTCTTCACTATTCCGTTATGGTCGACATGTGGCGGCTCCTTATCGAAAACGCCAAGAGACTCGATACTCAGGTGTTTGCAACGACTCATAGTCTGGACTGCGTTCGCGCACTTGGCCGGCTTCGCAGGAGGTATCCTGAGATCGCCGAAGCAGTGACCCTCCACCGAATTGAAAGGGATGCACCATCAACGGTTGTCTACGATGCCGACGAGATCGTCGTGGCCTCAGAAGGTCACATCGAGGTTCGCTAATGGCACCGCCTGAAGACAGTCCTTATCAATTGCTTGTCGAGGGTTCCGACGACCTCAATACTATAATCCACCTAATGAAACGTCACGAGTTCGATTGGGACGACGAGACCTCGATCCGGCCTTTCCTTTCCGCTAGGGGCGGAATCAACGGCCTACTGAAAGACCTTCCAGCGTTCCTTAGAAGCGCAGCATACCAGCGGATCGGAGTCGTTTTAGACGCGAATTCGGACCTCACCGCTCGCTGGTCTCAGGTGCGGGATCGTGCGCAGGAGGCGGGCGCGAATCTGCCGGATTTACCCCTGCCGCAAGGAACGACCGTTTCCGGTCGCGTTGCCAATTCACGGTTCGGAGTCTGGATAATGCCGGACAACCAGTCGCTAGGAGCTCTGGAGAACTTCTTAGGCAAACTGGTGCCTGATGCAGATCCAATCCAAATTTACGCAGGCGAGGCCGTGAACGAGGCACGGCGGCGCGGTGCCAAGTGCCAACCGAAGGATCACGTCAAGAGCGTTCTGCATACCTGGCTCGCCTGGCAGGCAAAACCTGGGCTTCCCTTCGGCACCGCCCTGAAGGCGGAAATCTTTGAGAAGGACAGCGACGATGCTCTCCGATTCGTCGCCTGGTTCCGCAACCTTTTCGCGGATTCTAGCCCGCTCCCTCGATCACCCGCGCCATCCGCTCCACCACCTCCTCGACCGAAAAGTCCGAGGAGTCGATGAGGACGTAGGAGTCGTCCCTCGTCAGGGGGGAGTCTCATCCCATCTCTACTCCTCCGCCCCGGGGGGCTGAGATGGAGCTGCAGGCCGTCTGCGATGGAAGGCCGGCTGCGGTGAGCATCTCCATACACGGACTTCACGTTTTTCCGTGTAGAGCTCGCGGTTCTATACACACAAGAACCAAAAATCTGTGTATGGCAGTTTCCCGGACGGCCGGGGTGGGAGCTCGGGCAGACTGGGGAACGCGGTGAACTCGTGTGTTGAGGCGCTGGAGCAACTCGGGGAAGCTTGTTTCTACTCAGAAGAAGAACGAGGAGCGTGAGGACGAGGCTTCTATACACAAGCTGGCGTCTCAAACGTGTATGCCGGAGAGGTCCCCGTGTGGAGATGGCGCTGACCTGTGTATGGGGCCGGTTCTGTCTTACTTCCCCGCGATCACCCACATCATCCGCTCCACCACCTCGTCCACGGAGAGGTCCGACGAGTCGATGAGCACGTACGAATCATCCCTCCTCAAGGGAGAATCGGGCCGGGTGCTGTCGCGCTGGTCGCGGCGGCTGATTTCTTCTTCCACGTCGGCGTAGACGGCGGGCCTTCCCGCGGCGCGGATCTCTTCGAAACGGCGGCGGAAGCGGATGTCGGCGCGGGCGTCGAGAAAGAATTTGTATGGAGTCTCGGGAAAGACGCGGGTGCCGATGTCCCGCCCTTCGAGGACGGCTCCGAACTCGCTGGCGGCCTCGCGCTGCAGGCGCACCATGCGCTGCCGCACCTCGGGATAGACGGCGATCGCGGAGGTCGCATCCCCCACCTCCGGAGTGCGGATGCGGGACTCGACCGGCTGGCCGTCCAGCAGGACCTCGAAGCTGCCGTCCGGGCGGCGCCCCAGGTGGATGCCGGCGGCCTCGGAGAGGGTCACCACCCGCGCGTGGTCGCGGGGATCGGCGCCGCTCTCCAGCACCTTGAGGCCGAGCGCCCGGTACATGGCGCCGGTGTCGAGGAAGGGCACTCCCAGCCGCTCGGCCAGGCGCCGCGCCGCCGTGCTCTTGCCGACTCCCGACGGACCGTCGATGGCCACGATC
>JBAPYB010000003.1:0-3405 GCA_049284515.1 Thermoanaerobaculia bacterium
GCGCACGCCCGGCTCGCCGACGCCGCCGTGGAGTGGGGCCAGCCGCTCTCGCTGCGCGCCGCCGGCCAGGTGGACATGCGGGACTCGGGACCCCTCATTGCCCTGTTCGCCCAGCGCAGCCGTGTGGTCAAGTGGTTCGACAACGTGCTGAGCGTCGAGGGCGTCACCGCCCGCGGAACGGTGCGCATCGACAAGGGCACGGTCGCCATCGACTCCTTGCAGGCCACCGGCGGCAAGCTCGAAGTCCGATCCCGCATGAGCTTCTCCAAGCAGCGCAAGAGCGGCGACCTCCTCGTGCGCTACGGGCACCTCTCGGCTGGCGTCGAGCTGCTCGACGGCCGGCGGAGCTTCAAGCTGGTCCGGCCCCAGAGCTGGTTCGAGCAGCGCACCGGTATTCGGCCTTAAACTATCTCTCGCGTCTGGCGTAAGACTCGACTGGAGCCAGGAGGGCTGACGTGCGCGACTTCACCAGGAATCTGTGGACCACCGTGCGGTCGCTCGCCCGCCAGCCCGGGATGACCACGGCGGTGGTGTTGACGCTGGCGCTGGGGATCGGCGCGGCGACGGCCCTGTTCGCCTATCTCGCCTTCATCCTCTGGCCCACCATCAACGCTCCGCAGGCGGAGCGCGCCGTCTGGTTCTTCACCGGCACGGCCGACCAGCGCGAGGCGCCGACCTCCTACCTGGAGTACCTCGACGTGCTGCGCCAACAGAGCGCCGTCACCGACGTCGCGGCCTTCTCCCCGATGGGGACCACCGTCGGGCACGGCGGCACGACGCTCTTCGCGTGGGGGCAACTGGCGAGCGGCAACTACTTCTCCTTCTTCGGCACCCAGCCCGTCCTGGGGCGCCTGCTCCAGCCCGGCGACGACCGGCCGGGCGCCGAGCCCGTGGCCGTGCTCGCCTATCCCTTCTGGAAGGGAGCGCTGGGAGGGGATCCAGCCGTCGTGGGCCGGCCGCTGCGGATCAACGGCCGTTCGCTCCTGGTGGTCGGCGTCGCGCCCCCCGGTCTTCAGAACCTCGGCGTCGCGGCCTCGATCTACGTGCCTCTGGTGCAGACGGACTGGGTGACGGGGCTCTCGCGCCTGGAGAACCGGAAGAGCCGCTGGCTCAACCTGGTGGGACGCCTCGCTCCGGGCACCCCTCTGAAGCAAGCCCGGGCGCGCGTGCTGGTCACCGCCAAGAACCTCGACCAGTCCGCCCCCCTGCCGGACGGCAAGCGCGTCTTCTCGCTGGTACCGATGAATCGCTACGACCCGAATCCGGGGGGCGAACGCTATCTCTCCGCGGCCCGCATCCTCATGGCCGCGTCGCTGCTGTTCCTTTTCCTCGCCTGCGCCAACGTCACCAATCTCCTGCTGGCGCGCACCACGGCGAGGCGGCGGGAGTGGGGCATCCGCACGGCGCTCGGCGCCTCCCGCCGGCGGCTGATCGCCGCTGCTTTCACCGAGAGCCTGGTGCTCTGCCTGGCTGCCGGCGCCGCGGGCCTGGGCATCGCCGTGGCGCTGTCGCGGCGCATCGAGACCTACCTCCAGACCTCCCTCGGCGGGCTCGGCAATCTCGCCGGGGGCGAAACCCTGCTGCGGCTCGACGGCCGGGCCTATGGCTTCGCCCTGCTCGTCGCCTGCCTCTGCGGTCTGCTCTGCGGCCTCGCGCCCATGTTCCACGCCCTGCGCGGCGACCTGCTGGGATCGGTGAAGTCCGACTCCGGCGGCACGGCGTCCCAGTCGGGCGGCCTCACGCTGCGCCGGCTGCTGGTGGTGATCCAGGTGGGGCTCTCGGCGCTGCTGCTCCTCGGCGGCAGCCTCCTCGTCCGCAGCCTGCGCAACGCCGAGCACACCGATCCCGGATTCAATTCCAAAGGCCTCCTCTACGCCACCATGTACGTGCCCCGCAGCGCCGGCGCGGACGGCGTAAGCGCCACGGTCTACCCGCGAATCCAGGAGCTGGCGTCGCGGCTGCCGGGCGTGCGCAGCGCCACCCTCGTCCTCATGCCGCCCCTCGCCGGCTGGTCGCGTGGCAGCCGGTTCGCCAGCCACGAGAACCCCGAGAAGTGGCAGGAGGGCGCCTTCAACATCGTGGCGCCCGGCTACTTCGACTCGGTGGGCACGCCCATCGTCCAGGGCCGGGCCTTGGATGAACGGGACCGCAAGGACACCTCCCCGGCGGTGGTGGTCAACGAGACCATGGCCAGGAAGCTCTGGGGAAGCGCCGATCCCATCGGCCGCTGGGTCACCAGCGGCGAGCCGCCGCGCACAGGCGAGATCGGGCCGGATTTTCAAGTGGTGGGCGTGGTGCGGGACTCGCGCATGGTCTCCGCCGCCGATCCGGCCGAGCCCACGCTGTACTTCGCCTACGATCAGCACAAACATTCGCGGATGACCCTGGTGGTGCGTTCGCAGGTTCCACCGTCCACGCTTTTGCCGTCGCTGCGGGCGGCGGCCCGCTCAGCCCATCCGGACCTCGCCTTCGTGGACGTGACGACCTCCGACGAGCAGTTGCGGCGCAGCCTTGCCCCGCAGCGGATGTATGCCGAGGTCGCCGGCCTGCTGGGAGTGTTGGGGCTCGCCGTGGCGGTGGTGGGCCTCTTTGGGCTCCTCAGCTACTCGGTGAGCCTGCGGATCCGGGAGTTTGGCATCCGGATGGCCATCGGCGCGCATCCGGATGACCTGCTGCGGCTGGTGCTGCGGCAAGGCCTGAGCCTCGTGGCCCTGGGCGTGGTGCTGGGCATGCTCGGCGCCTTGGGCGTCTCGCGCCTGCTCCAGAGCCTCCTCGTGGGCGTCGACGCCAACGATCCCTTCACCTTCGCGATCGTCTCGTCGATCCTCACTTTCGTGGCGCTCGTCGCCTGTTACCTGCCCGCCCAGCGGGCTTCGCAGCTCGATCCGCTGACGGCGCTGCGGCAGACGTAGGGCTGCTATCGACGGCTTCTCTCAGGCTGCCTGCGCAAGAGGACCTTCGACGTGCTGACCGCGGCTCCCACCATGCCGGTGAGGATCGGAGTGATCAGCAGCAGCCCCACGACCGTCTGGATCGGGGCTCCGAGAGTCAGGGCAAGGATCAAACCGCAAGGAATTCCGGTAAGGCTCAAGAGCGTCCAGCGAATCCGCGTTCCGCTCTGATTGTGATCATTCGTGGTCGCCATCGCAGCACCTCCTTGGCTCGCTTCCACCCCTTAGAACGAACCAGGCGGTGATTTGTTGCGGCCGAGAAAGCAAGGACACAAAGGACGACAAGGACACCAGAGACACGAGGCATGCTGGTCCTTGACGTCCTTGCAGTCCTTGTTGTCCTTGCTCCCTCTTCAGGCTTGCCGGACCTGCCGCAGCGCCTCCTGGGCCGCGGCCAGCCGCTCGGCGGCGCGGTCCGCCTTCTCCCGCGCCCTGGCGGCGGCGTGGCCAGCCT
>JBAPYB010000004.1:0-17357 GCA_049284515.1 Thermoanaerobaculia bacterium
GGCGAGGGCCGGACCGCGGCCCCCGCGGCGGCAGGGATCGTGGTCCGCGGGGCGGTGGCCGAGGGGACGATCGCGGCAACCGGGCTGGCGACCGAGGCGATCGTTTCAATCGCGGCGAGCGCAATGATCGCGGGGATCGCGGCGATCGCCCCCGGCATCGCGACGATGACCGCCGCCCTCCCCGGACCGGGGATCGCCCATCCTCGGGCATCGAGCCTTTCAGAATGGAGAGCGGTTCCAGCGAAGGGTTGGTGACTCTGCCGGAGAAGCCGCGGGGGATTTCCGACCGCTACCCGGTCGCCGCGGGTCCAGTGGCGGAGGCGGCGGCGAAGTCGATCGAGCTTCTCCTGCGCATCGCGGGCCTGGACTTGAAGGCCCAGATTTTCCAGGGCGAAGAGCGGCTGGAGGTCGATCTCTCTGGCGAGGACGTGGATTGGTGTTTCGCGGACGACGGCGAGATGATTCAGGCCGTCGAGCACCTGCTGCCGCGGATGATCCGCAGCCTGTCCGGCGAGGCCGTGCCGGTACGGGTGGATTGCGACAATTTCCACGAGATCCGCGAAGAGCGTCTGCGTAGCCTGGCGCAGAAGGTTGCGGAAGAGGTCCGCCGGCAGGGCAAGCCCCGCATCCTGGAGCCCATGAACCCCGGCGACCGGAGGATCATTCACGTCACCCTCGCGGACGATCCCGGCGTCGCCACCGAGAGCGAGGGGGATGGGTATTTCAAACGGGTGATGGTGCGGCCGGTTTAGGAACGTTTCACGTGGAACGTTCTCGGACGAACACGGACGATCAAAGACCGGCCGGGGGGCGAGAAATGCCTCCCGTTCTCGGCAAAGTCCCTGTCGGGTCCGTGCTTTGTCCGTGTCGGTCTCTGGTTCTGCCATGCCCTTCCCGCTCCCCCGCCTCTCGCTTCCTGACTTCACTGCGGACATTGCATCGCTCTCGCCGGAGCCCCTGAGCCCGGCGGCGATCAATTCCCTCTACAGCCATTACCGGGAGCTGGCGCTCTGGAACGGCAAGCTCAACCTGATCGGACCGGGAACGGCGGGGGAAATCCTGGGTCGCCATTTCGGCGAATCCCTGGCAGCCCTGCCGCTGCTGCCTTCCGGTGCGAGAACGAGCCTGGACCTGGGCTCGGGCGCGGGGTTTCCCGGGTTGGTCCTCGCCGCGGCCCGGCCCGGCCTGGAAATGACGCTCGTGGAGGCGCGGGAGCGCAAATGGGCATTCCTCCTCTCGGCCGCCCGCCGGGCCTCTTTGTCCTGCCGGTGCCTCAATGTTAGAGTGCGGCTTCCGTTGCCGCCCGGCCTGCCCGAGAGCCTCGACGTGATCACCTCCCGAGCCCTGCGCCTCGATTCCGAAGTCTGGGGAGCTCTCGCGCGGCGCCTGGGAACCGGAGGGCGCGTCCTCCTTTGGGTGGGCGAAAACGATCCTGATCTGCCACCCGACCTCGTGACCTGCGGCGCCGTCAAGCTCAGGGACAGCGACAGGCGGCGCATTCTGATCCTGAGAGCTGCTTAGAGCCCTGAGAATCGATCGAGCATGATCCTCGCCATCGCGAACCAGAAAGGCGGAGTCGGCAAGACCACCACCGCCATCAATCTCGGGGCCGGCCTCGGTGCTCTGGAGCGCCGCGTCCTGCTGGTGGACTGCGATCCGCAGGGGAATGCCACCCGCGGGCTGGGAGGCAAGGCTTCCCCGCCGCACCTCTACCACGCACTGACCGGCGACGCTCCCCTCGCGGAGGCGATTCGCCCGTCCGGTTTTCCCAATCTCGACCTCGTCCCCTCGCAGCGCGACCTGGTGGGCGTCGAGGTGGAGTTCGTGGGCGAGCCCGGCTGGGAGGGACGCCTCAAGGGGATCCTCGCGACGGTGGCGGACCGCTACGACACCCTCCTGCTCGACTGTCCCCCCTCTCTCGGCCACCTGACGGTGAGCGCGCTGGCCGCGGCGGACGGAGTCCTCGTTCCCTTGCAGTGTGAATACTTTGCGCTCGAAGGGATCAGCGAGCTGATGTCCACGATCCGGCGGGTGCAGGGCGGCTTGAACCCGGGGCTCGCCATCGCCGGCATCCTGCTGACCATGTACGACGACCGTACCAACCTGTCGAGGGAGGTGGCCGAGGACATCCGCTCCCACTTCGCCGGCAAAGTGTTCGAGACGATCGTGCCGCGCAACATCCGCCTGGCCGAGGCGCCGAGCCACGGTCTTCCCATCTTCCAGTACGACATCAAATCGCGGGGCGCCGAGGCCTACCTGGCCGTGGCCCGCGAGCTTTTGCGGAGGGCGGCTTGAATCCCAATTTGGCCCCCAAATTGACCACCAAGAAGCGGGGCCTGGGCCGCGGCCTCGACGCCTTGATTGAAACGGTCCCCGAAAAACCGCCGGAGGGTCTTCGCACCCTGCCCATCGACAGCCTGCGGCCGAACCGCTTTCAGCCGCGCACCCATTTCGCCGATGCGGCGATCGAGGAATTGGCGGAATCCATCCGCATCCAGGGGGTCGTTCAGCCCCTCGTCGTCACCCCCGAGGGAGACGGCTGGGCCATCATCGCCGGCGAGCGCCGCTGGCGGGCGGCCCGCAAGGCCGGGCTGGAGAGCGTGCCGGTGGTGGTGCGCGAGGTGGCGGACGACCGCGAGATGCTGGAGCTCGCGCTGGTGGAGAACCTGCAGCGCAGCGACCTGAACCCGGTCGAAGAGGCGGAAGCCTACGCCGCCCTGCAGGAGAAGTTCGGTCTCTCCCAGGAAACCGTCGCCACCCGGGTGGGCAAGGCTCGCACCACGGTCACCAACGCGCTGCGCCTCCTGCGCCTGCCGGAGGAGGTGCGCGAGCTGCTGCGCGAGGGGCAGCTCACCGCCGGCCAGGCCCGCCCCCTGTTGGGGATCGAGAGCGCTGACGAGCAGATCCTTCTCGCCGAGCGCGCGGTTCGGGAGGGGCTCTCCGCCCGCGATCTCGAGCGGCTGACCGCCGCCGCCAAAGAGCCGGCGAAAGCAACGAAGAAAAAAGCGGACCGTCCGGTCGAGGTCCATACCGTCGCCGCGGAGGAGAAGCTCACCCGCCGCCTCCAGACCCGGGTGGAGATCAAGCGCCAGGGCAAGGGGGGATACGTGCGGATCCACTTCCACTCGGAAGAGGAGCTGATGCGGCTTTACGACGTCCTGACCGAGCGGGGAGAGAACCGATGATCTTCAAAACCGACGGCAAGCACACCGATCTCAACGGCTTTCTCGACAAAGGCAGCCATCTCCAGGGCGAGCTCCGCTTCGACGCCTCCTTCCGCGTCGACGGCAAGCTCACGGGGACGGTGGAATCCGACGGCGACCTGATCGTGGGCGAGACCGGCGAGGTCGATGGCGAGGTGCGGGTGGGACAGATCTTCATCTCCGGTACCGTTAGCGGCGCCGTCAAGGCCGGCCGCAAGGTCCTGATCGCGCCCCAGGGGAAGCTGTTCGCAGAAGTCGACACGCCAGCCCTGGTGATCGAGGACGGCGCCATTTTCGAGGGAACCTGCTCGATGAACCGCGAGGGCGGCAAGGCCTCCCCCGGCCCCAAGCTGGTGGCGCAGAAGGCATAGAAAACAAAAGACTTACACGGACTAACACAGACTTGCAAGGACGAGCACGAGCTGTTCTTTGGCTGTCCGTGTCCATCCCTGCAAGTCCGTGTAAGTCCGTGTTCCCCCCTCACGGCTTCCCCGCCCGGGCCATCCCCTCGTAGGAGGACAGGAACGTCAGCGGATGCCGCGCCAGGAACCCTTTTTCGAAGACCGGGGTGAGCACCTGGCCATCGAAGTCCCGGGCCACTGGGAAGCCCAGGCCGTAGAGCAGGGTCGGCGCGAGGTCCTCGAGTTGGGCACCAGTCACCAGCGCGCCCGGCTGGACCCCCTCGCCATAGAGCAGCAGCACGCCGTCGGGCGCGTCGGTGAAGCTTCCCCCCAGCGCCGCCTCCGGCGCCACTCCCTGCCAGAGCCGGGGCCACCCGCCCCGGGGGCTCGCGCCGTAGGCCGAGACCACGGCGAGGAGGCGCGGCCGCCCTTCCCCTCGGGCCCACACCTCGCCCAGGAAGGCGTCGAGCTGGGCGTAGTACTCCGTCACCCGGTCCGCCGCCGCCCGTGCCGCGCTCCCCTTCGAGCCGTCGAACTGCACGCGGCTGAAGCCGCCGAAGCTCTCGCGCGAGACCTCCCGCAGCCCGGGCAGGACGAGGAACACCGCCTCCACCTGCGGCGATTGCGCGGCGAGGGAGAGCGCCAAAGCCTTCCGCCAGGTGTCTCCGGCGAAAGCGTCGAGCAGGCTGCGGGGCGGGCGGGGACCGAAGCGGTCGCGCATTGAAGCCTCGAGATCCCGCGGATTGGGGCGGAACAGCAGGCCGCGGCCCCGAAGGTCGGCCGGCCAGGCGCTTCCGGTCCCGGGAACGGGCCGGAAGTAGCGGTCCGCCAAGGCGAAGGTAGCCTCGCCGTCGGCAGGCTCGGCCGCCGGCCAGCCCACGACTCCCGCCAGCACGCCCAGACGCGGCAGGATCTCCCATAGGGCGAGGGTCTGGCGGGGATGGGCCGGTGCCGGCAGGGGACCCTGGCCGAGGGTGCCCCAGCGGCGGAACGAGAGACCCGTGGGCAGCAGCCGCAGCGTTCCGCCGGGAGCGAGAAACCCCGCCGGAAAGGGACGCTGGCCCGTGACGCCGTGCTTGGACGGGTACTTGCCGGTGGCGAGCGTCGTCCACAGCGCGTCGCTGCGCACCGGGGACAGGGACTCGAGCCGTCCATGGGCCCCGTTCTGCAGGACCGAGGCGAGGAATGGCAGCCGTCCCTGGTCGGCCAACGGCAGAATTGCGTCGAGCGTTGCCGAGTCGATGCCGATGACCCACAGCCGCGGTCTCTGGCTCGTTTCTACCGTCGCCGGGCGGGGCGCCGGCACCGGTTTGGGGTGGAAGGCTTCCCGCCGCTCCACCGTGGCGTAGACCGAGAGCAGCGCGACCAGCGCCAGCCCCCAGCGGCTGCGCCAGCCGTAGCGCCGGCTGTGGAGCGAGTGCAGCAGGGCCGTGTAGAAGGCGATGAGCGCTCCCAGCGAGAGCCAGAGCGCCGCCTTGATCAGCCGGTCGTTGATGCCCGCAGGGAGGTAGTAGGCGTAATAGGAGGCGTGCGTCCAGTCGAGAAGGGCGGCGAGGGTCAGCGCGGTGGTGAGGCCCCAGGGGAGGGCCCGCAGGGCGCGGCGCGGGTGGTGGCGGGTGAAAGGAAAGTGAAGCGCGAGGCTCACCGAGCCCAACAGCGCGCCGTAGATCGCCACGGCGCGCAGCACCGGGCCCACCGCGAAGGGGAGGCCGGGATTGAGGAAGAAGATGAGGCCGGCGAGATGGATGCCCGCCAGCGCCCCGGGAGCGAAGCCGCTCCCGAGGATCGCGAGCCATCGCCGCGTCAGACGATGAAGATCGGCCGGTCCAGCTTCTGATGGAAGTGCCACCGGTACGTCATCCCGAGGATGTCCAGCGGGACCGTGTAGTCGGCCTCGATCAGGATTCGGTCGCCCAAGCGCTCGACCTTGACGTCACCCTTCTCCATCGGGATCCCCAGCACGTGAGCCCGGTCCATGATCATCTTCGTCAGGTCCTCGGGCTGCGTGCGGGCGGAGTTGAACTTCGCCAGCTCGTCCATGTAATCGTACAGCTCGCTGCTCTGGATCTTGACCGGCACGGCCTTCCAGGCGATCAGAGTCACCAGGGCCAATGCGACTACCCAGAGGATACACCCCAGATTTCCCTCGCCCCGTTCGGATCTCCGTCGTGGCATGGCTACCTCCTTCAAGGACTAATGCCGGGTAGTTTAACGCACGACGCGGAAGGATCTCTCCCACCGGGTGAAAGAGACGAAGTTGAGAGCCAGCCGGCTGAGTTGCCGCAACCGCGGCCCGGTGCCGGCTGAGTCCCCCAGGTCCGGCTCGTCCTTCACCGACCAGTAGACCATGAAGGCCCGCCCCTTGAGGTAGCTCTCCGGCACCGCTCCCCAATAGCGCGAGTCGTTCGAGTTGTCGCGGTTGTCGCCCATGCAGAAGTAGCTGGCGGGAGGCACCGTCTTGGGCCCGAAGTTGTCGCGCACCCGCCTGGGGTGGAAGTAGAGCTCGCGAGGGTAGGACTGGGAGTCGGCATACCAGGTGAACTTCGAGTCGTCGACGTGGCGGCCGTTGAGGTACAGGTCCTTGTCGATGATCTTCACGGTATCGCCCGGGAGCCCCATGCAGCGCTTGATGAAATCGCGGGTTGGGTCGTCGGGGAACTTGAACACGACAATGTCGCCCCGCCGCACCTTGCGCACCGGCAGGAGCTTTTCCTCCAGGGGCAGGATCGTCGGCCCGTAAATGAACTTGTTGACCAGGATGTGATCGCCGATGAGGAGGTTCTTCTCCATCGAGCCCGAGGGGATCTTGAACGCCTGGACCACCCAGGTGCGGGCGAAGGTCGCGAAGATGACCGCGATCAGCAGGGCCTCCAGGTTTTCCCGGAGCAGCGATTTCTCGTGCATGGGTGCAGCAGCGCTAGCGGATCAGACGGAACGTCCTCTCCCAGCGAGTCTTGGAGAAGAAGCCCAGCGCCGTTTCCACCAGGTCCGCGGCCTTCTCCCTTGGGCTCTGGGGGCCGGCCGCAGTCTTGCCGCCGTAGGACCAGTAGATGAAGAGGGCGCGCCCCTTGAGCAGGTGTGCGGGCAGTGGTCCCCAGAATCGCGAGTCGTAGGAGTTGTCGCGGTTGTCGCCCATGCAGAAGTAGTGGCCGGCCGGCACGATGTAGGGGCCGAAATTGTCCCGCTGGCTGATGAAGCTGCCCGCAGGCGCGGGGCTGCCCTTGTGCAGAGCGTAGCTCGCGTCGTCGACTGCCTTGTCGTTGACGTAGAGCTTCTGGTCGATGACCTGGATCCTGTCGCCGCCCACCCCAACGGCGCGCTTCACCAGATCCAACTGCGGGTTCTCCGGCGACCGGAAGACGACGATGTCGCCGCGGTGCGCCTCGCGGAGAGGCAGCAGCTTCTTTCCCAATTCGAAGGCCGCAGGGCCGTAGATGAAGCGGTTGACGAAGAGGTGGTCGCCGATGAGGAGCGTGTCCTCCATCGAGCCGCTCGGGATGTAGAAGGTCTGGACGACGAAGGTATTGGTGAACAAGAGGAAGACGGCGGCGATGATCAGCGCCTCCGTGTACTCCCGCCAGATGGATCGTTCTTGCGTGCGTTCTTCCGCCATGGCGCGGTTACTGTACTCGAAAGCGCCCCGCCCCGCAAAAAACCGCGCACGCCGCCGAATCCTCTGACGAGCCTGCGCCTGTCCGGCGAAAGCCCGCTCCAGGCGCGTTTGCCTGGGGCTGCGCCCGAGCCGCCCCGCGACATCTGCCGTATGCCCTGCCGCCCGCTCTCTTCGATTTCTCCACCAAGCCCTTTTGTTTTCAATGCCTTAGAAGTCAGCCGACGGCTGGCAGGGTGCTTGATCTCTGCGGTTTGCGTCAACCACGGAGAGGAGGTGGCGACGAGAGAGACGGAATTCCAATTACGGAAAGGGAAACCGCAGGACGAAAGCGAAGTCTTTTAACCCAAACGCAGAAAAACGAAAGGAACCCAACCATGAAGCATGCCTATCGCGTCGTCGCAGGACTGGTCATCGCGCTCCTCTCCATCCCCGCTTCCGGGCAGGCCGAGGCCAAGCCGGAGGTCACGAAGAGGGTCAACATCAATAGCGCCGACACCTCGCAGCTCTCCTTGCTGCCGCGGGTGGGCCCCAGCGTCGCCGACCGCATCGTCGAGTACCGCAAGGACAACGGTCCGTTCAAGAAACCCGAGGACCTGATGCTGGTGCAGGGGATCGGTGAAAAGACCTTTCAGCTCATCAAGCCCTACCTTGCCACCTCGGGGGAGACGACGCTCAAGGAGAAGGTGAGCAGCAGCCGCTCCGGCAAGGGCAAGAAAGGCGCCGGCGCGAAATCCGGCAAAGCCAAGAAAGACAAGAGCGCCCCGTCCAGCGCCGGGGACGCCGGCCGGTAGTCGAGGCGGCGGAGGCGGGGGAGTCCATCTCCTCCGCCTCCGCCCTTCACTTCTTCAGAGACCGGCCATGACTCTCGTGCAGAAGGGCTTCACATTGATCGACCTGGTCGTCGTGCTGGCGGTGCTGGGCTCGCTCCTGACCCTGGGGGTGCCATCGCTCCTGCGCGGCACGGACGACTTGCGCCTGCACATGGCGGCCGGCGAGATCGCCGGCGTGCTGCGGAGCTCGCGCAGTTTCGCCCAGCGGTACGACGCCAATGTGGCGGTGAAGTTCAACACCGGAAAGAACGGCGTCGTCACCTTCGCCCTCTATCGGGACGGCAATGGCAACGGCGTCCTCAACAAGGACATCACGAGCGGCAAAGACCGCTTGGTGATGCCGCCTCAGAGCCTCAAGTTCATGGGCCGCGACGTGGGCTTTGGTTTCCCGCCGGGGCCGCCGCCGCGGGACCCCGGCACGGGCAAGCCGATGGATCGCCTGGACGACCCGATCCGTTTCAACGACTCGGACCTGGCTTCGTTCAGCCCCCTCGGCACCTCGACGCCGGGCTCGGTCTACCTGTGCAATCGCAGCGGCCGCCTGATGGTCGTGCGGGTGTTCGACCGCACGGGCAAGGTGAGCCTGCTCGCCTATGACGCCAGGACACAGAGGTGGCATCATTGACGACCGGTTGACTCGCAATTGACTCGCTCCAAACCAGTGCAGTAACGTCGCCGTCATGCAGGCGATCGTCGTCGTCACCACCGTCGGCACCGAAGAGCAGGCCTACTTGATCGCGCGTGAGCTCGTGGCCAGGCGACAGGCCGCCTGCGTCAACGTCTTGCCGGGGATGCGTTCGATCTACCGCTGGAGGGGGAAGATCTGCAAGGACGGCGAGCTGCTGCTGCTGGTCAAGACGCTGGAAGGAGAGTTCGAAGGGGTCGCGGCCACCATTCGTGAGCTGCACAACTACGAGTTGCCGGAGATCCTCTCCTTCGGCGTCGCCCGCGGTGACAAGGGCTTCCTCGACTGGCTCGCCGGCAGCGTCGACAAGATCGCCGATTTTGCCGACGAGGACGAGGACGAAGAGATTGCCTATGCGGGGGCCGATCCGGACCTGGACTGAAAAGCCTACGCCAACGCCTGCTCCAGGTCCGCCAGCAGATCCTCCACGTCCTCGATTCCCACGGAAAGCCGCACCATGCCGTCGGTCAAGCCGAGCTCGGCCCGGCGTTCGGGCGGGATGGAGGCGTGGGTCATGCTGGCCGGGTGGGAGATCAGGCTCTCGACGCCGCCCAGGCTCTCGGCGAAGCTCATCACCCGCATGCGTTCGAGCAGGCTCTTGGCGGCCTCGAAGCTCCCCATCTCGATGGTGATCATGGAGCCGAAGCCGTGGGCCTGGCGCTTCTGGATCTCGTGGCCGGGGTGGTCCGGCAGGCCCACGTACAGCACTCGCTGCACCTTGGGGTGACGCACCAGGAAGTCGACGATGCGGCGGGCGTTTTCCTCGTGGCGCGCCATGCGTACGGCGAGCGTCTTGATGCCGCGCATGATCAGGAAGGAATCGAAGGGCGAGAGGATGGCGCCGATCGACTTCTGGACGAAGGCGAACCACTCCGCGTCCTCCGCCGTCGAGGAGATGAGGACGCCGCCGATCGAGTCGCTGTGGCCGTTCAAGAACTTGGTCGTCGAGTGGACGACGAAGTCGGCGCCCAGCTCCAGGGGGCGCTGCAGGTAGGGGGAGAGGAAGGTGTTGTCCACCGCCACCCGGGCGCCGCGATCGTGGGCGAGCTTCGCGACCGCGGCGATGTCGGAGACCTCCATCAGCGGGTTGGTGGGGGTCTCGAGGAAAACCATCTTCGTTTCGGGCCGCATCGCCGCTGCGACGGCGGCGAGGTCCGTGGTGTCCACCCAGGAGAAGGAGAGCCCCAGGCGCTCCAGCAGGCGGGTGAAGTAGCGGTAGGTGCCGCCGTAGACGTTGCGCGAGACCACGGTGTGATCGCCGGACTTGAGCACCGTCATCAGCGCCTCGATGGCCGACATGCCGGAGGCGAAGGCGTGGCCGGCGTGCCCCCTTTCGAGCAACGCCACCTGCGTTTCGAGGGCGCTGCGGGTGGGGTTCTGGACGCGGGCGTACTCGAACTCCGCCGGCACGCCGAGCTGGTGCTGGACGTAGGTGGAGGTCTGATAGATAGGAACGGCCACCGCGCCGGTCCGCGGGTCCGGCTCCTGGCCGCCGTGGACGGCGCGGGTGGAGAAACCTAGATTTTTCGGATCGCCTTTCACAGGGATTCCCTCGCTTGGATGCATGGAAGGGGCGGGCGCTCCTTGGAGCGACGCCGGGCAGGGCGGCATTGTATCGAGGTTAAGATAGCCGCGCCATGACCGATCTCCAGCCCGCCCCTGCCGCCGTCCCCGAGCCCTTCTCTCCCATGCGCTGGGAGGGGCCTGGCCTGCGCCTCCTCGACCAGACGCGCCTGCCGGTGGAGGAGGTCTGGCTGGACTGCGAGACCCCCGAGCAGGTGGCGGACGCCATCCGGCGGCTGGCCGTGCGCGGCGCGCCGGCCATCGGGGTGGCCGCGGCGTACGGGCTGGTGCTGGGAATCCGGACGGAGAGGGATCCCGAGCGTCTGGCCGGCCGCTTCGAGGAGGTCCTGGAGCTGCTGGGGAGCACGCGGCCCACGGCGGTGAACCTGCGCTGGGCCTTGGAGCGGGGACGGAAGGTCTTCATGGACAACGCACTGGCCGGCCCTGAGGCGGTGACAACAGCCCTCCTCGACTGGGCCCGCGAGCTGCACGCCGAGGACGTGCGGATCAACCGCCGCATCGGCGAGCACGGCGCGGCCCTGTTCGCGCAAGGCTCCCGCGTCCTCACCCACTGCAACACGGGCTCGCTGGCCACGGCGGGCTATGGCACGGCGCTGGGGGTGATCCAGTCGGCCTGGGGCCAAGGCAGGGTCGAGAAGGTCTGGGTGGACGAAACGCGTCCGCTCCTCCAGGGCGCGCGCCTCACAGCCTGGGAGCTCAAGAGGCTGGGCATCCCCTTCCGGCTGGTGACGGACAGCAGTGCCGGCGCGCTGATGTCGCAGGGTCTGGTGGACGGTATCGTCGTGGGCGCGGACCGCATTGCCGCCAACGGCGACACCGCCAACAAGATCGGCACCTACACCGTGGCCGTCCTGGCCCACCGTCACCAGGTGCCCTTCTACGTCGCGGCGCCCCTCTCGACGATCGACCGCGCGACGCCCACGGGTATGGCCATACCCATCGAGGAGCGCAAGGCGCTGGAAGTCACCGAAGTCTTCGGTACCCGCATCGCTCCCGAGGAGACGCAGGCCGTCAATTTCGCCTTCGACGTCACTCCGGCGGAGCTGATCACGGCGATCATCACCGAGGTTGGCGTGCTTCGGGCGCCGTACGAGCAGAGCATCGCCGCGGCGTTCGAAGACTAAAATCTGTAGATTGTTTGAGTTGAAGGAAGGAAATGGTGGAGGTGGTGGGAGTCGAACCCACGTCCGAAAAACGCGACCCAGAAGCTTCTACGTGCGTATCCTTCTATCCGTTTCTCGCCGCCGCGCGCTGGAAGAAGGCCAACCTGGCGCGGAAGCCAGCCTCTAAATATCCGGATGCGACTCGAGGCCGCCGCACCCATTGATCCGCTTTAGCGTCATCCCACCGGGCGCCGCGAATCAAGGCTCCCGATGGCATGTCACGACCCTTTTTTAGGCCGCGAGGGCGAAGTTATCGTTCGCAGTTATAATTTCCGGTGTTACGAGTGGAAGCTCGACACGCTACCGCTGGACCGCTCTGTTTCCCGTCGAAACCGGTACACCCCCAAGTTTGCAAAGAACCGTCGAGAGTATAAACCAAGTCCGGGTCAGGAGGATTCCCCCGTCCCGGCGGACGCGGGCGTCGTCGCGGCGACCGCCGTCAGGAACTCGTCCGGCCCGCTGGTGCGCAGGCGCGAAACGACCAGGAACCAGCCTCCCAGGGCGATGATGGCGCCGAACGGGGCGACCTGCATCAACTGCGGGTAGAAGGGCCAGAGCACCGTGAGGGCCGCGCCGGCGACGGAGAGGGCGAGGACCAGCACCGCCGGCGTCTGGACGTAGTAGACCGACTGCTCGGGACGGAAGACCACCCGCGAGCCGCCCTCGGCCGGCTGCACCTCCACGGGACCGGAGACCAGCCCGCGGCGGATGCCGGCCACCACCGGCAGGTGGAGCCGCGTGCCCTCGTCGCTGAGGTGGGCCCCCCAGTCCTCCGCCGTCTGCCGAAGGGCCGAGAGCGCCTGCTCCGGCGGCACATCGAGCTCGATCTCGTGGGGCTCCATCCGCCGAAGCATAGCCGAGGCCTGCCGCCCCCGGCGAATCCCCAGGAGTGGGTATATCTTCCCGGTGTGCATGTCTCGAAAGACGAGGTGTCATGGGCCAACACCAGGCTGGTAAGGGGCGATCTGGTCGGGGAGATCCGCCGGATGAAGGAGGAGACTGGCCAGACCTTTCGGCGCCAGTTGCGACACGAGGCTGCCGCTTCCCAGGATCGTCATGTCCTGACCTACGAGCCCGCGCCGTGAGCGGCCTGGCTACGCCGGTTCCTCGGTCGCTCGGAATCGGACTTCTCGTGGTTCTTTCCTTGGGAATGGCTCAACCACCGAGAACCTGTCCGTGTCGCGACCTCCCGGCGTTTCAGCGGTTCCCGGTGAACGCTGAGCCCGCGTCTCCGGGGAAACTCGATCTGGCAAGCCACCCGATCGGTCACAAGTACCGGACGATCCTGCGCACGGCCGTCGCGTCGGGCCAACCCAACCTCGCCGGCCACTTTCTGGTCGTTTCCTGGGGTTGCGGCACCGCCTGTCAGCTCTTTGCCATCGTCAATTTGAAGACGGGCAAAATCTGGCATGACCCGTCGCTGATCCTCACCAGGGGCGTAGACAGTCGCGCCGACAGCGATCTGATCGTGCTGAATCCGGTCGGTGACTCTTTCGCCGCCACCGTCGCTACGACCTACTCCCTGTGGAAGGGTGACCACCTCGACCCCTTGTGCCAGGTCCTCTACAGGGAAGAAGACCTCCGGCCAGTTTGCGTGGGATCCAACAAAAAGACGGGCTGATCAGGCCGCTTCCTCGACGGGAGCTCGCCGCCCGTCCACCCGAGGCTACAGAACGTCCACGGGTTGGCGGCGAGAGGGGTATCGCTCGCCAAGACGCGGGTGTTTTTCCCGGCAGTCGGCATGGCACATTCGTTGTACGCCGACTGGCGGGACCAGAAGGTCAGCAGGCGCACGACACGATCGCTACGGCAGAACGCCGACGCCACTTCGGCGTTGCCGGCGGCCGGGAGAACGAAATGCGATTCCCGAAGAGCAACCAGGTAGGGATTCTTCTCGCCCTCTGCTTTGGCCTGCCGGCACGCGGCGCCAGCGGTTGCAGCGAAGCCGCGCAGTATGGGTGGCTCACCTCTTGCGCCTGGGCTTTCTTTGAAGCCCGGCGAGCGGAGGCCCCGCCCCCGAAGGACTCTTGGGAGTCAATGTCCTTTCCCGGCTCAGGCCGAGCTGTCCGACAATTTCGTAGAGGCCTGCTCCAAGCTTGTCGCCGAGCCAGATCGCCTTCCCGCCAGTCTGGTTGAGGCCCGCGCTTGCCGACCGCTGCACGCGGGATGAACATCTCCAATGGCTACGGTCCTGCGAGCGTGACGCACTCGACCTGCCAGGGCACACTCGCACCGAACTCCTCGCAACCTTCTGGCAGGATGGCGGTTTCTCTGACGGAACAACCTTCGTCCATCGCCGCTGTGGACTGCTCAAGGTCACGGTGAGCTTCTCGTTGACGGTCGAAGGAGAAGAGTCTCCCAGCGACGTCGTCATCGAGACGAGTCCGGTTTACGTCGACGCCCTGATCTTCGACTGATCCCCATTGCGCCCGCTGGGGCTTAGTGGGACAATCCCACCATGGCGACATCGACCGTTGATGCCAAGCGGCGTGTGGTTCTTCCTGCGGCAAAACCTGGGGATGTCTTCGACATCCAGAGCCAGGGTGAAGGCCGCCTTCTCTTGGTACGCCTCGAGCGCCCGAAGCCGGGACCCGGGATGAGCATGGCGCGCTGCCTCGAGGCCATCGCCGCCGCCCCTCTTCGGCCGAAAATGACCTGGGACTCCTTGAAGGCCGTGACCCGGGAGCCATGATCCTCCTCGTTACGAACGTCTTGATCTACGCCTTCACCGAGATGAAAGACTACTCTCCCGCGAAGAATCTCGTTTCCGTCTCGGTTGGCGGGTCAGTGTGCATCGTTTGGGAGCTTCATGAGCTAAGCCAGAATGGGCTGCCCCGCCTGACCGGAATTCCTCAGACCCCGCTCTCGGCCATCGAAAACGACCGTGTTCGTCTCGGGTGTCGAGCACGCAAAGGTCCTTGCCCAGCCCTGAAGTGCCATCCGGCGGTCTTGGTCTTTCCGGGTTGGGGGCTTCCTCGCGATGTTGCGGCATAACCATCGGTAGGCGGACGGCTGACACCACCGCCTACCGCAGAGAACGGTGTGCGCCAAGATAAGCTTGGCGCTTCTTCAGGCTGAGCAGGTCTGAGATCTTACGGTAAGAGGTAGTAGATTTCATTTCACGTGGGCTAGGAGACAGACTATGGAGCAAGAGTCGGACAGTACCGGAATGACCACGAATCTAATAGTCGGCGTTTTCGTCCTCTTGGGACTTTTGTTGATAGTCGTCTCAGTGCTGATAAAGGAGGATTACCCATATGCCTACGAATTCCTCAAGGAGTTAGGCATCGTAATTCTGGCGGTCTTCGCGACGTCATTTATTTATGAAATATCGGTAGGGAAGCGATATCACAGAGAATTTCTCCAAAGCTTGCAGGCTCAGTTCGAACGGGGTGAGAATAATGCTGCTGGTTGCGAACGATTTGGTATCCAGGGTATGTTTCTTTCGCGAGATGAGCTCAATCAACACTACTCACTGCACGTTTTGTTCGACGTACTGGGAAAAGACTCATCTTTGAGAATCGTTGCGAAAAGCGGAAGATGGTTATTGAGTGACTCTGCGATAATTAGGAACGCTATTCAGAGAGGGGCAGCAGTAGAGATTTGTCTGTTTGACCACAAAAGTCCTAAGCCTGCATCCAAAAGTTCTGATTCTCCCTCAGATAGGGAGTTTGAAGAGATGGCGGGATATGCAGAAGACTCGTATCGTACTCTCAAATCGGAGATAGTAGATTGGCTCAATGAGAAGCATGAGAGATATCCTCAAGGATCGCTTACCGTCAAGCTCCACGACGTCATTCTTAGCGATAGTTTTCTAAGAATCACCTCTGAAAAAAAGAACTTCTGCCAGTGGGATATAAGCTTTAGCCGGTCTACATCAGACAAGAGAATTTTCGTGCTTGACCCCAAGGGGGGACTCGGTGAGAAGCTAGTCGACCGATACCAAAAGATTTGGAATGATGCAGATATAGCTCCAGAGGTCACCTTTCCTCCGACCCGGCCACAGGCTAAGCAGAGCCGCGATGACGCCCCTATAGCTCTAAATCTATGACGCCCGGCGGCAACAGGCTGCGCCGGTTGCCAGGTCTGAGTTTGTTCGGTTTGTTCTCTAGTCGTTGATTTGGTAGACCATAAAAAGCGGGCCTGATCAAGCCGCTTCCTCGACCGGAAACTCGCCAAAAAACTCCTCAACCGTGGCCAGGAAGGCCGGCACGTCGGGGATCGTGTTGATCGCTTGGCGCAGCTTGCGGCCGTTGGGGAGGCCGTGGGTGTACCAGCCGGTGAACTTCCGCAGCTTGTGGAGGGCGAACAGCGAGTTTTCGCGCTCGGCCACCCGGCGGAAGTGGTCGAGGATCAGGTCGCGGCGGTCGGCGAGGGTAGGCTCGCTCAGCCGGCTCCCGGCCATGCGGGCGGCAGTCTGACGGAAGATCCACGGGTTCTTGGTGGCGGCGCGGCCCACCATGACGCCGTCGCAGCCGGTCTCGGCCAGCATGCGCAGGGCGTCCTCGGGCTCGCGGACGTCGCCGTTGCCGATCACCGGAATCGACAGCACCTCCTTGAGACGGGCGAGATGGCTCCAGTCGGCCTCGCCGGTGAACATCTGCCGCGCCGTGCGGGCGTGCAGGGCCACGGCGGCGACGCCGTTGGCCTCGCAGAGCCGCCCCAGGTCCAGGTAGTTGCGCCGGCAGTCGTCCAGCCCCAAGCGGAACTTGACGGTCAGCGGGATCGAGATCGCGTCGCGCACCGACCGGACGATGCTCTCGGCCAGCTTGAGGTCGCCCATCAAGGCGGCGCCGGCGCACCCCTTGAGCACCTTGTTGGCCGGGCAGCCCATGTTGATGTCGCAGATGTCCGCTCCCAGCTCCTCGACGACGAGGGCGGCCTCGCGCATGGTGGCCACGTCCGAGCCGTAGATCTGGATGGCGAGAGGCCTCTCTTCGGAACTGAAGACCATCAGCTCGCGGGTGCGCTTGTTCCCCTGCACGATGGCCCGCGAGGAGATGAACTCCATGGAGACCACGCCCACGCCGCCGATGCGCCGCACGATGAGGCGGAAGTCGCGGTCCGTCACGCCGGCCATGGGCGCCAGCCAGAGCGGAGGATCGATCGAGAGGGGGCCGACGCGCACCATGAGGCGGCTATTGTAGCGGAGGCGTCAAGGGCTCGGCTCCCGGTCCCCCCGCACCGTCCGGCCCAGGAAGAGGCTGAGCAGCGCCGCGATGGCGCCCCATTGCAGCCCTCCGGCCAGGAGGCTCCAGAGCAGGAGAGGCCTGCCGTCCAGTTGGAGGAAGGCCAGGGAGACGGGGAAGTCGATCCAGGCCAGGACGTTGCCGCGGCCGAAGCTGCTCCAGGTCCGCCAGACCGTGAGCGCCGTGACGGCGTGCAGCAGGAAGCCGGTGATCAGGGCGATGCGAGCGGCACGGCCCGAAGGGCGCAACATCGTGACCTCCTTCCGCCAAGCATTCCTTTAGCATAGCCCGGAGCGTGGACCGGTAGTGCCGGGCGGGGATAGGATCGGTCCGTCCCGGCGAAAATCTCCGCCGACAATTTCCAGGAGAGCTCTACGAGCGTGACCGCCAACCTGTCCGTCCCCTCCGCTCCTCCCCGGCCCGAGCCCCGGGTCGACCTTGCTGCAGCCCGGCTGCTGGCGCCGCTCCCCTCGGCGTGGCTGGCCGGGCTCGATCTCGACCTACTCTCGCCGCTGCAGTTCCTCGCGCCGGGGCGCCTGCCGGCTTTCAAGCCGCCGGCGGTGGACCGCCGCGAGCTGGCCGGCGCCCTCGCCGTGAGCAACCGCGCCTACGGCAACCCGAACGCCGACCGGTTGGCGCAGCGGCTGGCCGACCCGTCGGTGCGGGTGGTGGTGACCGGCCAGCAGCCG
>JBAPYB010000005.1:0-5758 GCA_049284515.1 Thermoanaerobaculia bacterium
GCAGCGAACCAGGCATAGAGCACCCAAGCTGCTGCCACGATCACCGCGGTCTGGCAGCTTGAATACCAAGTGTTCACGGCGAACGAGATGACGACGAGCGGCAGTCTCAACAGCAGCATCCACAGCAGGAGAAAGGCGAGCAGTACGCGGGCAGCGGCGGCGGCGGCGCGTTGCCAGAGCAGGCCTATGCCGGATGCCAGGGGAACGAGGGCGCAGAGATAAATCAGCATCGAGCGTGCGGGCACACCGCGGGGCACCGGCTCCCATATCGGAGCGAATTCGCGTTTGACCAAGCCCAGGATCCCGAGGGCGATCATGGTTGCAGCAAAGGCCGCGTGGCCCATGCTTGCGATGCGTATCGCCCTTCGGCCGGTGCTGTTCTCGTTCATTGACACGTTTGCAGTATATCCATACTGCAGCCTAACGTGCCCGAAAGGCGCTGACGAAAGCGGTGTAGATTTCGTAGAACGCCCTCCGCGCGGCGAAGAAAGGAGCCAGGCGCAGAACCGGCAATCACCCCCCCGCGATTGCCCCGATCACGTAGAACGGCTCGTCGCCGCGGACGACGGCGTCGGGCAGCGGCGCGTCCGGCGGGTCGTGGGAGAGGTCCTGCTCGCAGGCGAAGAAACCCCAAGGGACCGGCATCGAGCAGGATGATCATTCAGAAGGAGAACAGCTTGCGGTTGGACGGAGGGTCCTGATCCAGAGATTCCTTGAGAAAGGCGAACGTCTCCCGCTGCTCCGCTTCGTCGCCTTCCAGGAGAGCGTCCAACGCACGGAGGGTTCGTTCCCGTTCTTCGGCGTCCAGGAGGGGCTCCCCTGTTTCCTCAGATCGGTGGGCCTGGGTTGTCGCGCTCACGGGTGTCTCTCCTTCCTCACGAGAGAATACCATGGGACGCAAAGTGAGGTAGAAAGGAGTCGTGAGGTCCTTGGTATCCCCTTTTGTACGGCGTGGCGCGATAAAGTTCCGCCTCAGAAATCCCGGCGCAAGCCGAACGGAGAAAGGGCGAACCCGTCTTACGACACGGAGCCTCGCTCCCCCGCCCCTCGGCACCGCTTCCGCGACACTGCCCTCGCGAGCTGCAAAGCGCCGCTCTGGAATTGTGTCGCTCTCCTGGCGAAAGGCGTGACGCGCTTCGCGAGGAGTGTGTCGCAATTCGGGAGGGTGCTGTCGCAATTCGGCTGGCAGTGAGGCAATTCGGCGGGTGCCACACGGCGCAAAGGAATTGCGTGTCGCAATTCCGGAGGGGCGTAAACTCCATTCCGGAGGGCGCCATGGCAACTCGGGAGAGCGCTGTCGCGGAGGGGCGCCGTGGCGCGAGGGGAGAGCGCGCCCGAAAAACCCGTTCGCGCTGCCGCAATTTCCGGGCGCGATGGCGTGGCGAGCGAGAAGATCCTCGCAACTGCACCGGATCGAGCCGCCGTCCTTCGAGCTCGGGCGAATCGCGCGGGCCTCGGAGTCAGGACGGCCCAAGGGGGCTGCTCGGCTGGCGGTCGTACTACGGCTTCAGCGAGGTGCCGTCGCCGGCGGCCCCTCGCTGTTTCGGAATCCCCGGAGCTCCTGGGCCACCAAAGCGTGAAGACCACCATGATCTACACCCACGTCCTGAACCGTGGCGGAAGAGGAGTAAGGAGTCCTATGGATGCCTTATAGGCGGCCTGGAGCGCACCTCGAGTCAGCCGTATAAGCCGCCAACCTTAGACGCCCTCACAGGGCGTATAAGCATCCGCCCAGGCCAGGCCGAAGTTTGGGTATATGTCTGACAGGCTGGAACTTGCGTGTCCTGTCCATCAGTGCTTGGAATGCATATCGTTGCCGCCTATCAGTCGCTACACCCAGCTCCTGGGGATGCTTATCCGAGCGCCGCGGCTCGATCGACTCCCCCAACTCCAGTTCTTCCAGAAGATACGCCCAGGTCTGGAGCTTCAGCGCGCCTCCGGTAGGGTGACCCCGAAACGGCTCTTCCTGCGCATGCTTATCGCTCTGAACCCGAAGCATTGACGAGGGTAAGGAACAGGTATAAAATGTACTCGATCTATAGAATGAGAGACATACATCGGCTGAAGTAATCTGCCCCCTACGGTCCCCTCGACAACGATAGGCATTCTGGGGCGAAACGGGAAAGGATAATCTAGAGGTTATGTGGCAAGGGAGGTTACATCGGAAGGGGTTTAGCGAGGAAGTGGTTGGACATCGAGTTGGGGCACTACGTGGTAGCCATTCAGATATCAGGATTCTGCGAAATGAGAATCTTCATTAGCTACAGCCACGATAGCGACGAGCACAAAGCTGCAGTGCTTGAATTCTCTAACCAGCTTCGGTCGGATGGCATCGATGTGACACTCGACCAGCATTTTGCGACGCCGCCAGAAGGCTGGCCTAGTTGGGCCGAACGACAGATCAAGTCCGCTGATTATGTATTGGTGGTTTGCTCCGAGAAGTACGCGCACCTCCTTGACAAAAAGGAGCCAGAGGATGCCAATCCGCTTGGCGTACGGTTCGAGTACATCTACCTTCAAGGCATTCATAGGTTCATACCAATTGTTTTTAGCAAGGTAGCTGTAAAATATATTCCTCCGCCTCTTTTGGCGTACGAGTACTATTTGGTGTCAAGCCCTGAAGGATACCAGGATCTCTGTCATCGATTAACTCGCCAGTCCATTTTGTCCCCAGCTAAAGAGCACGCTGAGGCGCCGACTAGCGATTCTGAGCAGCTGCTTGGAATCAATGTTTTCCTCTGCCATTCGTCGAAGGATAAACCCGCTGTCAGGGAACTTTATCGAAAGTTGGGGCAGAATGGGGCACAGCCTTGGCTCGACGAGGAGGATCTTTTGCCTGGCCAAAAGTGGGAGCAAGAAATACCGAGGGCGGTAAAGGATAGCCATGCCGTGATTGTCTGCCTATCGGATAATGCCGTTAATAGAGCGGGGTATTTCCACAAGGAGATCTCGTTTGCGCTCGATATTTTGGATCGTCAGCCAGAGAATTCGATTTACCTCATACCGGTCAAGATTGGCCCCTCTACGATCCCGGATAGATTAAAGCACCTGCACTGCGTTGACATCACGAATAACACTGGATTCAAAAAATTATTGCAATCTCTGCTTGCGCGAGCCAATCAGTTGCATCTTGGTTCTTTACCTCCAAATGCCACATAACCCAGCCCATCGAGCGGACGGAAACCGCAAACAGCGCGGCTCCCGCCGCTCATGGGCATCGCGTTGGCCGACCGCACGGCTACAGGTGCTACGTATGTTGGAGGCTTCAGAACGATGACCAGCATTTGGACTTACGGTGATTATCTTCCCGGGTCGGCATCCCGGATCGGTCTTAAGTCGCTAGACTGCCCACACTGCAAGACCTCTCTATGTTTCCTCGGCGCCATCGACTTCAGAATGAGCAGCACCCGCGTTTGGGCCTGCTCCGCCTGCGGCTGGTGGAAGATAGAAGCGGAGAGTGAGAGCAGCGGGCTCACATTTATCCCAAACCTCGAAACGAGCACCTTCGAAACGCGCTACGCACATGCGACGCTCCAAAATTTTTCGGTCAAAGACTGGTCGGGACCCCTGAGCGATCTAGAACGATACCTTCTGGTGCGCCGCGAAACGCTCGGTGAGGTCCCGCCGCGCCTAGTAGAAGAAACGGTGGCCGACCTTTTCAGGAATCTCGGATACATACCCGAGCTGACGGCGTACTCGAAGGATGGAGGAATCGATCTCTTCTTGACCGAACCTTGCGAGAGCGAGCGCATAGCCGTCCAGGTTAAGCGGTACAAGAACCATGTCGGCGTGGAGTTGGTTCGTGCCTTTGTCGGCGCAATGGCGTTCGAGGGGATCACTCGCGGTATCTACATCGCGACATCCGGATATACACGCGACGCACGTGCCCTGGAGGCCAGCGATCTAGTAGAAATCGAATTGCGCGACGGCGAATGGCTCTTAGATGCACTGCGTTCTACCCGGCGCGCGCCGTATGCCAGTATCCACGATGAACTGGCGCCTTACTGGCTACTCATCCGCGATGTCAAGTCACTCCCTCTTATTGAGTATCAGACGTTAGAGTTCGATCGGCGGTTTGGATGGTCCTAAACATGAAGAAGACATTCGGCCAACCCGGCGCCTCCAGCGGACGCCTACCGCCGTTTCAAGCTATAATGGTCTGCGAACGGAGCCGCTTCGAGGAGCTTTGGGGGTCTGCGGCTAGGCGCCGCTGAGTCGCAGCTCCGTTAACCGACAACGCTATATGCCGAGAGATAAGGTCATATGATGGACAAAGCGCTCGAAGTTATAGACAAGTACTTGCCTGCACCTCTGGGCCAGAGCCTCGCTTTGACTGTGATCGGGTTCATCATCGTATTCTATCTCAAGCGATATCGTGCGGTAGGAGATGCCGCTCAAGATAAGACGTTCTTGACGCTGACTGTCATCGTGTTTGCAATTGGATTAATCCGTCTAATTTACAGTGAGCCAGGAGTGAATACCCTATCCCATCCGACCTTAATAGTTCCTTGGTTCCAAAACGATGATGGTAATATAGTTCACGCTGCAATTATCGCGCAACTGGAAGAGGCTCTTCAAGCCTCGGGTGATTCGGTTGTCGTTCCGCAAAGGGGATATATAGCCGATTCAGCAGCGGCTAGACGCCTTATGAATGATACGGGTGCGGCCGCCGTGATCTTCGGTGGTCAAGTAGTCCCTGACGGGGATGCGATGCTTTATTGTTTCAGAATTCTTCTGCGAAAGAGTGGCTTGGTCAAGACGTGCCCCATGTTGCCAATCAAAATACCCCAAGCCAAGATAGATGACATTGTCGCGGGCATTAGGGGAGATGCCAGGCTTCCGGAAATCCCCAAGAGAGCCGACGATCAGGTGGTAGCCAGTCGACTAGATTTCATTGAAAGGGATCTCAAGCTTCTCCGCGCGAAGATCGATGGTAGTGAAGGACGTTCAGCGCAACTCCACCCGCATACTGATTCAGGCCCTACGATCTCGTATGGGAAGCTGTACGCCGTTCTGATTGGCATCAATGAATATACCTCCCAGCGGCTGGCATACTCCGTGTCGGACGCGCATCGTCTGGGTGAGGCGCTTGAGAATGACTTTGGCTTTGCCACAACATATATCCTCAATAAAGAGGCCACGGAGAAAGGCATCATATCCACTATCCAAGGGTTGCCACTAAAGTCTGACGATCTTTTGATTATTTATTTTTCTGGAATGGGTACAGCTGTGAAAGATGGTTCCAGTAAAGTCCTGACGCTTTATCCTGCCGACTGGGATGGAAACTCCGCTAGAGGTATATCAATACTCTCCCTCAAGGAGCGTATAGAGAGGCTCCCTGCACATCATAAGCTTCTCATCCTGGATACTTGCAATGGAGTTGCAGGGCTCACTATTTCTTCTGCAGACTATGCCGAAAAAACCTCGGGCCCTACTTTTCAGGTGCTAGCAGGAACCTCTAACGAAGAGTTTGCCATGGAGAGCTCCAGCGCCGGAGGAGGAGTTTTCACGAGCGCCTTACTAAAAGGCTTGAAGGAGTTGCCGATAGGAGAGAAAGTCTTGACTAGTACTTTGGTCGAACATATTAAGGAGACCATGAGCAAGGGTGAACCGGGTCTTAAGCAGCATCCAATTTTGGTAAACGTAACAGGAAATGGCGGGATCTTGCTGCAAAAATCAGGGCGGAGAGTTGGTGTAAGCGGTTAACCCACGCCTGCAGCGGACGGCTGACGCCGCACGCTGAGGCGCCACAACGTTG
>JBAPYB010000006.1:0-13811 GCA_049284515.1 Thermoanaerobaculia bacterium
GCAGAATCACCGTCAGCGGTCCCGGCCAGTGGGAGACAAGGTGCTTCACTATATTGAGGTTGGGACCGATCCCCAAATCGATTCCCAAAGCGGCGAAATCCTCCTGCCCCGAAACCACCACCGGCAGAGGCTTGCCCCGTTCCCTTCCCTTGATGCGATAGATCGCCTCGACTCCCGCCGGGTTCCGGGGATCGGCTCCCAACCCGTAGCTCGACTCGGTGGGAATCGCCACCACGCCGCCGCGGGCCAGCAGCTCGCGCAGGGAGTCGACGGGATCGCCCCATCGCCAGATGGGAGTGGAAGAGGTCACTTTCCTCGCTTCTTCCGCGCCGCCCCCGCGATCAATTCCTGGGCGTGGGAGAGCGAGAGGTCGGTGACCTTCTTGCCGGCGAGCATGCGGGCCACCTCTTCCACGCGGGTCTCCGAGCCCAGCTCCTCCACCTGCACGCTGGTGCGGCCGCCGTTCACCTGCTTGCTCACCTTGAAGTGGAGGTCGGCGTGGGATGCCACCTGCGGCAGATGGGTGACGGCGAGGATCTGTCCGCCCTTGGCCAGCCGCTGGAGCTTGGCGCCCAGGGCCGCGGCCTCGGCACCGCCGATGCCGGTGTCCACTTCGTCGAAGACCAGGGTGGGATTGGCCTTCTCGGCCTCGCCCCGCGAGGCGAGCTGGAGCGCGAGGTGGATGCGCGACAGCTCGCCGCCGGAGGCGATCCGCGCCAGCGGCCGGGGCGGCTCGCCCGGATTGGGGGCGAAGAGGAAGACGACCTGATCGACGCCGTCGCGGCCGAAGTCGACCTCTTCACCGTCCATCAGGAAGGGGCTCCCCGCCCGCCGCCTCCGCTCCAAGGCCACGGCGAGGCGGGCGCGGGACAGCCCCAGGTCCTTGAGCTCGCCTTCGATGCGCTCCACCAGGGCCTGGCCCCAGGATTCGCGGGCTTTGGACAAATCGACGGCCGCTTTCCGGTATTCGTCCAGAGCGGCGGCGACCTTGGCGGCCAGCTCGTCGCGGTTCTCGTCGTCCCCTTCGAGCTCGGCCAGCTCGGCTTCGATCTCGGCCCGCCGGGCGAGGACGGCGGCGCTGTCGCCCCCGTGCTTGCGCAGCAGGCGCTCCAGCACGGCGAGCCTCTCCTCCACGAAGTCCAGCCGTGCGGGGTCCGCCTCGAGGCCGTCGAGCCGGTGCCGGACGGCGCGGGCCATCTCCTCCAGGCGGATGCGCACCTCCTCCAGCTCCGTCCCCCAGGCCGCGGCCTGCGGCTCCCACATCTCCACTTCGGCGAGCAGCGTCTGGGCGCGGGCGATGCGCTCGACGGCCGCGCCTTCCTCCTCGAAGAGGAGCGTGGCGGCGGTGCCCAGCGCGCGGGCGATGGTTTCCGCGTTGCGCAGCACGTCGCGCTCGGCCCGCAGCTCCCCCTCCTCGCCGGCCCGAAGCTTGGCGGCGTCGATCTCCCCGGCCTGGAACCGCAGGAGGTCCAACCGCTCGCGGCGCATCCGGTCGTCGCCGGACAGGTGCTCCAGCCGCTCGGCCAGACGGGAGTGTTGATCGAAGGCCGCGGCCACGCGGGCGAGGAGCGGCCCGGCCTCGGCGCCGCCGCTGCGGTCCAGCATCGCCCGCTGGAGATCCGGCTCGATCAATCCCAGCTCGTCCCGCTGGCCGTGAATGCGCAGCAGGAAGGGCGCCAGGTCCGCCAGCAGCCGCAGGGTCGTGGGCTGATCGTTGACGAAGACCCGGTTGCGGCCGCTGCGGCCGATCTCGCGGCGGACGAGCACCTCCTCGCCTTCGGCCTCCAGCCCCGCCTCGTCGAGCACGCCGCGCCATTCCTGGCCTTCGGGCTCGAAGACGCCGGAAACGGTGAGCGCCTCGGCGCCCGTGCGCACGAGATCGGCGCTCGCCCGGGCGCCCGCCAGGAGGGACAAGGAGTCGACGACGATGGACTTGCCGGCGCCGGTCTCGCCGGACAGCACGTTGAAGCCGCCGCCGAATTCGACGGAAGCCTCGGCCAGGACGGCCAGATTGCGGACGTGGAGCTCGCGGAGCACGTCGGAAAGGATCGTCAGCAGCGTCGGCGGTCGGTCACGGAAAGACGGTACCTCGGAACGGGGGAAGTCTATCACCTCCCGGGAAGATCACCGCACGTCGGGTTCTTCAGTCTTTCAGTAGCAGCCCGCTTCGGTGGAGGAGACCTTACCCTGGATCCAGGCGGTGGGCACCAACAGCATGGACGGGGTCGACTGCCGCCCGATAGCTGGAACTGAACCCTTTTCAAAGAACGCCCAGGAACGATCCCCAGGAGCAGCCGTCAGATGATGCGCAGATGTAGGCAGACTGACGGTTCGAAGCATCCGCCCCGTTCGTGGATCGAGCTGGGTCAGGGCCCAACCCGGGCTCGGTCTGTCTTTCGGTACATGCCTCAGGAGGAAGAGGCCGTCGCCAGTTCCATAGAGCCCAGCGGGGAGGCTCGTCCGCTCAAGTAGGCGGAAGAGGTTCGGTGTTTGCTTCATGTCCTGGTCGCGAGTAAGCTCTGCCCGCAGCTCTTGCTCGATCCCGGGGAAAGTGGCGAGACGCTGGGGCTCTCCCCGGGCAGGCACCCGATAGAGACCGACCGCGTCCTGCTCCAGGGCAAGGAAGTAGCCCGCTCCACCCGCCGAGGCCAGCGCGGGGATGCCGGCGCGGTAGAGAATGGCAGCAGGCTTCTCTACGTCGATCCGGTAGAGCGTCTCGTAACTCTTTCCCTCCAGCGGTAGGCGAACGACGGCACTGGTCCAGTTCTTCTTCGCATCCAGGAGATTGGCGATAGCAAGAGCTTCCTCGTTCCCGAGGAGACTCCACTGAAAGAGCGACGCCAAGGTGCCGTCGCTCCCCGTTCGGCCTACGAGCTTTACTGCTTGCTTAGGGGCAGAGGCGCCTCCCCAGAGGAGGCGCCCGAGGCCATCCTCGGCGACAGCCCCGGCTGGCGAGGATTGGACCCGCACGTAAGCCGCATCGCCCGTGGGGATGGACGCCGGAGCGGCGTCCAGGAGCGTCCCATCTACCGTGTACCGCAGGAGCTGGCCACGCAGTGCGTCGGCGAGGAGCAGACTCGCCCCCCCAGCCCAAGCCGCGGACGAGAGCCAGGCCGGCTGGGCTACCAAAGGCACTCGACGGCACAGGTTCAGGGCAGAGGGCGAACGGTAGGAAGCCGACGAAATGAAGGTTGACCGAGAAATACCCTGCTCTTGCCGGGAAGGAGCAAAGCTCGCGAGTTGCACCTCTCGCCAGGGAGGAACGGATGGGGAGACGCGGTAGCCGAGAAGATGGCGCCCGGTGCAGCCGACCTCGAGTAAAGCCGTTCGGATTCCCTCTCGATGGTCTTCAGGATGCGGGAAGATGTCTGGAATCTCTAAATGCGCGCCCTCAGAGCAAATTGAGCCCCCTAAGACACAGCGGAGTGAATCGGCGTCCCAGACGTGTCCGATCCCACCGCCACCTCTCACTCTGGGCTGCTCCTCAGCCTCTCGAACGCTCTCGTCCTGTCGTTGCCGGATCGCCTTCACGGTGAATTGGTAACGCTTAACGGCAGCGGGATCGAGACCGTGGGCTTGCCGAAGCAGAGGCTCCCAGCGCCGTTCGCTACTCGCAATTTTCTCCATATCCCCGGTTGCGGCATAGTTGGCAGCCAGATCCCCGGCGAGCAGCGGATCGAAAGTCTCAGGACTAAGCTTTTCCGCCGTCTCCAGGTAGGCCCGTGCCGTCAGGGGGTTCTCGGAGTCAGCCCGCAAGGCAAGCGAGCGCAAGAGCGATCGAAAGGCCGAGAGAGGAGAACGCCGGGCTGGACTCTTCTTCTCCGCCCACCAGTCGAAGCTCCGGGGATTAAGAGCGGGTCCCTGATGAGCGAGCAGCACCTGCTCCGCGCCGCGGCCGATTGCGGGATCCGCCTTGAGGTTCCTCAGGCTGTCGGCGACATCGCCGCCAGCGAACTTGGCGACGGGGTAGTGCTCTTCCGCTAGGTCTGCAACCAGAGCAGTCAGCAGGTCGACCCGCGTCGGCTCCGGTAGGGAGGAGTCTCTCAGGGCCGCCAGAGCCGCTTCCTTGGCAGATTCCGTCTGCCCGGCCTCGACCGCCTCCCACACCGCGCCGGGGAGTTGGGCCGGCGCCTTCCGCCGAAGGAGAGACAGGAACTCGTCCCAGGCCTTGTCGTCCGCCGGAGCGGCCTTGAGAACCTGGCGGTAGAGCTCAGCCGACCTCTTCCAATCATCTTCCGCAAGGAATTTGGCGTAGATGCCTGCAAGCGCTGCACGCGCTCTTCCCGACACTTTCGTGAGAGATTCATCGAAGAGCCGGCCGGCGCGCTGGCGCTGGCCGAGCTCGGAGTAGGCTCGCGCCAGGTTATTCACCAAGCCTGGATCTCGCGGGCTCGCGTGCAGCGCGGCTTCATACCACTTCACTGCCTCCGCCAGCCGCTCTCGCCGGCCTGCATCGCCAGCCCGTTGCGCCTCCTTCTGAGCAACGAGCCCCAGATAGAACGAGCAGTCCGCGCCTTCGGCGGCATCACCGCGTTGGCGCGCTTTCTCAGCTCCTTGCAGGAATTCCTGGCGCGCCCGAGCCCACTCGCCGGCATCCAGAGCCTCCTGCCCCTCACGGCTGCAGACGTGGCTACCTCCTGAAAGCTCCGGAGCCTGGAGCGCAGAGTCGGAGACTAAGACGAAAACCAGAAGTAAGAGAGATTGCGCCAAGTGTCTCATCGGAAAGTCCCCCGGTGCCGGGAGAGGGCGGGGCCCGGGCAGTTGTCAGGGCCAAACGGGCAGTGCCGGTGATCTCCCAAGAGGAAGACCTTGACGTTGTCCTTCGACCTCTCCAACCGGTCTGCGAACCCCGGGGGCCAATCCGATGCACAGCAGTCCGAGCTCTCAATCCGGCACCGCAAGGGATCGCGAATTCCACTACCAGCCCCCTCGCTCCTCAGATCCATGTTACTACACTTTTCAGGCTTCAAGGGACAAAGAGAGGCCATCAGTGTCAGCTTGAGGAGGGTCTCCGGCTCCAGGTTGAGCCGTCTCGCATTGAGGGGGACGATGACCCTATGACCCTGCGCATCGACTTCGATACTTTTGGCGATGGGGATGTAGGCGATGAAGTTCGCGTCGAAAATCCCTCTCAGCTCCTGCTTCTTGAACAGGGCCGCGATCACTGGATAAACTCTTTCCTTCAACCCCTGTACGTTCCTCGGAGACCAATCCAGGCTAGAAGCCACGGCAGGCTGCGTCCAGAGAGTCACGGGCTGGGAATCCTTGACAGCGCCGCTCAAGGAGAGATCTATCAACCAATTCTCACCATAGCGTTTCTGCGTCAAAATGATGAAGAGGTGCGCCTGGATATCGTCTCTCGCTGCCCCTCCTTCCGTGACCCATTCCATGCATGAGAAGCTTTTAGCAGCGTCAGCAGCCTTCTTTACTTGTTTCTGAAGATCGCTCTCCAATTCTGCGAGCACCGGCTTCGAGACACCCTCGAAGAGCGTTCCCTCTAGTTTCGCCACGACTTGGACCCGAGGATAGGGTCCACGGGCACCAGCAATCTCGGAGGAGCCCAGAAGGAGCAGGCCCAAGGCTACCCGTCGTCTCATCGATCTCATGGCACCTCGTTCTGAGTATCGGTCGTTGACGATTCTACCAAGAAGACCGGTTGGGGGGCACGCCCCGCGTCGATCGTGAAGCGTCCCTGAGATTCGGCTATAATACGACCATCCTTGGTACAGAGGAGCTTGACCCCGAGCTCCTCATTTCCCGCCAGTCGCGCCGTCTCGACGAGCAGTGGTGATTCCTTGGAGAGTGCGTTCAATATGCTCTTCTCTCCTTCGGTCAGTCGCCTGCGGGACCACCCCTCGACCTCCTTGACCCAAGTGGAAGCCGATAGATGGAAGTCCACCGATCCCAGTCTGCCCGGTGCCCCCAGGTAGATCGGCAGCCGTCGCAGATCGGCCCTCGTATAGAGCTTGCCCTGGTACTGGACACGCAGTGAGCAGACGAGATCGCCTGGCTTGGCATCCGGATCGCGGGGCTTAGGCAGGAAACCGACCATTCCGCTGCCCGGCACCAATAAGACGACATGGGAGTTCCAAGCAAGGTAGGCCCAGCCTCCACCGATCGACAGCCCGGCCAAAACCGCCAACCCCAACCAGAGCAGCCTTTTCCGCAGAGTCGGTTCCCCCCCTCCGGGGAGAGTCAGACCGCCACCACCCGGACCCGGAGGTGTGCCCTTGATACCGTGGACGAGCCGGCGGAAGGCCTCCTCATCGGCGAGCCCACCGCGGAAATCCACCCAGCCGAGGCGACGAACGAAGCGCGGAAGCTTTTTCTTCCGTGGTTCCGGTGCACCGGGGAGGAGGACGGGGATGACCCGGAACTTCTTGTTGGAGACTCTGTCCTCCAGAGCAGAGCGCATCTCTTCATTCTGCCAGGGGCCAAGACTGGAGGGACCGACGAAAAGAGCGCACGTGCGGCTTCGGTCCAGGGCTTCCTCGATCCCCTCCTGCCATGGGTCACCAGGGACGAGATGCCACTTATCGAGGAACGGGTTGATCCCTTCCTTGAGGAGCTTCTGAGCAAGCGTCTCAACCACCGACTTGTCGGCAGTGCTGTGGCTGAGGAAGACGTCGTAGAGAGGCGTCATGGTGGTCGGAGCGCGAGCAGCTTGGGTCAGCGCTGGGGGTCTGCGGAACAGCGGCACCCCAGCCTGCGTCGCAGCGCAGAGCTGCGGGTGCCGCGATGTCGATGCCTCGCCAGCCGGCTCACTTCTTGAGGCTTGAGCAGGTGGCAGGGACGGAGAGAGAGCTGATCGCCGCGCTCGGGAGCACCACCATGGACTGGATCTGCTGCCGCTGCTTCTCCTCTACCCGTCCGCGCTCGATGGCAAACCAGTTCTCTGCCGTCGGCACTATCAGCAGATGGTTCGCCGATGTCGGCAGCTTCATTCGTCCCAGGATCACGTCCTTCCTGGGGTCGATCTTGTACACCCACCAAGCCGTTGCCGCCGGGCCGTCCGGCTTTCTCGTCAGGAGGTAGAGTATACCGTCCTGGGCGTAGAGACCCGCCGGCATGGTGAAGGTCTCCAACTCCGCATAGCGCGCAGGGGCGCTCTTCGGCCCCTTGGGCGGAGGGGTCTGGAAGTCCGGCAGGATCTGGTATTCGGCAGGGAAAGACTTGAGCTTTTCGACCTTCGCGCTCCCGGGGGACACCCGGTAGATGGCGGGATGCTTGTCCATCAGCACGAAGTACACGTCATCCCCCAGGGTCGCGAGATACGAATAACCGAGCAGGTAAAAATCTCCATTGGCAAATGGCTTGAGCATCTCCACCTGGCCGGACGGTTGGAGCGGGGCACGCAGGAAGCCCAGTTCATAGCTTTGACCGGTCTTGGTGAGCGTGCCGAAGCCGACGAGCTTGTCGCCCGCAAGGGTCCATTGATAGAGCGAGCCCACGTGCTCTTCCGTGAGACTCTTCTGCGTCAAAGTACTTTCCCGGGTGACCCGGAGCTGCTTGTCAAGGCCTACCAGGCTGCCGTCAGCCGTCTCCAGGAGGAATCCACCCGCTGTCTTGGCGATCCTGGCCGGCAGAAAATCCTTCGCGCTCTTCAGGTGCGGCGCCGAAACCGTCTGGGAGCCGCCCTGGGAGTCATAGGAAACCAACTGATTCCGAAAAGGGTCTACCACCAGAAGCCCTGAGCCGTCGTCGGTCCCGGCGGCGCCGGAGATCCAGAGCGGAGGCTTTTGGAAAGTCACCCGATTGCATTTCAAGGGCTCGGCTGGAGTGGGCCGGGCTGCTCCTGCGAGAAGGACGACCAGCAATGCCGTCCAGACCGTCACGGCTCGGATTTTCCTCAACATGACTTGGCCTCCTACGACTTGCGGTCATCAGAACGTTAGGAGATCGCACCCGCCACTGCCCTGGACACATCGAACGCCGCTCGAGTCATAAGTCAGGTTCATACCTGCTGCATTGAAACAGGAGTCACGCCGCGACGCGGCAGGAAGATCTGCCGGGTTCGCGACGCCAGCGCTGCTCGAGGTGATGCAGGGCGTCACGCTTGCCAAGGCCGCACAGACAGGAAGTACGAGGCACCCGAAGACGACGCACAGCATTACGGTCTTGAACCATTGTTCAGATCGTCTAGCCATTCTCCTCCCTCCGGTTAGGACGTCCCAAAGGCTTCACCAAGCCGCACGAGCGTACCTCTGCCCTGTCTTTCGATGGGCCACATGGGGTACACCAAAAAGGGTGCGGCTCGACCTCCTTTAGGGGACGGCGGTTTCTGAACTTTTAACACACTCCACATTTCGGCGCAAATCTGGAGAGAATTTACCTCCACCGGACAGCCCGACGCAGGCGTCGACCGGCGTGTCCTGTTTCCGCAAATAAGTGCCGGTCGGTACCATTTCGCAGATGATAACACACGAGGCTCCGTTCTCCACCCACCTGCCGTCGCGTTCTCCCTTCAAGACCCTGGTCCTTCCATTTTGTTGAGTCCTCGATTCGGCAAGTGGCTGAGATGGCTCGATTTGGGAGATCGGGTCCACTGGAGCCACCCCCACGCCGTCACAGCCACGACTACTCCCATCCAAGACTCGAAGTGGCTCGGCTGCGTCAAGCCGGAGGGAAGAAAGCCGAAGTAATGCTGGAGGAAGGATTCCTTGTAGACGCCGGCCAGAGTGGACTGAGCTCGCAGCGTCCTCTCCCACTGCGTCATGATGCAATCGCCCAGGAAGAGATCGGAGAGGAGCGTGCCGCCCACCGAGATCAGGTAGGCGACGACCAGCCAGCGAGGGAACCGCGACGCAACCCTCGGCGTCAGGGCCACCAGGGCGCCGCCCACCACCAGCGCGATGAGCGCGGCGTGGATCAGCGCGACGGCGTTCGCCAGGGCCCCGGCCATTCAGTGCAGCCGCTCGCCGATCAGCGCCGCCAGCCGGTACCCGGCGATCGCCACACGGTGGCGCGCGATCTGGTTGGCCAGCGCGCGGTAGGCGTCCGGCACCTTGACGAAGGGCGGCTGGGCCCTCTCCTCCCCCACCGTATAGACCACGTACCGCGCCAGGTCGGCGCTCTCTTTCAGCCATTCGAGGACCTGAGCTTCGGTGCCTGCCGCCGGATCGCGGTCGTCCCGCGCATACTCTCCAGCGATGCTCTTCGCCAGCGCGATCGCTTTCTGCGGATCGGGATCGGCGGCCAGGGCGGTGTCCCAGAACCAGTGAAGACTGAGCTTCGGGTCGTTCGGATCGTCGAGCTTGAGCTCGTTGCCGCCGTGATCGCCGCCGGGATGGAGAGCCGAGAAGCGTGAGACGGCGTGGAGCGGCTGGTGGATATCGCCGACCAGGTGCTCCAGCCAGGAGAGGGCGTAGGCCTGGACGCTCGCCGGTACGGACGCATCGCCGAGCGCATTGCGCATCGCCACGATCTGGCTCAAGGCATTGACGGCGTCCGGCGGTTGGGTGGCCGTACCGTCGAAGGAGACCCCCTCGTCACGGTAGTGCCAGTTCTTGTGGATCTTCATGTCGGGGAAGCCCGGCAGCAAGGGCGTAGGCGTCACGCCTACCGTCAGGTCGTCGAAAAAGCGCGGATCTTTTCGGATGGCGTCCGGCCAGGTGGCCGCCTTCATGAAGACCTTGATGCCGAAGTCCGGATCGTCCGCCGCCAGCCCTTCCGAGAGCTTCGCAAAGTCCGGGTGCTGCCGCAGCAGAGCGTCGACGCGCGCCCGCACCTCCGGCGCCAACTGCTGATAGGCCACGGCGGCGAGGGTCATGTGGCCGGCGTCGTTCCAGGCCGCGGCGGGACGGGCGACCAGGACGGCGACGAGGAGGACGGCAAGCCTCGAGTTGCGCATGACGTGCTCGGTATAGTAGCCCGGGACGGGCGCCCGTGCCAGAATCGCCGTATGGCCAAGAAGGATCCCCTGGAAGCGCTGCGCCGGTTGTGCCTGTCTCTGCCGGAGACCACGGAACGGCTCAGCCACGGCGAGCCGACGTGGTTCATCCGCGGCAAGAAGACGTTCGTCATGTACGCCGACCATCACCACAACGACCGCGTGGCGTTCGTCTGCGCTGCGCCCGACGGCGCACAGGAGATGCGGGTGGGCGCCGAGCCCCAGCGGTTCTTCGTTCCGCCTTACGTGGGTCACCGCGGCTGGCTCGGCGTGTTCCTCGACGTGCCGGTCGACTGGGACGAGATCGCTGACATCGTCACCGAGGCCTACCGCGTGGTCGCTCCCGGGAAGCTGATCGCCGAATTGGACGCGCGGGGCTCGTAGCTCAAACCTGGGCGCAACGCAGGATGTAGTGCGCGTTGCCGTCGTCGTCCTCGAAGGCGTTCGTGCGGTCCACGGTGGTGAAGGTCTGGGGCACCTCGTCGCGCCGCCGGACCCTGTTCCCCTGGTCGTCCAGCGATTCGACCCAGGGCGTGGTCTCGAGCAGCACCTCCTCGATCATCCAGTCGTAGAAGAGATTCGGCGCTCCCCAGCGCTTGCTGTGCGTCTCGAACCAGAAGAAGGGATCGACGCCGAGATAGAGCTCGCCGGCCGCATACTCCCCCACCGGCGGCATGCCCTCCACGCTCCCCTCGCGATAGATCAGGATGCCGGCATCCAGCACCACGACCTCGGGCCAGACGAGGACGACCTGGCCGCCGAAGGCGTAGTCGCAGCCGTCGCGCAGCTCCAGGTACCGCGAGCGGTTCTGCGACGCGGCCACCGAGACGGGGAAAAGCTCCAAGGCGAAGCGGTACTGCTTCCCGGTCTCGAAATCCGGGTAGTTGCCGTCCTGGACGATCCAGGAGGCGAGGCCGACGTTGAGCGTCTTCACGACTGTGCCCCCGAGGGCCTATTCCTGGCAGACGTAGCGATAGGTGCGCCCGCCTTCGCCCTCGCTGAAGCCATCCGGATAGAAGCCCTTGGCGAGGAGAGCATCCAGAAGGATGGCCATGGCGATATCGTCCCCGACGCGCGACCCGCGCAGCCGCAGGAGCTCGGGAACCCAGAGCTCCCAGTGCTGTCCGACGTCATGGGCCGGTACCTTGCCGATCTCGCTCAACAGCTCTTCGACAGTTCCGGAGGATCGCATCGGATCACCTCCCCGAACCCAAAGCACACGGGGATCTACTTCCCCGGCTGGTTGAACGTGCTGGGAATGAACTCCGGATCTTCCTGCACCCGGCGCTCGAAGCTGAGGAAGTCATAATAACCGCAACGGCAGGTGCCGGGGTACTCGCGGCAGATTCCCGGACGCGCTTCGTAGACGGTGCAGCGACGGGTCTCGAGGTCGAGAAAGCGGCAGATGCTGCCGAAGGTCTCGTCCGGCTGGTGGCGGAGGACGACCTCGCCGGGCTCGTCGCCTTTCTTGGTAAACTTCCGCGCGACCGTTTCGGGCGACAGTCGCAAGTGCTTGGCCAGGCGCCGGACGTCCTCATCCTGCACCGGAATCCGCGGGTAGGAGCAGCAGTAGGCAGGGCAACGGTTGCAGTTGTAGAAGCTCGCCATGGTCAGGGTTCTCTCGCGCAGTGTAGCGGTTTCAACGGAAATGTCTACCTCGGAGGTGCTCATGAAGGGAAAGCTCGCCCTTGTCCTACTCACCGTGCTGCTCGCGGTCCCTCTACTGCGGGCGGATGAGCCGGCCGCCAACGTGCTGGCCGTGCCGGAGACCATCACTGCGCAGGGCGTGCCGCCCATCCCTCTCGACCATCTCGAGGGCCTGCTCCCCTACGAGAATATCCGCAGCGCTTTCGTCATGGACTGGCACCCGCAGGAACGCCGGCTGCTGATCCGCACCCGCTTCGCGGAGAGCCCGCAGCTTCACGAGGTGTCGACGCCGCTCGGCGCCCGCACCCAGATCACCTTCTTCCGCGAGCCGGTGAGCACCGGCTCCTACCGGCCGGGACGCTCCGACGAGATGCTTTATTCGATCGACGAAGGCGGCGCCGAGAATTTCCAGCTCTTCCTTTTCAACCGCCGGACCGGCCGGACGAGGCGTCTCTCGGACGGCAAACATCGCTACGTCTCCCCCCTCTGGTCGCGGGACGGCGCGCGGCTGGCCTATGCGAGCAACGCCCGCAACGGCCGCGACATGGACGTCTACGTGGCCGATCCTTCCCAGCCGGGCAGCGAGGCCCGGCTGACTGCGCGCCCGGGCGCTTGGGAACCCCGCGACTGGAGCCGGGACGGCACCCGTCTCCTGGTGGCGCAGGAAGTGTCGGCCAACGAGTCCTACCTGTTCTCGGTGGAGGTGGCGAACGGCGAGCTCCACGCCATCACACCCGCGAACGCGGGCGGCCCGACGGTCTCCTACCAGGGCGGCCGGTGGGAATCCGACGGCAAATCCATCTACGTGGCGAGCGACAAGGACTCCGAGTTCCTGCGCCTGGTGCGCCTCGACATATCTGCGGGTGCCGCGGGGGCCACCGGCGCCGCCACGGTGATCTCCGGCGACGTGCCCTGGGACGTGGAGGAATTCGATCGCTCGGACGACGGCAAGCTGCTGGCCTACCTGGTGAACGAGGACGGCTTCAGCCGTCTCCATCTGATCGAAACCGCCACGGGCAAGCAGCTCCCCCTGCCGGCACTGCCGGCCGGCAGTGCCAATGGGCTGCGATTCCGCCCCCATTTTCACGAAGTGGCTTTCGCCGTGAGCTGGGCCCGTTCCTCGTCCGACGTCTACAGCTACGACCCCGACTCGGGCAAGCTCGACCGCTGGACGGCGAGCGAGGTGGGCGGGATCGATCCCGAAACGTTCGTGCTGCCGAAGCTCGTCCGGTATCCCACGTTCGATACCGACGCGAAAGGCGGCCGTCGCACCATTCCGGCTTTCGTCTACCTGCCGCCGCAGGATCGCTTCCCGGGCAAGCGGCCGGTGGTGATCAACATCCATGGCGGACCGGAGGGGCAGGCGCGGCCCGGCTTCCTCGGCAGCAACAACTACGTCGTCAACGAGCTGGGGGTGGCCGTGATCGTGCCCAACGTCCGCGGCTCCAGCGGCTACGGCAAGAGCTGGCTGAAGCTGGACAACGGCAAGCTGCGCGAGGATTCGGTGAAGGACATCGGCGCGCTGCTGGACTGGATCGCCACCCAGCCGGAGCTCGACGCCTCGCACGTGATGGTGACCGGCGGCTCCTACGGCGGCTACATGGTGCTCGCTTCCATGACGCATTACAGCGACCGTCTGAGCTGCGCCTGGGAATCGGTGGGCATCAGCAACTTCGTGACCTTCCTGGAGAACACGCAGGAGTACCGCCGCGACCTGCGCCGGGTGGAGTACGGCGACGAGCGCGATCCGGCCATGCGGGCCTTCCTCGAAGGCATCGCGCCGGTGAGCCACGCCGACCGCATCACCAAACCGTTGATGATCAGCCAGGGCGCGAACGATCCGCGGGTGCCGCTCCACGAATCGGACCAGATCGCCGCCGCCGTCCGCGCCAAGGGCGTGCCGGTCTGGTACCTCGTGGCCAAGGACGAGGGGCACGGCTTCCAGAAGAAGAGCAACGCGGATTATCAGCGGGCGGTGGTGCTGGAGATGATTCGGACGTTTCTTCTGGCTAAGAAGTAAAGTCAACGACGACTTCGGCCGAAGGGGGTAGAGACGTCCCAGGTCGTAAACGATATCTCTTTGGATGCCACGGAGACTGCGGGACGTCTCGGGGGCGGCCGGTGCGACGCGAGATTCACTGTCGCCGGACGTCACCGAAGGAATGCTTCGAGGCCGTCAATCGGTGTCGAGGCCGGCACCGTCATCGCCGCCTCGGAGACGTCCCGGGGTCCCCGTGGACTCCGCGGGGTTATCGTTCAGGACCTGGGACGTCTC
>JBAPYB010000007.1:0-17757 GCA_049284515.1 Thermoanaerobaculia bacterium
GTGATGACGGGCGCAGGCGGTGCGGCGGCCGGGGCCTGCGCGACGGGCGCCAGCAGCTCCTGCACCCGCTGCAGCAGCTCCTGGGAGTCGAACGGCTTCTTCAAGAAGGAGTCGGCGCCCGCGGCCCGGGCCTCGTTCTCGTCGAAGGGCTCGAAGGTGCCCACCAGCAACAGCACGGGAACGCTGAGCCGGAGCTGCTTGGACTTGCGGCACACCTCGTAGCCGTTGGCGCCCGGCATGTGCACGTCGGCGATGACGAAATCGGGCTTGACCTCGGGGAGCAGGGCGAGCGCCTCGTCGCCGTTACTCACGGCGCGGACCTCGAAGTCCTCGTCCATGAACGTCAGCTCGATGACCTTTTGGATGGTGACGCTGTCATCCGCCAGCAGGATCCTTCTTTTCATTCCGCCTCCGTCGTTCTTCCGACTAACGTAGCACCCCGGGACCGGGCAGTCAAACCGTTCTCACCGCGAGGGTTATGCCCATCAGGCGGCAGCGAGGCGGGCCTGGAGGTATTCGACGATGGACTTCGTGGAGGTCCCCGGCAGAAAGATCGCGTCGACGCCGGCGGTCTTCAGCGGCTGGATGTCCTGCTCCGGGATGATGCCGCCGGCGAACACCAGGATGTCCTCCGCCCCCTGTTCCTTGAGCAGCCGGGTCACCTCGGGCAAAAGGGCATTGTGGGCGCCGGACAGGATGGACAGCCCCACCGCGTCCACGTCCTCCTGGACGGCGGCGGTGGCGATCTGCGCGGGCGTCTGCCGCAGGCCGGAGTAGATCACCTCGTAGCCCGCATCGCGCAGCGCCCGCGCCACGATCTTCGCGCCCCGGTCGTGCCCATCCAGACCCGGCTTGGCGATCAGGATGCGAACCCTGCGGTCACTCATCGGCGGGATTGTAGCAGAGGGGGCGGCCCTCACGGTTTTCGGACTCTTCAGCTTTCCCACTCCGCCAGCGTGTGGGGCGCCTTGCGCCAGCCACCGAACAGGGCTCGCCGCGGCCAGCGCGATTGGTGCCACCGCTCGGACGGCCACTCTGCCTGCAGCGCCGCAGCCAGGTCGCCGGGGTGCTTTGTAGTCAGGAACGGCTGCCAAACTTCAGCGAACAGGCGCGCCATGGTCGAATCGCGCTCCGGATCCTGGAAGAAGTCACTGTGCCGGAGCCCTTCGTGCCGGAGCCCTTCGGCCCTGACATTGAAGAGACGACGCTGGCCTTCCGGTCGGAGGGCTTCGGGCCAGGCCTCCTCGTAAAAGTCGAAGCCCCGCCTCCCGGCGGGGCCCGCGTCGGGGATCGCATAGTGCGCAAGGCGGGCCCAAGAGTCCTTGGTGCCGAAGTGGTTCAGCACTGCGTCAACCTGGCCGCGCTTGACCAGGGTCGCCCAGTCGAAGTCGGGCCGCAGGATGCATCCCAGGGTGATCACCCTCCCGACCCGCAGCTCCGGATGGCAATGAAGCGCGTGGCCCAGTAGAAAAGTGCCAAAGCTGTGAGCGATGACGTCCGGTCGCGGGTCGTCGATGATCTTGGAGACCTCCCGCGAGGCGCGCGCGATGCGCGCGACGAGGCGCTCCATGAGCGTCCGCTGCCGCCGGCGCGAGAGAACCCCGGGTCGCACCACACCGTACTTGTAGATCGCTGTCGGCACCATGCGACCGTACGAAGTGGAGACCAACCAGTTGAACGACTCCTGCCAAGCGCCGCGAGTGTTCATGCCGTGCAGCGCCAGCAGCCAGCCCACGTCGCGGCGATCGATCCCCGATCGGTGGTAGCGGCGCACCTCGATCGGTCCTTCGTCCCCACCGTCGGTGTAGGCGTGGGAGCCACACTCTGCCTCGACGTTCGGACAGTTGACAGGTGGGGCCTCGTCGGTAAGGACGTCGTGGCAGACCGGGCACTCTCGGTGGTCCGTCCGGTTGAGCCAACCCTCCCGGTGGAGCTGCTCAAGCAGCTCGGCACTCTTGGCAGGCAGGTCTACGAAACGCGCCCGCTCCCCAGGCGTGAGGTCGAACCGCACCAGATCCTCACTCGAAAGGTCGATCGCCTTACCGCGCACTGCGCTTCGCTCGAGCGAGTCGACCCAAGCGGCCGGGTAGCGCTGCCGTAACTCCTGCCAGTCAGGCATCAGCGTAGGGCATCCAACGTTTGGAGAATGGTCCAGACATCCGGCTCGTCCAGCTCGGTCCAGATGCGGATGCGGTTGGCATCCTGAAAAAGCTCCACTCGAGCATCGCGCGAGGTAGCTCGTTTTGGATCTTCCGCCCCCATATGGAACTCCCCGGCAGTGCCCATCAGGTCCGGATCCTCGATCGCCTTGTCCGGCAGCGACAGCCGAACGTTGCGGATGATCTCCGGCAAGCTGGAGTCAGGCGGCGCCACAAATCGGACGGACGCCAGCCCCTCGCTAAAGGTGGTCGCCTTGGACCGGACCTTCGGCAGCCTGTCGCGGACGGCCTGCTGGTCCAGCCGTTTGATGACGGTTGAGATGCTCCACGGATGCAGGCGGAGGTCGGCCAGACTGCCGCCATCGAGCTCGAATCGTTTGAGATCGCTCCAGGCCAGCTCCACGCTCTCGCGGTGCTCCTTGGTGCGGATCGGATAGCGGAGGAACAGGCCGGCTATCGGTCGCCTGGCGATGGACGGCCGCAACCAGAGAACGAACCGCATCACAGAGCGGCGCTGCTCATCCCTGTAGGCCTCGTATCGGTAGGTGTCGCCATCGGGCTCGCGCCGCGGCCCAAGGTCCTTCTCCTTCGCCCGCACCCACGTGCCTGTCTTCTCATGCCACTCGACGATGAACAAACCTCGCTCCGCGTTGTAATCAGTGCGAGTCAGTTGGGGCTTTTCTGGGAAGCTTTGCGAAGTCTCGGCACGCCAGGTGTGCCGGAAGGTCCGCTCGACGATCGCCGCCACCTTGGCCTCGTCGTTCCAGGCAGGGTCCAGCTCTATCGTCGCCGGCACGCCGTGGGCGTAGATGTGCTGGTTGCCCCAACCCTCCACCGAGCGCAGCCATTCGTCCAGCTTCTCCTGCGTCAACTTGCCGGCGTGGATGGCGTCGGCCAGGGCGGCAGTGAACTCGTCCTTGTTAGCGCCGGGACGGTAGTCGAGCCCCCTTAGGAGCTCGCGGATAAAAATGTTCGTCTGAACCAGAACGAGCCGCCCGACCTGATCCTCCAGGCTGCGCGCCTGTGCAATCGTTGGCCCTGAAGCCATGGTTTGGTGATGAGGGGCTCGGGCGGGGGAGTTGCCCGTCGGCTGACGTCGCCGGCCCTCACCCTCCCGCGCGCTCGTTGAAGAAGACGATGAGATCCGTGTGCGGCACCGGATAGCCCATCTGGCGCAGCAGCGAGACCACCTGGCCGCGGTGGTAGGTGGTGTGGTTCACCAGGTGCATCACCGCCTGCCAGAGCGGCAGGGTGCGGACGGCGCCGTCGGGCAGCGAGGCCCAGGTGAGGGGCGCGGCGAGCTGCTCGTCCGAAAGGCCGGCGAGGAAGGCCTCGATGTGCGACGCCGACTCCTCCCAGCCATGGATCCAGGACTGGAGGTCCGGGTACTCGTCGAGCCGCGGCAGGACGGTCAGCGGATCGCCCAGGAAGCGCGACAGCCACAGCCGCTGGGAGATCAGCATGTGGCCGAGCGTGCCGAGCACCGAGCCGAAGCTGACGCCGGCGTCCCGGGTCAGGTCCTCCGGCTTGACCGGGCGGACGGCCCCCAGCGTGAGGCGGTCTGCCCACAGCATGTAGAGGAGGAGCTCGCGGACCGTCGCTGCCCTGGCTGCCATAGGGGATGGCCGGTCAGAAGACCGCGGGCTCCTCGTAGGTGCTGAAGACGTCGCGCAGGGCGTCGCTGATCTCGCCCACCGTGCAATAGGCCTTCACGCAGTCCAGGATCAGCGGCATGGTGTTCTCCGTCCCCGCCGCCCCTCGCTTCAGGGCGTCCAGCGTACGGGAGACGGCTCCCCCGTCGCGCTTCGCCTTGACGTCGTTGAGGAGCGCCACCTGCCGGTCCGCCAGGTCGTCGGCGATATAGAGGATGTCGATCGGCACGTCGTCCGTGACCTGGAAGGCGTTGAGGCCGACGATCGTCTTCTCGTTCTCCTCGAAGGCCCGCTGGTAGGCGAAGGCCGCGTCCATCAGCTCGCGCTGCGGGAAGCCGGCCTCGATGGCCTCCACCATGCCGCCGAAGTCGTCGATGCGGCGGAAGTAGTCGAAGGCGCCGTCCACCATGCGCCGAGTCATCTCCTCGACGAACCAGGAGCCGCCCAGGGGATCGACCGTGTTGATCACCCCCGACTCGTGGGCGATGATCTGCTGCGTGCGCAGCGCCGTGCGGGCGTTGGCCTCGGTGGGCAGGGCGAGCGTCTCGTCCAGGGCGTTGGTGTGCAGCGACTGGGTGCCGCCCAGCACCGCGGCGAGCGCCTGGAGGGTCGTGCGCACGACGTTGTTGATCGGCTGCTGGGCGGTGAGCGAGCAGCCGGCCGTCTGGGTGTGGAAGCGCAGCATCCAGGAGCGGGGGCTCTTGGCGTGGTAGCGCTCGCGCATCACCTTGGCCCAGATCTGCCGCGCCGCCCTAAACTTGGCGATCTCCTCGAAGAAGTCGTTGTGGCTGTTGAAAAAAAACGACAGCCGCGGCGCGAACTCGTCGATCGGCAGGCCGGCGTCGACGCCGTACTGCACGTATTCCATGCCGTCGCGCAGCGTGAACGCCAGCTCCTGGAGCGCCGTCGAGCCCGCCTCGCGGATGTGATAGCCCGAGATCGAGATGGTGTTCCAGCGCGGCACGTGCTTGGCTGCGAAGGCGAACTGGTCGGTGATCAGCCGCATCGAGGGGCGCGGCGGGAAGATGTACTCCTTCTGCGCGATGTACTCCTTGAGGATGTCGTTCTGGAGCGTGCCGGAGACCTGGCGCTCGACGTTCACCCCCTGCTTCTCCGCCACTGCCAGGTACATGGCGAAGAGGATGGGAGCCGTCGAGTTGATGGTCATCGAGGTGGTGACCTCGCCCAGCGGGATGCCGTCGAAGAGGGTCTCCATGTCCGCCAGGGTGTCCACGGTGACGCCGCACTTCCCCACCTCGCCCTTGGACATCGGGTGGTCCGAGTCGTAGCCGTAGAGCGTGGGGAGATGGAAGGCGACGGAAAGGCCCGTCTGGCCCTGGGCGAGGAGGTACTTGAAGCGCTGGTTGGTGTCCGCCGCCGTGCCGAAGCCGGCGAACTGGCGCATCGTCCACAGCTTGCCCCGGTAGCCCGTGGGGTGGATGCCGCGGGTGTACGGGTACTCGCCGGGGATGCCGACGTCCTGCACCGGATCGACCGCCACCTGCTCGGGGGTGACCAGGTGAGGCACCTCCAGGCCGGACACGGTGGTGAAATCCCGCTTCCAGAACGGCACCTGCCCCTCGGCCTTGGCCTCCGCCGCTTCCCACCGCCGGCGCGCCCCGGCGAGGGTATCGAGGACGTCCTCCTTATAGGCCGAGTCCTTGCGCCCCGAGTCGGCGGCGGGTTTCTCGGTCAACAGGTTCGGTTCCTGGTCCTTGACGGCCATGCAGGGCGCTCTCCTTTCAGGGCCCGGAGCCTCCGGGCTGGCGTGAGGAGTATAGACGATGGGAGGCGGGGCGGTGGGACTCCGGCCACGGCAACGCGCCCCCACCCAAGCCCCTCACGCCTTGACCAGCCGCCGGAGCCGCTGGAGCAGCAGCCGGGTGTCGTAGACGTTGTCCGTGGCCGCGAAGACCGTGTCGTCCTCGGCCAGGACTCCCACCACCTCGGGCCAGGCGGCGCTCTTGAGGGCCACCCCCACGGCCTTGGCCATCCCCGGGCTGGTGTCGAAGACGAGCATGTGCGGCCCGGCGTTGCGCACCTTGCGGATGAACTCCTCCATCTTCCCGATCGAGCGCTCGTCCCCTTGCGGCAGAGGGGGACTGTAGACGCCGTTGCGGCGCACGACGCCGAGCGCTTCCAGATCGCGGCTGACGGTCGACTGCGTAATCTTGTAGCCCAGCTTGCGCAGCGCGCGCCCGATCTCGATCTGCCGCCCCATCGGGCGCGACGCCAGGAGCTCGAGGATCGTCCTGCGGCGCTGGTCCTGATACTCACGGTCGATGGGCATTTCTCCTCCTCCCTATGCGGTAGCTTGCCGCACCCGGGAAGAAAAATCAAGAGGGGGCTTGACATGGCGCTGCAAATCGTAGATTATATGCACACCACGCGAGAATGACCAGCAAAGGCGGAGCGGCGAGGGACGGGGGCGATTGAGAGCGATTGGAATTCCGGCGCCATCTCGGCGCCGGATGTTTGAGCCCGAAGCGGCTCAGAAAGGAGTAGCAGTCATGGCACGAGAGACGAGGAAGACGGCGATCCTGGGCGACTTGCAGAATCTGTCGGCGACGATGGAGCTCAACAAGGAGCTGCTGCCGGACCTGGAGCCGTTCCGGCTCAAGTTCACCGGCATCGTCACGCAGATCGTGGACGTCGGCAAGCAGCAGGCCGCGATGAGGGCCGCCAAGCAGGAGCTCTCCAAGCAGGTCCGGCAGTTCCTCACCGAGGGGCAGCAGATGGCTGACGTGATCCGCACGGCGGTGCGCGCCCACTTCGGTCCCAAGTCCGAGAAGCTCGCCGAGTTCGGCCTGCAGCCCTTCCGCGGCCGCAAGGTCAAGGCCGCAGCCGACAAGCCCACGCCCGCCACCACGACCCCGACGGCACCCGACGGCGCGACCCCGACGGTGCCCGCCGGCCCCGCCCCGCCCGCCAAGTAGAAGTGATCGATGGTCCCGCCGGGGGGCGCGCTCGTCGCGCCCCCTTTTTTTGCGTCCTTCCCCCCGAACGGCGAAAATCTGACCGCGGTCAACGGTTTTTCGTACGCGGTCGATGCTCCGCAGACCGCGGTCTACGTTCCGTCGAATGCGGTCTGCGTTCCATCGCCCGCGGTATACATCTCGTAGACCGCGGTCTACGTCACGTTGTACGCGGTATCCGTTCCGTTGACCGCGGTATGCATTCCGTCGACTGCGGTCTACGTCACGTCGTACGCGGTCGATGCTCCGTTTGACGCGGTCGATGTTCCATAGACCGCGGTTTACGTTCCGTCGTACGCGGTCGACATTGCATTGACCGCAGTCGATGTTCCATTTACCGCAGTCAGCGTTCCGTTGCACGCGGTCAATGTCACGTAGACTGCGGTCGATGTTCAGTTAACCGCAGTCGATGTTCAATGGACTGCGGTCTACGTTATCTCGTACGCGGTCGATACTCCGTTTGACGCGGTCGATGTGGCGTCGACCGCAGTCTGCATTCCGTCACACGCGGTCAATTTTCCGCCGCACGCGGTCAGCGTTTCGTTGTTCTCGGCGCTACCCTCTCGAATCACCTCATCGGTTCCAGCCTATGCGCGGGGCGTCTCAGAGGCAGCGACAACGCACCAACATCTTCAACGCCCCCCGTGCGCCACATCGTTACGACCCACAGGCCTGAAGGGCCGAGATCCTTCAGCCACGCTGGCTTGGACGCGATCCGCCCGGGCCCCGGTGACGTGCCCTCACGGAACCATGCTGCCATCTGGGCCAAACCTCGACGACATGCATGCCCCGAAGGGGCTCAGGCATGTAGCCGGGGGCAGAGCGAAGCGGCGCCCCCGGAATGGAAGCCCCAGACTGGTTCTCAAGCCCCGAAGGGGCGGCGGCAGCTTTCACGAGGTGCAGCCCTTCGTCCATCGAGCACCGAACTGCCGTCGCCCCTTCGGGACTTTTGGGTCTTCTGGGTTCGAGTCGACCCGGGGCTGGCAAACAGCGCCAGCCCCGGGCTACACGCCTTTACCCCTTCGGGGCATTGAAGAGCGCCACGTTTAAACCTCTGTCAGGCGCTTCTTCTTCCGAAAATCTCGCACGGCACCGCTGAGCTTGAGGCGGAGATCCACGTAGGCAGCCTCGTCGGGAGACAGCCCCAGGAACTCTTCAGCCGATCCAACTCTCCAACCCTTCGCCTCCAGGCGTGCCTTCTTCTCTATGTCCATCTCCCCCTCCATCATACCGGCAGCATATGACACCCTTGAAATAAGTCAGCCTGCGTGGCCCGCGACCGGCTGGTGCCCGTCGCGGCCGGCGCCAACAATCTCTGCGGTCACATTTGACGCCACCGCGGTTCGGACCTATGCTCGGGTTCAAGCCATCTCCGAGGATCTTTCGTGATCGAGGTCGCTCTCTCCCTCTCGTCGCTTGGTGCCGTGTTCTTCGCGGTTGTCTTGACCGCGTTCGCGATCGGCGCCTGGCGAGCCGTGTACGAGGTGGGCCTCCTGGTCGAGGCGCACCTTGCCAACCTGGGCAAGGTAACCGCGGGCCAGCTCGACCCCGATCGTTCAGTCGGCGAGAAGATCTGGTTCGCGATCCTCCTGATCGGTTCCGTCGTCGTGCTGCTCGCGGGCGAGCCGCTTCGCGGCTTCACTCCCGAGCGCTGGGCCGTGACCGCGGGCCTCTTACTCCTCCTCGCTATCGCCGCGGGGCTCGTCGAGTCCATCCGCTACATGGTCAAGTGGCGTGGCATCCTGTTCGCAGCCTGGGACCTCCTGGCCTGGATCGGCACCGTGCTGGCAGGACTCGCGCTGATCGCGCTCCTGGCGACGCTCGCCAAGGGGTGTTACGACGTGATCCGCCCGGGCCCCGTCCGCGAATGGTCTGCCGAGAGCCAAGGCTGGCCATAGGGTCGTCACACAGTATTCAAACAGAGATTCAGTCTCCTCACATCTTGACAGCATCTCCGTCGCGCGGTAAGGTCTTTCAGTAAGTTCCTGCCTTGCTACGGCGAATCATCGGGAGCCTCCGCCAAGGCATCAGACTTGCGTAGCCGCCAAGAAAAGGGATAGAACGGGCATGAGAGTCGAGATCCATCTACCGAAGATTGGCGAGGGCGAAGGCTACTCGGAGATGACCATCACCCGAGTGATTGTTGCCCCGGGCGACACCATCCAGCGAGATGACATCTACATGGAAATCGCCGACAGCAAGGTTGACATTGAACTGCCTAGCCCGGAGCAAGGTGCTGTCGTTGAAGTCGTCGCCCGCGAGGGTGAAACCAAGAACGTTGGCGATCTACTGTTGGTCGACACCGCCGATCCGCCCGAGATAGTCAAGCGCAGCGAGGAGTCCGCCAATGTGCGGACCGCAATGCAGCACTTCGCCGCGCCAGCTCAGCGGGACGGTGCGAGAATCGCCTCCACGCCGATCACGGATCGATTGGACTGCCGTTGCCGAAGAGCCCCGTCCGCTTCGATGGATTCCACCAGCGCGGCGACGCGCGCCGACGACGGTCTCCTCAGTGGCGAACTCCAGGCACTCGAAGGACTGACGCCGGTTGCGCGCAGGCCCAACTGCCATGCTGTGGAGAGCCTCTACGGGGAGTTGTGGTAGAATCTCATTATGGTCGAGGTGCTCGTCCGAATCAAGCGTGCGGTCCTTTCGGGACGTTATGCCTTCAGCGAGAAGGCACGGATCGAGATGGAGATCGCTGGCCTCACCGATCTTGATGTTGCTGAATCCATCCTCAACGCAGTTGCCATCTACAAACGGCTTCGGTCACGGAGTCCCCTTCATCGCGACCAACTGGAATACCTCTACGTGATCCAGGCCACAAACCTCGAAGGCGTCATGATATACACAAAAGGAAAGCTCGCTCGGGAGCGCGGCAAAGATCATTTCTACTTCCTGATTTCCTCGAAGAGGGCTCTGTGAGGAACACGTATGAATAACGAAAACTTCTCTATTGCAAAGTGTCCGACGTGCGGCAGCTCGACGATTCGCAAGGTTTCTGGAAACTGGACAGGCAGCTATAAAGGCGAGACCTATACCGTGAAGGCGCTTGAGTATTACGCCTGCCCAAATTGTCACGAGAAGGTCTATACTCCTGAAGCGATGCGACGGATTCAAGAAGCTTCTCCAGCCTACCGAAAACCATCTGCTCGGCGAGCGCGGACGGCGCCCAAACCAGGGCCTCAAGCGCAGCTTGTGGAGAAGTAGAGCCATGCCCTTCCGATCCGATCGTCGCCGAAGTCCGCGCAGCTCGCGACGCAATCGCCAAGGAATTTGATTACGACATCGAGCGCATTGCTCGCGCCATGCAGGAACGGCAGGCGAAGGGCGATCGCCCTGTCGTGCGGTTGCCGCCCAAACGCATTCCGCCATTCAAAATGGCCGGGTAGCCAAGGTAATGCGCGGGTTATCTGAGATTTGGCGCGATCCAATCGTGGCCGAAGTGCGGAGGGTCCGTGAAGCGCTTTTTGCCGAGTCAAACTACGACATTCACGAATTCTGCCGGCGCTTGGCCGATAGGCAGGCAAGCTCGGGCCATCCTATCGTGAAGCGAGGCAGTACTCTCCTTACCGAACCAAGGTAAACGGGCCGGTGGGGAGGTTTTCAGAGTCTGGCTCATCGGACGAGCTGGATGTGCAGAATCGTCAGGCACCAGGCGGCCTTCGCTTCAGCCGGGTCCGCCAGTAGCCCTCTTGACGCCGATCGTGAGCGAAGGCGAGGACTTCGGTGGTTTTGGTGAGCTCAAGATATACGATGTGATAGGGGAAAAGACGCATGGGCATCTTGCGAATCCTCGAGTCACCTTCCAGTCGCTCTACCGGTTCTCCCGCGGATGGAAAATTCTCAATCATCTCCAACGTTTCTCGCGCTGCGGTTGAGAATTCGCCACCAAGCCCTGCTCGCTGGCGTTCGTACCACGCGAGTACTTTGCTATACTCGGTCCGGGCTTCCCGGATCATTCCGAGAGGCTTCTTCACCGTCCCAAGATCTCACGGTCGATCTCATCGAGTGCTTCTCTCCAATTCCGGCTGTCGGCACGCCCCTCAACGACGGCAGCGGCGCGACGAGTGATCTCCTCTGCCCATGCTGCTTGCGCCTGCACAGCGTCTGATTCATTGAGGCTCGACAGGAGTTGCGCGGCGATTTCCGCGCGCTCCCCGGTAGGGAGTTGAAGTGCGTCGTGGAGAACTTCGCTGGTCCTTTTCATAGGACCATTCTACCATCACCGGCAGGGGTTGAGGAGGACAGCCGCTCCCTCCCGCCGGCCTGCTGTTGGCGGTGGCCCTGGCGGCTCTCGCCTTGGCAAAAGGCCGGTACCGCCGCCGGGCCGAATTGGCAGGAGACGCGGAGATTTCTCTTCGGCTGCCCGAGAACCAGCGTCTGGTGGTCGCCGCGTCGGACTGCCTGCCGTAGAGGCGCCTCGCGGCCCAGACCGGCCTGGCCCGTGGTATACTCCCAGCGAAGCATGCCCAACCGACCACCTGAATACAGGTATCGCCATCACAACCCTTGATCCGGTTGGCGTCTGACGCCTGCCGCTGAGTCGCAGTCCGCCCGTGGCCCCAAGGGCCGCGGACGGCGGACGTGCGTCAGCTCGAACCTGATCGCAACCGCTCGAAGAGGAGGAAAGAGATGAACGTATCCGTCAACGGTGCTGAGCTGTTCTATTCCGCCCGCGGCCAGGGGCCGGTGTGCCTCGTTTTGACCGGCATCGGGACGAAGCCCTACGAGGCCATGACGCCGGCCGCCTTGAGCGACCGCTTCCAACTCGTCTTCGTCTCCTTGCGAGGCAGCGGCGAATCGACGGGCGAGCCCGCCGACCTCACCTTCGACGGGCTCGCCGAAGACCTGGAGGCCGTGCGCGCCGATCTTGGGGCCGAGCGGGTCGCCGTGCTGGGGCACTCCATCATGAGCACCCTGGCCATCGAGTACGGCAGGCGCCGCCCGGGCAGCGTCTCGCACGTGATCACGGCGGGCGCGATCCCCAGAGGCGACATGGCCCGCCTGATGGCCGACGCCACGGCCTTCTTCGAGGCGGACGCGTCGGAGGAGCGCAAGCAGGTCCTGCGGGACAACCTGGCCGCGTTGCCTCCCAACCCAAACCCGGGACAGGTCATGTTCGCGCAGACGCCCATGCGCTACTTCGACGCCCGTTTCGACGCCGTTCCCCTGTTTGCCGGAGCCGTGGCCAGGCCGCAGTTCCTCCAGCACGTCCTCGGGCCGCTCACCCAGGGATGGGACGTCACCGTGGGCGCCGGCGATCTGCGGGTGCCGATCTTCCTCGCTCACGGCCGCTACGACTACGTGGTGCCCTACGGTCTCTGGGACGGGATCCCCGCGCAACTTCCCAACGCGACGCTGGAGATCTTCGAGCGCAGCGGCCACCAGCCGTTCTTCGAGGAGCCGGACCGCTTCGTCGCAATCGTGGCGGACTGGATGAGCAGAGCGGCATAAACATCTCGACGGAGGCGGTAGAGACGTCCCAGGTGCTGAACGATAACCTTTTGAATCTCACGGGGACCGCGGGACGTCTCCGGGTCGGGAAAAGCCTTCCCACCGAAGAGGATTGTGGCGGGGCGATACCGCCTTTTCTCTCGACCGGGATAATCCCCCCGGGGCAGGTTCACACTGATCGGGCCGAGGTTCCCGCCTCGGAGACGTCCCGCGGTCCCCGAGGCCTCCGCATCGATATCGTTCAGGACCTGGGACGTCTCTACCGCCTTCGCTCCACCGCGATGTGGCCCGTGGATTTCCCCCAACGAAAAAGGGCGGCGCCCCCGCAGGGAACGCCGCCCGGTTTTTCTTCGATCTACCCGATTCAGTTCTTGATCAGAGTGGCCGTGGCGGTCCGGGTGAGCGTCGGCGAGCCGCCGGTCCCGGTCACGGTCAGGGTGAAGGTGCCGCGCGGGAAGATCTTGACCTTCACCGTCATTGTCGAGGTGCTGCCGGTCACCGGGTTGGGGCTGAAGGTGGCGGTAGCGCCCGAGGGGAGGCCGGAGACGGACAGGGTGACCGCACTGCTGAAGCCGCCCGTGCGATTGACCGTCACCGTGTAGGTCGCCGTGGTGCCGAACAGCGGCACGGTCACGGACGACGGGCTGATCGAGAGAGTGAAGTTCCCCGGCGAGGCCGTGGGCGTCGCCGAGGCCTCGGGGGAGTTGCCCGACTCGCAGGTGGCGCTGTTGGCCGCGCGCACGACGTAGAAGTAGGTCGTGCCGCCGGTCAAGCCGCTGTCGGTGAAGGTCGTGCCGGACGCGACGCCGACCTGGGTGTAGGGACCACCCGTGACCGTCGAGCGCAGCACGTGGTACTCGGAGGCGCCGGTCACCGCGGCCCAGGAGAGGGCGACGCTGCCCGCTCCCGCCGTGGCCGTCAGGCTCGCCGGAGCCGCGGGCGGCACGCAGGGACCCGGCGCCGGAGAGACCGCGATGCAGGTCGAGGGAACCGAAGCGCACGACTCGTTGCCCGACGGGAAAGCGGTCACCTGGTAGTAATAGGTGAGACCGTTGGCGACATTGGGGTCGGTGAGCGAGGTGGCCGACGTACCGCTGGCGATCTTCGTGAAGCCGGCGTTGCAGCCGGTCTCGTTGCGGAACACGTCGTAGGTCGACGAGCCGACCGCCGTCCAGGAGAGGGCGGCCGAGTTGTCGCCGGGAGTGGCCGTCAACGCCGGCGAGGCAGGCGGGGTGCAGCCGGCGAAGGTCGTGCTGGCGCCCGTGTCCGTGGTGCAAGCGATGGAGTGGCGGTTGAAGGCGGCGAACAGGGCACCGCCGTGCGGCGTGCCATTGTTCAAGTTGCCATCGTCGTCGTCCACGGCCCGCATCACTTTCCACAGCGAGCCCGCGCTGCAGCCGTTCGACGTGTAGGTCGCGCCGGTGGTGCAGGAGAACGACTTGGTGGCGGTGTTGCGGGAGAGGTACCAGAGACGGTCGAGAATGGTCCACGCCACACCGGTGCCAGGGCTCGGCAGGTCGCGGGCGGCGAGGTCCCACATCGTCTCCGTGGGCACGTACGACTCGCAGTGAACTTCCTTGCCGCACGGGCCGGCGCCGCCGGAGGCCCCAGGGCAGTGGACGCGAATGAAGTTGTCCGCCGTCGCCGGGGTGTTCGAGGCGTGCTTGGCAAAGTCGGCGTCGCGCACACCCGTGCAGGCCGTGCAGGCGTCGCCATAACCTGAGCAGTTGCTCGACAGGAACCCCTCGCCGAGGCAGGAGTCGTGAAGAGCGATGAGCGCCGTGGTGTCGCCGTAGGACTCGCCGGTGGCCCCATCCGTGGCAGTGCCGGTGCCGTCGTTCTGGTCGATGCCATGGCCGAACTCGTGCAGCGACACGCCGGCGATCTGGCCGGTGTTGGCACAACCGCCGCCCGACTTGAAGAAGTTGAGAGTCGAGCCGTTCCAATAGGCGTTGCAGGTCTGGTTCAGGTTGACGTTGACGGTGAGCTGCGTGTTGACCCAGGTGTTGCCCGGAAGCCAGCCGCGGACCACTTCCTTGATCCGGTTGACCTGGTAGAACTGCTCGCGCGACGAGTGGCTGTTGCCTGCGCCGCCGTGGCCCGGCGTCGTGCAATCGGTGCCGCTGGACGTGCCGAAGGCGATGTTGCCGAAGGCGTCGGTCGTCCCCTGGGAGATCGCGCCGCAGGTATCGGAGATCTTGACGTAGGGGCCGCTGAGGGCGCAGGTGCCGGCGGTGCCGTTGTAGTTGTAGAGGCCCGCTCCATTGGTGGTGACGCCCGTCGAGATGCTGGCGCTGGGCATCGGCCGCACCACCTCCGGCCCGGTGGCCGGCGAATTGAGGAACGTGCCCCCGGTGACCTGGGCCAGCGCATACTCGTTGATGTCGCTGAGCTCGAGCAGGCTGCCGGTCGCGGCGTCGACCCGCGCCCGCCAGGTCCCCATCACGCCGTCGCGATGGAAGACGAGCTGCCACACCTTGGCGACGCCGCGCCCCTTGCCGAAGTCGAAGCCCTCGCCGGTGCTGGCGCCGGCGATCGCGGCCGGCAGGAGATGGAGGCTGCCGGAGTCGCGGAACGAATCGCCGGCCTGGAAACCGCCGATGTACTTGGAGACCACCATCATCGCCTGATTGGCGGTGAGGGTCGTCGGCGGCACGGCCACGCCGGGAGACGGCAGGTACTCCGATCCGAACTGGATCAGGTTGCCGTTGTTGACGCGGAAGACGACGCGCGCGCCTTCGAGCGGCAGGCCCCCGAGGACGACGTCGTAGTCCACGAACCAGAGATGGCCGGCCGGCTGGCCCGACCGCCCCTGATTGAGGACGAGATTGCTCGAATCGAAACCGAGGAATGGCTGAACGCGAAGCATGAAACCGCGCGCGATCGCGTCCAGCGCGTTCAAATCGACTTTCTGCTTACCGGCGAGGACGCCGGCGAGATCCTGAAGGGTCATCTGGTTGCCGCGGCCCGGAATCCAGGCCACGTTGCCGCCCTCGGCGAAGGTCACCAGGCCGGTGCGCTTGTCGATCGTGGCGTTCCACTCGGCAGCCGGCCCCACGCCGATACGGAAGGCATCCCAACTGTTCTGCAGGGCCTGGGCGACGACGGCGCGGGCATTGTCCAGCGGCTCGCTCTCGTCGGCCAGACCCAATCGGTCATCGGTGAAGGCGAGCGACGACAGGACATCGCGGCTCTGCTTCGCGACCTGGGCCCTGGCCACGCCAGGCAGAATCATCAACACCAACACCAGGAAACACAGCGAAAAACGATTTTTTGCCATCATTCGGTTCCTCCTCCTTGAGGTAACTCGGACGGACCTTGAAGCGGCATGGGCACCCCACTCGAGAAGGCGCCACTGCACTCCAAGGTGCTCGCCGGAAGGAGGAACGCGCCATTTTTTGCTCCACTGAGGGATACACCCCAGTCTTCCGTCAGCACCACCATCGCATGTCGATTCCTGCCCGCGTAGGACTATGATAAAAATCGCGCACTGAATGTGGCATGAGCTGCGCTACAGCCTGCGACGGCTGACTCGAAACCCTCTGGTCTCGATCACGGTGATCCTCACCCTGGCGGTGGGCGTGGGCGCGGTGACGACCGCGTTTACGATCGCCCACGGCATCCTCTCGCCGCTGGCGTATCCGCAAGCCGGGGACCTGGTCCGCATCCACCAGACCCTCCGCGACCTGAAGGGCTCGCCGAACCCGCGCCTGGCGGCGATCTGGGACCGGCTCACGGTGTCCTACCTCAACGCCAACGACTGGCGGCAGAGGAGCCGGACGCTGCGCGGCATCGGGCTCTACGAGGACTCCACCGCGGTGCTCGAGCCCGGCGGCGAGCCCCTGGAGCTCTCCGCGGCAAGAATCGACTCAGAGCTTTTCCAGGTGCTCCGCGTCGCGCCCGCGCTCGGCCGTCCCTTCACCGCCGCCGAGGTGGCCCGGCGGGAGCGCCTGGTGATCCTCGCCCATAGTCTTTGGACCGGCGTCTTCGGCCGGGACCCGAACATCCTCGGCCGGGCGCTCCGGCTGGACGGCCAGCAGTACACCGTCGTGGGCGTGATGGCCCCGGGCTTCGACATCGCCGGGCGCAAGGACAGCCTGTGGACCCCCGCCGGACCGACGGACGACGATCTCACCACCCGGTCTGCGAACAGCTACGACGCGATCGGACGCCTGGCGCCCGGCGCGACCTGGAGGGGCGCCCAGGCCGAGATGAACCGGTTGGCGGCGGAGCTCGCGGCCGCCCATCCGGACACCAATGCCGGCACCGGCGTCCGGATCGTGCCGCTGCTGGACACGGTGATCGGGGACAGCCGGCGGATCCTCGGGCTCCTCTCGGCAGCGGCGGCGGCGGTGCTCCTGATCGCCTGCGTCAACCTCACCCACGTCCTGCTGGCGCAGGGCGTGGAGCGGCAGCGCGAGATGGCCCTGCGGCTCGCCCTCGGCGCCCGGCGTTCTCACCTCCTCCGGCAGAGCGGGATCGAGGCCCTGCTCCTCGCTGCCGCCGGCAGTGCCGGAGGGCTCGGCCTGGCCGCCCTGGCCCGGCGCCTTCTGCCGTTGCTGCTGGCCACGGAGCTGCCGCGCCTGGAGGAGATCGCGATCGATGGGCGCGTCGTCCTCTTCGCTCTGGGAGCGGGCCTCGCCGCGATCCTGCTGAGCAGTCTGCTCCCGGCGCTCCTGGCTCCGGGGGCCACACCGCGCGAGGCCCTGGGGGAGCGGCGCTCCGTCCGCCTCTTCCAGGATGCCCTGGTCGTTGCCGAAGTCGCCCTGACGCTGATGCTGACCGCGGGCGCCCTGGCCCTGGTGACGAGCTGGCGTCACGTCGCCACCCTCTTTCCAGGATTCGAGCCGCGAGGCGTCCTGGCCCAGGAGGTCCATCTGCCCGACTGGCAGTATCCGGACGAAGTGCGGCGGGGGGAATTCGCGACGCGGCTCCTCGCCAGCCTCGAAGGCCTTCCGGGCATCCGCGGCGTGGCGCTCACCAGCCGGCTGCCCGTTGCCGGCAGGGCCGAGGTGTGGGGCTTCCACATCGCCGGCCAGAAGCCGCCGGGCCGCGATTGGACCCAGGGGCCGAGCGCCACCATGCAGTTCGTGACGCCGGGTTTCTTCCAGTTGCTCCACATCCCCGTCCTCGCCGGCCGGATTTTCGACGCCCAGCCCGGCGGCTCCGGCTCCCTCCGGGTCGTGATGGTGGGCCACACCCTGGCGGGGCGGCACTGGCCCGGCCGCAGCCCGTTGGGTGATCGGGTGGTCATGCAGCGCACCCGGGAGTACCGGGTGGAGGGGGTCTTCCGGGACTTCCGGCAGCGAGGGCTGGCCGAAGATCCCGGCGAGCTGATGATTCAGCCGTGGAGCCAGCGGCCTTCGGAAAGCTTCGCAGCGCTTCTCCGGGTCGGCCGCCAGCCCCTGAGCTACGCGCCCCTGGTGCGCCGGCGGCTGCGCGAGCTCGATCCCGCCCTGCCCCTGGCGCCGGCCGCCCGGCTCGAGGACCTGGTGGTCGGCTCCGCCGCGGGAC
>JBAPYB010000008.1:0-30428 GCA_049284515.1 Thermoanaerobaculia bacterium
GCCCTGGGCGTCGCCGCCAGCCGCCTGCTGCGGGCGGCGCCCATGGAGCCCGCCACGCCCACCGAGGACGAGCTCGCGACAGCCGACGCCATCGCCGCCGCCTGCCCCCGCACCTACGCCTGGCTCGCCCTGATCGGCGACAAACAGCTCCTCTTCCATGAGTCGGGCAACGCCTTCGTCATGTTCGGGGTCGAGCACCGGAGCTGGGTGTCGATGGGCGACCCCGTCGGGCCGGATCGCGAGCGGGCGGAGTTGGTGTGGAAGTTTCGCGAGCTGGCGGACCGCCACAACGGCTGGACCTGCTTCTACCAGGTCAACGACAAGAGCCTTCACCTCTACGCCGACCTCGGCCTGACGCTGATCAAGCTGGGCGAGGAGGCGCGGGTGCCTCTCACCGCCTTTTCGCTGAACGGCAGCAGCCGCAAGAAGCTGCGCTGGGCGCAGCGCAAGTGTATGGAGGAGGGCTGCCGCTTCGAGGTGCTCCCGGTCGAGCAGGCCGCGCCGCTGCTGCCGGAGCTGGAGCGCATCTCGGATGAGTGGCTGGAGCACAAGAACACCCGCGAGAAGGCGTTCTCCCTCGGCTACTTCGACCTCCCCTACCTGCGCCGGTTCCCCCTGGCCCTCGTCTACCAGGGCGACCGCATCGTGGCCTTCGCCAACCTTTGGCTGGGAGGCGAGAAGGAGGAGATCTCCATCGACCTGATGCGCCACACCGCGGACGCGCCGACCGCGGTGATGGACTACCTGTTCGTCGAGCTGATGCTCTATGGCCAGGCGCAGGGCTATCGCTGGTTCAACCTGGGCATGGCGCCGCTCGCGGGCCTCGAGGCGCGCACCATCGCGCCCCTGTGGAGCCGCCTGGGCGCCATGGTGTTCCGCCACGGCGAGCACTTCTACAACTTCCAGGGCCTGCGCCAGTACAAGGACAAGTTCGAGCCCGTCTGGGAGTCGCGCTACCTCGCCTGCCCCGGCGGCCTCGCCCTGCCCCGCGTCCTCGGAGATATCGCGACCCTCATCAGCCGCGGATTCCGGGGGGTGGTGGCGAAGTAGCGGTCATCAGGGCAGGACGGCCCGCTTCATCTCCTCGAAAGAGAGCGTCTTCCCTTCTCGGAACTCGGCCCGGGCTTGCTCGATGAGCTCCAAGAAGTCGTCATTGGTGCTCAGAGCCCAGGACTCCCTATCAACGTTCTTCAAAGGTACGAGCGCCGCGACGGGCTTGTTCCCGGAGGTCAGGACGACGATATCATCATCCAGTTCATCGGCATATTCCGACAGAGACTTCACCGCTGCCGAGATCTCGATCGTCCTCATATCTGGACCTCCTTATTGCCGATCCACAAACTGTTACCCCTCTTCTCGCCGATCGCCAGGATACGGACCCTGGCCGGCTCCCCCTCTGGAACCTCATAGAATACCCTCAGATCGCCAACCCGCAACTCCCAGGGCGCGATGGGATTGGGGCGTAAGGGCTTACGGTTCCGAGTCTCCGCCAAGGGCTCATGCAGAAGCTGCTTCTCGATCTCATCGAACAGGAGCGCCCGGTCTCGTGCCGCCAGTTGCCGAAGGTGGCCTTTAACGGACTCTGCAAATTCGATGAGGTAGGCCATGGCGATCGAGAGCTCTCTGATTCTACTCGGGTTCGGGCTCTATGGGGCGGAGATGTCAGCGGATCGCCTCCCCTCGCCTTGACTGCTTGCTAAAAGCCGCAGTACAATAAGTCTTCAACGGAAGACAGCTTGCCGGCGCGAAGGGCTCATTTCGCGGCGGTCGCAGCCATCTCGGGTTTGGCCGGGTGCATTCATGAACTGCCCTTACTGCGCCGAAGAGATCAAGGACGAGGCGGTGGTCTGCCGCTATTGCGGCCATGACTTCAGCATCGTCAAGCCATTGCTCCTGCGGCTGATCTCCCTGGAGAAGAAGATCGAAGGATTCACCGCCCCCCCGGCACCCTCTGTTGAGGGGACGGCCCGCATCCAGGCCTTCGCCGCCCTCATCGCCGTAGCCCTTTGCGTCCTATTTACTTCCGGCTATCTCTTCATCAGCCTGGCGCCGCTGCCGAGATCCAATCCGGCGAAAATTCTCGCCGTCGTTCTCCCTCCCATCGTGATGGGCCTTACCTCGGGGTTGGTCTGGACGCACCAGCGCTTCCGCTCCTATCTTCTTTCTGGGCTTGCCCTGGGTCTGTTGAACCTGTTTTGTATCTGGTCCGTCACCACCAGCTTTGAGGGGATCCGGTTCCGATGGGGTTGGGCTCTCTTCGTCTTTCTCTTCGGTCAACCCTTCACCTTCGTGACTTCCGCGCTGGTCGGCAATTCCCTGCGCAACCGCTTGTCACCCTCGTTGCCGTCGAAACCTACGGAGCACAAAGATTCGGGCGGGTTTGAGACAGTGACCAAGAAGCTTTCCGCTACACTCGACCTGCTGATCAAACTCGTCGCTCTGGCCAGCGCAATTCTCGGCACGGTCGCAGCCGCGGTCAAATTTTTTGGAGGAGGAACCACGACATGACTCCTGACCAGCGGTTGCGGCACCCTGTCTCGACGAGGTGGATACCACGAGCTTCTGTGCCGATATTCGTCCTGATCTGTTCCCTCACGGGACTCGCAGGCGAAGCCGGTGCCGATCCGCCAGGCCCGCGCTGCGACAAAAAGCGCGCGGAGCCAGCGTTCATATCGGGTATGGAACAGTATGGACGCCAGCAATGGGAGGCTGCGATTCCCGGCCTCAGCAAGGCTGCCGATTTGTGTCCCATGCCAAATGGCCCCTGGGTTGTTCAGATCTTCGACTTCGGCGGGTCTGATTACGTGCCGTTTTATTACCTCGGTAGGTGTCACTACAAGTTGAACGATACGGAAAACTCCTTCAGCGCCTTGCGACACTTTTACCTCTCGAGTTGCCTCGACGAACCGAAAAGGCATGGAGATACCACCCGGGATCTGAGCTCGCTGACCTCAGAATGCCGCCGTAGCATCGCCGCCAAGCGGCAACCGCAGCAACATCCACCCGAGTTCAACGAGGGGTTGAAGGCCTTCGAGCACGACTGGGGCAAAGCGGCTGAGAACATGTGGGATGCCCTGCAGATCGAAACCGATGACGGCCAGATGAAGCCTTCAGGGCGCTGGCCCGATCCTTATCTTCCCGGTCTCCGTCTCGCCAAGGCCCTGATCGAGCTTGGATGCGTTCAAGAGGCGTGTGCTCAGTACGATCGGTTTCAGTTCAAGGATCTATTGGCCAAGGACGACAAGACCAGATTTCAGGCCGAACGCCAGATGATGGCGAAGCTCAGCGCAGAATGCGCAGGCAAAAACCGTGAGCGCTCTGCGGACAACGAGACCTGCCAGCGTTGGCGCTGTTGGGTCGGCGAAGGGAGGCCCTAGGTGAAGCTTACCGCGGCCCTGACCCTCTTCGTGAGTTTGATCGCAGTTCCGCTCCTGGCGCAGACGAACTTGGAGACCAACGCCGGAGTGCAGTTCAACTTCTCCACTCCGGGTGCCGGCAACCTGGCGCTCGGCGGCGCCTTTCTCGCCCTCGCCTTCGACGCCAGCGCCGCTTACACCAATCCGGCGGGCCTCACGCAGGTCGGCGCGCCGGAGTCGTTAGCGGAGGTGAGGCACTGGAGCTACACCCACGTGTTTACAGACCGTGGAAGGATCGAGGGCGAGCCAATAAGTGGAGGGTTTGACGATCATGCAGGCCTCCTGGACGGTCACGCACAGGACGAGGTCACTGGCCTTTCCTATTTCTCCTACGTCTATCCCCATCGCGATTGGTCATTTGCCATCTATCGTCATGAGTTGGTGAACTTCAAGGCGAACTTTTTCACCCACGGTGCCTACCTGGAGGCAATCCGCGGTCGCAACTCTCTAGGCATACCTGGGACGACTGAGGGTAGGCTCGCGGCACTCCAGAACCGCATGGACTTGGATATCGTCGCAAACGGTGGTGCTGTGGCGTACCGCCTGGGGAAAGGGCTCTCGCTAGGCTTGGCGGTGTCTTACTTTCACTTCGCCATCGACTCTCAAGCTCAGCGATTCTTGCCTGAAATCTCTAGCCCCCCCACCTTTGCTCCCGACACACTAGTAAACTCTCAGGCCCAGAAGGGAAATGACAGCGACTGGGGTCTAGCCGCCGGCTTTCTTTGGGAAAGCCCTCGGAAGAGATGGAGCGTGGGAGGCGTTTTCCGCCAGGGTCCGGATTTCACCTTTCGCGCGCGGAGTCTGCCGGCCGAGGGCCAGTACCGCCCGCGAGACCAGCCAGCCACCTTTCACGTGCCGGACGTCTACGGCGTGGGGCTTGCCTTCCAGCCGCGAGACGCTTTGCGTCTGGCATTCGACTATGATCGCGTCCGCTACTCCCAGCTAACACGAGGCTTCGTAGACATCTTCGACTTAGCCGGATTGGCCAAGGAAAACCCTCAGTTCCTAGCTCCTAACGATCCGGAACTCAACCGCTTCGTGATCAACGACACCGACGAGTTGCACCTCGGCATGGAGTACGCCTTTCTCCAGTATTGGCCCGTTGTGAGCGTGCGGTTGGGAGCATGGTACGAACCTGATCACAACTTGCGGTTCGAGGGCGAAAATGCCGGCTTCCGTGCCGTGTTCCGGCAGCGGGGAGACCAAATGCACTACACAACTGGAGCGGGCTTGGCCTTTCGGCATATCCAGGTCGATGGCGCAGTCGATTATTCAAAGCGGGTTAGCATAGTTTCGCTCTCAGCAGGCCTCCGGTATTAGGACACTGAATCATGCCACTTGAAACAGAGAGAATTGCGACAGAGACATGGCAGAATGTGCCACGCGAACATCCTGTGAGCGCCAGGAGAATTCTGGCTCTTTGGCTTGCGGTCTTTTCGATCGTCGTAGCTTCGGTCGCCTCCGCACGGGCTCAAGATCCGACAGACCAATGCCCTGCCGACAACGCACGTGCCCAGATCGAAGTGCTTCCCTTTATTCACACGGGTAGTACCTGCTCCCCCTTTACAGACTCCGTAAGCTCTTATGACGGGGGGGCTTGCCGGATCCCTGCGGTCGACTATCATGGTGGGGATGCCATCTACAAAGTCTGGTTGCATCCGGGGAATAAGGTCGCCTTCAACTTGCACGTCGATGCACCAGCCGACCTCGTATTGGCGCTCATCAAAGAATGTACAGACAGTGGAGCTACCCTGTTCTGTGTCAACAGCTCTATCGACTTCATCTCCTCACTGCACGATGAGGGGATCCCTGACACAAGCTATGACTCCAATGCAGAGAACCCTGACTCCGGCATCTACTACCTCTACGTCGATTCTGCAAGAACAAATAGCGGTCCTGATCACTGCGGCTCTTATACTCTCACGGTTACCGGTGTCAACCCGACGCCGGATCTGGAGGTGGGCTTGAACAGCTCGCCTCAACTCCCAAGCTCGGAACACCCGAATGCTGCCGTGGCCGGCGAAACGTTGAAGTACACACTGACGGTCACGAATGTTGGAGACCTTGAGGCTACTGGCGTCAAGGTCACACAATGCCTTCCACGCGGGGTGGCCCTGGTCCAGACCGAGACAGACGACCAGTGCCATCCTACGGCCGATCCAGCCTGCCAAGGCTTTGGAAGCGCTTTGGTCTGTAGTGTAGGTAGCCTGGCGAAGCTCAACGGACAAGCCTCAAGACAGGTCACCGTCCTGGTACCTCCTTTGGAGCGGGGCGTCTTGAAAAGCAAGGCCATAGCTGCAGCCAAAGAAGGGGATCCTACGCCTGGGAACAACCAACAGGACAAGGAGACTGAGGTGATCGCAGAAAGCGACCTCTCTGTTACACTGACCTCGTCACCTTCCAGGGATGCCACTGCTGGCGAGTTCCTGATCTACACCCTCCAAGCACGTAATGAGGGTCCCTCCACGGCGACCAATGTCGTAATAACCGACAACTTGCTGGATCTATTGAGCGACGTTGACTGCCCGGTTGACCGTGAATGCATTTCGGCGCCGGGCTGCGAAATTCATAGTGGTACGGTGACGTGCAGATTTCCTAAGATTGGCCCTCGCAAGGATGCCCCGGCGCGGTTGATATCGTTTAAGATCAAATCCTCCACCACGCACGGCAAGGCCTTGGTCAATACCGCTACCGTGTCGGCCGCCGAATCAGAACCCATTCCCAATCTCGGACCGAACTCGGCGATGGTAACCACCAACGTGATTCGAAAGACGGACCTCTCTGTCACCAAGACTGCTCCGGACGTCGTAATCGCGGGCGATAAGAACGGACTGACCTACACGCTCTTCGCTTGCAACTGCGGCCCTTCGGACTCCAGAAATGCGACGATTATGGATGATCTCGCAGACTTGCCTCCGGGAGTCCAACTCAGAAAGCAAAACAACTGTACCGAAGACAAAGACCGTAAAGTCACCTGCTCGACCGGCCCTATGGTCGTTGGCGGTTGCCAACCCGACAACACGTGCAATCCAAGCCTCGCCAAACAATTGAGTTTCGTGGTCGATGTTCCCTCGTCCCTGTCGATAACGACACTCACCAACAAAGCCAACATCAAGTCGGTCGAGATGGATCCGAATTCGAGAAACGATACAAGCGGCATCACGGCAACCAAAGTGATGATCGAAGCCGATCTCACCATCAGCAAGACTGCCCTCAAATTGTCCGACTTAACTAACACGAGCTCGGTCGTGGCTGGCAGCAATCTGCTCTACTCTCTGGAGGCCAATAACGAAGGCCCCTCCGACTCCCGTGGCGGCACTATCATCGACAACCTACCCGGTGTTCCCGCAAATCTAAGCTTTGTAGCGTCACCAGATGGCTGTGGAGAAAAGAATCGAAAAGTTAGCTGCCCAGTTCCACCTCTGCCGGTTGGCATGCCTTTCACGGCCCGCTTCGTTGTGGCCGTTCCTTCCGGAGCCACTGGATCCATTATCAACGAGGCTTCAGTGGTAAGCGAAGACGGTACAAGCAGCACGAGCAAACCCACCTCGACGAGCGTGACTTCAGAGGCGGACCTGGCCGTGACTCTAAGCGACTTCCCGGACCCAGTGGACGTGGCTGACCACAAGGTCACCTACACCCTCGCTGTGACCAACCACGGCCCTTCAGACGCAGGCAGCTTCAACGTAAAGCTAACGTTACCCCCTGGTGCGTCTCTTGACCCAGATTCCAACAAGCTATGCATGGAGGAGGAGCCAACCCAGATGCCCGTCGTCGTCCGATGTGGTTTCATGGATGGCCTCGTCGCCGGCAAAACCGAGTCTCGCTCAGTCGATGTCCTCTTATCAGACAAGCCCGAACGCGTTTGCGCAATGGCTGCCGTGACGGAATCATCTACGTCCGACCCAAACGACGACAACAATAAGGATGAGGAGTGCACTACTATTACCGACGAAGCGATTCTGTCCCTGACCAAGACCGCCGATGCGGCGGTTGTGGTGGCCGGCGGCCTCCTCCACTACACACTAGAAGTAACGAACCTTGGACGCGCCAAGGCCGACGCCGTGACTGTCAACGATGAGTTGCTTGATACTCTTAGTTTCGTTCCTTATCCCGAATCTGTCCCTGCCGAAGAGAAATGCTGCATGGCAACTAAACAATCCGTCACGTGTCAATTCGGCGATATCTGGGAGAGTAACAAAAAAAGCTGCACCTTTACCGCCATGGTCAAACCTTCTTCAACTAATTATTGGCTCACCAATGAGGCGAGCTTTCCTGATCGGGATTCCAATCCCAACTCATTTAATAGCAAAGCGGCGGCAACCACGCTAGTTTTGAGCAACTCGCTCATCCTACCCTTTTTCCAGGTAGGCTCCGCGGCGACCGCTACCACAAAGCTCGCGGTTCATAATCCCTCAGCAGATGAGAAAGCAGGGGTCAGATTTGATTATGTTGCGGAGGGATTGGTGCCCACCTGCCAGATTTGCTGTCTTCAACCGAAGCAGACCTACACACAAGACCTACTCGCGCTTTTTGAGAACGCCGAGGGTCATGTCGGCATTACGCCGGTTGCCAACTGTCCGAGCTCGTGCTCGTCAAACAGCCCTACGACGTGCGACCAGCCGCTAGTTCTACCGGACTCACCCCCTTCGCCACTCTTGAGCGGTGACTTCATTCGCGTCGATTCGGCGACAGGACCTGCCTCCGCCCTCCCTCTCGTCGCCACCGACACCTCGCGCGTGCCACCTGAGTTGTGCCGAAGTTGGAGCGTCCGCTTTGCCAATGGCGGCCCCTTGGACACCAGCACGGAATTCTTCTTCTTCGTGCCGGGCAACCGTTCGAACGGCAAGCCGGTGGCCATAGGGAAGGTCTATGACGAAGCCGGTCAACTCTTCCAGGAGATTTCTGCCACTGATTCGAAGGAGGCGTTCCACCGGCTGACGAATACGGATCTGAAACTCTTGCCGAGCTTCGGCTCCATCGAATGGGAGTTTCCCGACGGCATTGGCTATGTGTCCGCAATCCATAGGGCCGGCGGGTACGCGGTGGCCATTCCCGGCGTCTGCCGCAAGTCTCCGCCCGCCGAGAATCTCGGACCCGAGTCCGACCTGATCCTCCCTTATTTCGAGGTCGGGCCGGGGAGTGCTACCACCCTCTTCGCCGTCCGCAACGAATCGGAGAATGAGGTCAAGATCCGCTATGAGTACTTCTTCAGCAACGGCACTAGCCTTCATACGGGAACCTCTTCCCTGAGCGCCCATGCCACGCTGACCGTCAACCCGCGCGACCCCGCACAGGGAATTCAGGATACGACCGGGTACGTCCAGATCGGAGTGGCCGGAGGCGAAGCTCACCAGCGGATCCTCAGTGGCGACTTCGTGCGCATCGATCCGACTCGTGGCCTCGCCTCGGGCGGCGCTCTGGTGGACACCGATCTCCACCGCTCGCCGCCCCAGCTCTGCCGCCGGTGGAACGTCCGGTTCCTTCAGGGAGTGCCCCAAGACGCAACCACGGACGTGGTGTTCTATCTCGGCACTGGTAGATCGGTTCCTGTCACCGGCGTGGTTTACCGCGAGGCCGGGGGCAATCCCACAGGGCCTACTCTGAACGTTGCGGCCCAACAAAGGATCGCTTTCCAGGTAGATGGTCTGGCCCTCGGGCTGACCGGGGCTGGGTCCATCGATTGGGACCTGGGAGAAGGCACTGTGGGTAACGTGTCCACTATTCTTCGAGCCAATGGGTTGTCCGTGCTCGTGCCTGGCGTCTGCATTCCCGGGGAGTAGGCCGGCGCCAGAGCAACCTAGATGGGGTCGCCACGCGCGTGGCGGCCCGATCTTCCCCAACGCCCTCTCTTGTTGTAGCATTCAACAAGCAAACCGTTTAATCCTTGTTGTCGGGAAACAATCTGCTTCAGGAGAGTCTGATGAAAGAGAGATTCACGCTTCGAGCAGCAATCCTCCTCGTTGTATCCGCGTGCACCACCGCAGCCTATGGCGCCGGCCATTGCCCGGTGAGCCATCAGCTGCTGCCGAGCGCGGCCCAGCGGCAGTTCATCCCTCCGGCCAGGCTCCTGACCTGCTTCATGACTCAGGATGAGATCGTGGCGGTGCGTACCTCCATCGGGCACGATGCCCAGGTGACGGCCGCCGACCCGGCTTTCGAGAGCGGCGAGCTCAATCCGGATGGCTCGATGCGGCCGCCGCTCACCGCCAGCCAGTTCGCCGCTCTCATCAAGATGCATTCGATTCTCGACGAGGACATGCGAAGCGGCGCCGTCATCCGCAAATTCATCCAGAATTCGGACATCGGCGGCTTCCTCTATGGCCGGACGGTGATCGGCTCCCCGAGCGCGCCGGTGGTCGTCACGACCAACACCGTCCGCGGCTTCGTGGGCCTGGAGCGCAACACTCAGGGGCTCGATGCGGGTGCGACCGTGGGCGCCTTGGGGCTCGACTTCGAGACCACGCCCCTGGGGCAGTACACGGACGCTACGGCGGACCCTCTCTTTCGCGTGCTCTCCCAGGAAATCCGCTCACATGGCCTTCATTCGATCCGCCACATCATGATCGCCCAGGGTGCGAGCGACGCCAAGATTCCGCTCGGCAAAGACTTGAACGACACCGTCCAGGCTACGGAGCCGGACCTCCTCGGTCGTTCCTTTGAAATGAACCGCCAGGGCCAGACCAATCCCTACACGGCCCTCGGCATGTCGAACGATCTCGTTCTGCTGACCCAGGACCCCTCGGATCCACCGAACACGATCTATCCGCTCCACATCAATGAAGAGGACGTGATGACGGTGCCCACTCCTCTCGCCGTGGGCGACGTGCTCCTGCGCCGCGGCCTCGACGGCCGGGAGACGCTGATCGCACGGTACATCCGGGGCCATAATCCGGACGGAACCATTACGAACCGCTGGTTTCTCTCCCAGCGCCTCTCCGCCGCGGACAAGGCCTATTACCGGGGGCTCATCCAGCAGGCCGCAGCGCGGGTGGCCGCCGCGGGCGGCTGATGCCTCTTACCCGCCGCGAAACCGCGAACGGGACGGTGTGGGTGCGTCCCCCCTACCGGCCCGAGGACTACACGGTGCCTCCCGACGCCTTGCAGCTTTTCGCACGCTGGCGGCGGGATGACGTCGAGAGCGCCGAGGTGCTCCTCACCCTGCGGGACGGCCCCTTCGGCAACTACGTCGAGGTGGACCGGCAGGCACGAGACGGAAAGACCTGGATCGTGCTGCTGGAGGCGAGCCGCGAGTTCGGCGTCGAGGTCGAGGCCCGGCCAGCGGGTTTCGGCGAGGCCGTGGCCGTCGCCCCCCGGCGCGCCTACGAGCTTGCAGTCGCTCGCGATCCGCTGCGCAAGCTCCCCGTCGTTTCCTAATTGTCCCCGGGTGTTTCTTCGGGCGTCGGCGCAGGCTGCGGCCGCGGTGGCCTCGCAGGAGGGGTGATTCCCATCCCCTGAGGCGGCGGCGGGGGCTGGGCTGGAAGATCGAGGACGGCCTCCGTCTCTTTAGGCGGTAGGAGGCGCGCCGGCAGCAGGAGGCGGGAGGGAGGCGCCGGGAGGCTCTTCTGGGGCGCCGTTGTCTCCTCCGGGGCGGCCGGCGTCGCGGGGGCGCCCTCCCGCCGGGCCGCGAGCTCGCCGTAGAGGGCCGCTCCAAAGGCCAGCATCTCGGCCTGTTCGCCAGCCCCGGCCGGGTGAGCCCCATGGCCGGCGAAGACCAGGCGGGTCTCGAGCGATCCCTGCCGCCTGTCCTGATCCCCAGGGCCGGCCTGAAGAGGCTTCAGGCGATCGAACCAGCCGTAGACCTGGCCGAGGGTCTCCGGGTCGAGCCGCCCCTGGATGTCGGAGGTCCAGCCGCAGGCCGAGGCCACGGCCTCGCCGGTCAGGTAGAGGGCGACATCGCGACAGATCCCCGAGGAGCCGCCCTGGTGCCAGGCCAGGACGAGGCCATAGGCTTGCGCGCTCCGGCTGTCCGCCGCCTCCGCCGCCACCGAACGCGCCCATTCGAAGATCATCCGCTTCTCCAACGGTCCGGCGGTCACGCGGCCCTTGCTGTGGAAAACGAGGTTTCCCTGGGGCGCCTTCAGCTCGAACGGCCCGTAGGTGCGAAGGAAATACCACGCGGCATCGGACCGGCGAGGCCCGGCGAAGAGCTGCACGGTGAGAGGCCCCCCGGCCGGCCCGATCGCCACACCCTGGACGCCGATCCGCACCAACTCCTGCGGCTCCGTTCCATGCCGCAGCTCCATCCAAACCTCCGGCTCGGGAGGTCGGGCCGGCTTCCCGGACGCTGCTTTTCTGGAGGCTCCTCCACCGCAAGCCGTGAGACCGGCGAGGAGAACCAGGAGGAAAAGGTGGAAGAATCGCGTCATCGCCGAGGCTCGCCTCCAGGCATCGCCGGGAGCACGGCGTACCATACCGCAAGAGAGGGCGCTATCCGCCTTGACTTCACGTCTGTTTCCTGGCATGATTTGAACCATGGTTCAAATCTCTGCCGACCCCCGCGTGCAGCAGAAAGTCCTGGAGAAGAAGCGGGAGATCCTCCACGCGGCCTCCAGGGTGTTTCGCCGGCGCGGGCTGCAGTCCACCGGGATGCGCGACATCGCGGCGGAGCTGGGGATGGCCGTGGGGAACCTCTATTACTACTTCAAGGACAAAGAGGCGCTCCTCGCCTTCGTCCAGGAAGACACCCTCGAGGCGCTCCTCGACTTGGCAGCCAAGGTGCGGCAGAGCGATTTCCCCGCGGACGCCCGTCTCGCCCTCCTGATCGAAGAGCACGTCGTCCTGCTCAACGAAGAGATCCCCGGCTCCCTCGCCCACCTGGAAGTCGAGGCCCTGACCGAACCTTGGCGGCGGAGAGTCCAGGACCGTCGCGACGCCTACGAGCGCGCCTTCCGGGAAATCATCGAAGAGGGAATGGCGACCGGCATCTTCCGCCAGACCGACCCCAAAGTCAGTGCCATGGCCATCCTGGGCGCCGTGAACTGGACCGTCAAGTGGTTCCGGCCCGACGGCGGCAAGACCGCCCGCCAGATCGGCAAGGAGTGCGCGGAATTGTTGGTGCGGGGGATGGCGGCGTGAAGGGGGAGGGGCGGTGCGTCGCCCTTCGGGACGGGTCCTTCACTTCGACTCTCTCCTAAGCGAACGGCGGGCGAAAACTCATTTAGGAATATCTATAATCGGCGAGGCCCAAGCCATGAGCGTTGAAGTCTTCGAAAACATCGACATTAGCCAACTAGGAAGTTCGATTCATCGCTGGCTAGATAGGCATTCCAGCTCCACGATTATCTCTACCGCTCAATCGCAGGGAGCGAGTGCCCACCACGTAACATTCACAATCATATATAGATAGCTGGCCGTGCCTGAGAGATCTTCAGCCCCGAAGGGCCGACAGCATAAAGCCTGGGGCGTGAGCCCCAGGGAAGAACGATTCCAAGAATCCTCATCAGCCCCGAAGGGGCGAAAGCAGCTTGGATCGCAGACTGCTGCTGCCGCCCCTTCGGGGCTAGGGAATGTTGGGTTCCGTGTTCCTGGGGCTTACGCCCCAGGCTTTATGCTGTCGGCCCTTCGGGGCTGGATTTGCAGGCTGCATTGCTCTTGAGGAGGACCGGCGCCTAGGCGCTTATGATATGAACGACCTGACCACCTTGAAGCTCAACGTCAATGGCGAAGACCGCCCCGTCGTCTTCCCCACCCACCATACGCTCCTGGAAGTCCTGCGAGAGGAATGCGGCCTCACCGGCACCAAGCATGGCTGCGAGCTCGGCGAATGCGGCACGTGCACGGTCCTCGTGGACGGCCGACCTGTGCTTTCCTGCCTGGTCCTTGCGGCGGACATAGGCGAGAAACAGATAGAAACCGTCGAGGGGATGCAGCACGGCAACGAGCTCCATCCGCTCCAGGCCGCCTTCGCCGATCTCGGGGCGGCCCAGTGCGGCTACTGCACGCCGGGCATCCTGATGACGGCCAAGGCGTTGATCGCGGAAAATCCCAAGCCGAATGCTGCGGAGATCGGCGAGGCTTTGGCTGGCAATCTTTGCCGGTGCACGGGATACCACAAGATCATCGAAGGTGTGGAGTGGGCCGCCGCCAGGATGCGCGGCGAGGATTGCGCTCCCCCAGAGAAGGTCTTCTACGGCTCGCCCATCCCCGTTCAGGAATAGATCATCATGGCAGACCCCCTCCGTAAACCTGATCCCGAGCCGCAGCGCGAACCGAGCATCATCGGCAAGCCGTTTCGCCGCGTGGATGGCCGCGCCAAGGTGACGGGCGCCACGCGGTTTGCGGACGATCTCGTGTTTCCGCGGATGTGCTTCGCCCGTCTCGTGCGCTCGACCGTGCCGCACGCGAACATCCTGTCGATCGATTTCTCGGAGGCCGAGAAGGTGTCCGGGTATTTGGGCGCTCTCACCGGCAAGGAGGTCCCGATCCCTTTCGGCATCCTCCCCGTCTCGCAGGACGAGCACGCCCTCTGCCCGGATCGCGTGCGCTTCGTGGGCGATCCCGTCGTGGCCGTCGCCGCCGTCACCGAGGACGCGGCGTATGAGGCGGCGCTCAAGGTCAAGGTCGAATACGAGCCGCTGACGACGATCTCTTCGATCGAGGACGCCCTCGCCACTCCGGAGCCGCGGATTCACGACTACGGCGACCATGGCAACCTCCACAAGGTGGTTTCCATGACCTTCGGCGAGGTGGAAAAGGGGTTCGAAGAGGCGGACCGGATCTTCGAGGACGTTTTCTACTACGAAGGGAACACCCACCTGCCCATGGAGCAGCACTGCGCCGTCGCCGTGCCCGAGGACGACGACCGGGTGACCCTCTACTCCTCCACCCAGACGCCGCACTACGTGCACCGCGCCCTCACCAAGGTGCTGGAGCTGCCGGCGTCGCGCATCCGCGTCGTGGCCTGCTCCAACGGCGGCGGCTTCGGCGGCAAGAGCGATCCGTTCAATCACGAGATCGTGGTGGCCAAGCTGGCGTTGAAGCTTGGCCGGCCGGTGAAGATCACGCTCAGCCGCGAGGAGGTCTTCTACTGCCATCGCGGCCGCCACCCCGTGCTCATGGCGGTGAAGACGGGGATCAAAAAGGACGGGACCCTCACGGCCCAGCGCCTGCGTACCGCCCTCGACGGCGGTGCCTATGGCAGCTACGGCGTGGCTTCCACCTATTACACAGGCGCGCTGCAGACGGTGACCTATAAATTGCCCGCCTACGAGTTCCAGGGCGTGCGGGCGTTCACCAACAAGCCGCCGTGCGGCCCCAAGCGCGGCCACGGCACCCCCCAGCCGCGTTTCGGTTTCGAGGTGCATCTCGACAAGATCTCCGTAGCCTTGGGGAAGAATCCCGCGGACCTGCGGCTCAACATGCTTGCCGAGCGGGATACGGTGACGGCCAACTGGCTGAAGATCGGCTCCATGGGCCTGCGCCAATGTATCGAGGCCGTGGTCGCGGGGAGCGGCTTCCGCGAACGGTGGGGCAAGCTTCCCGAGGGCCGGGGGCTGGGGCTCGCTTGCGGCTCGTATCTTTGCGGCGCGGGCCTGCCCATCTATTGGAATCACATGCCGCAATCGGGCGTGATGCTGAAGCTCGACCGCTCGGGCGGCGTCGCTGCGTTTTGCGGCGAGGCCGAGATCGGCCAGGGATCGGACTCCATCCTCGCCGCCGTGGTGGCGGAGGTGCTGGGCGTCGAGCTCGCGGACATCCGCCTCTGTGTGGCGGACACGGATCTGACGCCCGTCGATCTCGGCAGCTACTCCTCGCGCGTCACCCTGATGGTAGGCAACGCCGCCCTCCAGGCCGCTGAGCGGGCGCGTGATTTGATCGCCCAGGCCGTCTCGCAGCAACTCGAAGTCCCCCAATCCCGGCTGGTCTTCGCCGAGCGCCGGGTGTTCGACGCGCAGGACCCGGAGAAGAGCCTGAGCTTCCAGGACGCGGTGATTGCCACCGAGGCCCGGTTCGGCACCCTCGCCACGACGGGGAGCTATATTCCGCCGCGCTCGCCGGGCCGTTATCGCGGCGCTGGCGTCGGCCCCTCCCCTGCCTACTCCTACTCGGCGTCGGTGATCGAGGTCGAGGTCGATCGAGAGACGGGGCTGTGGAATCCCGTTCACGTCTGGATCGCTCACGACGTCGGCAAATCGCTCAATCCGGTGCTGGTGCTGGGCCAGGTGGAGGGGAGCGTCTACATGGGCCTGGGCGAGGTGATGATGGAAGAGCAGGTCTTCCGCCGCCTGCCGCGCCATCTTTCGAACGCCCTGGTGCACAGGCACCCGTCGATCCTCGAATATAAAAGCCCCACCTTTGCGGACATGCCGCCGGTGACCACCTACCTGATCGAAGATCCGGACCCGCAGGGTCCCTTCGGCGCCAAGGAAGTGGGCCAGGGGCCGTTGCTGCCCGTCATGCCGGCGGTGGCCAACGCAATTTACGACGCCGTGGGCGTGCGCGTCGACCAGGTGCCGATCCATCCGCACATGGTGCTGCGCGCGATGGACGCAAAGGCCAAGGGCCTCGAGCCGCGCTTCGGTCCGCGCGGTTTCCCGGAGGTGGACTTCGGGGAAAACCTGATGGTTCCCACCCCTGAGCAGGGTGGCGACGGCAAGGCGATCAACGACTATCGCGAAAAGCTGCGGGCGGGCATGCGCTCCGCGTCCGGAACGATGATGTCGCGCGAAGAGGCGCTCAAGAAGGGAAAGCTGGCGGCGTTGACGACATGACCCCTCATCACCCCGGCCCTCTTCTCCCATCGCACTCCCCCCAACCGGGAGAAGAGGGAGAACAGCAAGAAAGCTTCAGCCGGGTTCCCCTCTCCCGGCCGGGGGGAGGGCGGTGGGAGAGGAGACAGGGGTGAGGGTCTTGGGCGGGAGAAAGGCGCGGAGACAGGGAGACTGAAAGCATGCTGCGATTGCCGGAGTTCCGCTACATCCAAGCGAAAAGCCTCGAAGAGGCTGGCGCCGTCCTGGCCGGTGAAGGCGAGCTCGTCCGCCTCGTGGCCGGCGGCACAGATCTCTGGCCCAACATGAAGCGCCGAAACCAGAAGGCCCAGACCGTGGTCAGCCTCATGGGCATTCCTGGTCTCGCGGGAATCCACGTCAACGGCGAGGTACGCATCGGCGCCACGACCCTGCTGGACGACGTGGCGCGCCATCCGGCCGTTCGTCAGCGCTACCCCGCCTTCGCGACGGCGGTCCATTCGATCTCCTCGCCGCCGCTGCGCAACATGGGAACGATCGGCGGCAACCTCTGCGTGGACACTCGCTGCACCTACTACAACCAGACCGAGGAGTGGCGCCGGTCGATCGACTACTGCATGAAAGAAGAGGGAACGATCTGCTGGGTCGCCACGAGCTCGCCCCGCTGCCTGGCTCATTCCGCCTCAGACTCGGCTCCGATGGCCTGTGCGCTGGGGGCTCGCGTGCGTCTCGTCTCCGCGCAGGGCGAGAGAACGATTCCCGTCGAAAACCTTTTTTGCAACGACGGCATCGACTATCTCGCCAAGCGTCCGGACGAGATCCTGACCGATCTCTTCCTCCCCGCCGAGGCCACGGGCGACCGCTGCGGCACCGCCTTCTGGAAGCTCCGCCGCCGCGGCTCGATCGATTTCGCCGTCCTCTCCGCCGCCGTGGCCCTATGGACCGATCCCGCCGGAGTGATCACGCAGGCGAGGATCTATCTCGGAGCCGTCTCCTCAGCTCCCCTCGCCGTGCCGGCCGCGGAGTCTCTCCTTGTGGGGAAGGTACCCGATCCCGACCTCCTTACTGAAGCCGCCAAGCTCGCCCGCAAGGCCGCTACGCCTATGGACAACACCGATTTCCAAACCCAATGGCGAGGCATTATGGCCCAGCGCTACACCGAAGCCGCCCTTCGCGAGGCGGCGGGATTGCCGGTCGAGAGGCTGGCGCCGAAGCATGAAGTGTTTGGCGGGGGGTGAGGGCGTGATGCGAGGCCCCCTCAGCGAAGGCGGTAGAGACGTCCCAGGTCCTGAACGATATCCGTCGGAGGCCACGGGGACCGCGGGACGTCTCCGAAGGGGCAAGATCGCCTCGAATTGGCAACGCCCTTTCGCTGGCACACCGCGCCCTGAGAATTCCTGCCTTCTGGTGGCCATCAGTCCCCCGTCCCTTCGGGCGGCGGGATTGCCCTGCGGAGACGTCCCGCGGTCCCCGTGGCCTTCGGGAGGTATCGTTTACGACCTGGGACGTCTCTACCGCCTTCGCCGGAAGGAAAACCTGGCGCCGAAGCATGAGGTGTTCGGCAGGGGGTAAACGATGGATTTCGGCAGAGTCATGGAGACGGTGATCGGATTTCTCGAGGGGAAGGATTTTCGCTATGCCGTCGTCGGAGGCTTTGCTCTCGCAGCGTACGGTCTTCCCCGGACTACGTTGGATCTTGATTTCGTCGTAGAGTCCGTGATCCAGGAAAAGCTGATTCAGTTCCTCGAATCTCTCGGATACCGAACGCTCCATCGTTCGACGGGGTTTTCCAATCACAAGCACGCCGACCCCTTATGGGGACGGCTCGACTTCATCTACGTCAACGAAGATACGAGCCGAGAGCTGTTTTCGAGCTGCCGCCAACTCCCGGGCCTTCGCGACCGTACAATTCCGGTTCCACGCCCCGAGCATCTAGTGGCGATGAAGGTGTCTGCGATGAAAAGCGACCCCGGCAGGACTCTCAAGGAAATGACAGACATAAGATTCCTCCTGAAGCTGCCGGGAGTTGACCGCCAAAAAGCCGAGAGCTACTTTGAACGGCAAGGCCTAGGAGACCGCCTCGATGAAATCAAGCGAACCCTCTGACCCCTTTGATCTGCCCTGGAATGTCCCTACCACGCCCGCGGATATTCAGTCCTTACAAGAGAACCAGCCCCGGCTGGGAGAAAACTGGTGGGAACAGCTCCAGATAGCTGTCAATCAGCTTCCGGGGATCGAAGAGGCCCTACGCAACAGGCCGACGTTCGAAGGCTGCGAACCCTTCGAGCTCTGATCTCCCCCTCACCACTGCCGCTGCGTCGCCCCCGAGTGGCTGACGATCGTGCGGCCGTTGTCTTCCAGGGGCTCGAAGGCGGATTGGACGGCGACTCGGCCGGGGCCGTGGAGGCGCAGCCAGAGGTAGCGGTCTCCCCAGGATCGCCACGATCTCCAGGTGCCGGCGGGGCGCTCGATGTGGAGCTGCATGCCGACCGTCGTGTCCTTGAAAAGGAAGGCCGTGGGCTTGATCAGGATCGTCTGCCCCGGCTGCAAGGTGCGGACGAAGACGTTGCCCGCGGCGTGCAGGAGCAGCAGGCCCGGGACCGATTGCGATTGGAAACGGTCGAGCAGCGTGCCCAGCGGATAATGGGTCTCCGTTTCGTCCCCTTCCTTGGTGGTGAACCAGACGTTGGACTGGAACCAGTCGTAGGTCACCGAGCCCGTGGCCACCATGAAGAGGTGCTCGCGCACGTCGACCGCCTGGCCCGGCTGGAGCGGCAGCGCGATCATCTCGCCCGGCGCGTCGCGCGAGAAGGCGATGCGCCCCGGCCCCTCGGCCTGGGTCATGATCAGCGGCATCCCCGCCAGCATCCGCTTCCAGGCGCCTTTGAGCGACATGGCAGTCACTTTCACCTGGGTGTCCATCCACAGCAGGACGTGATGGGAAAAATAGACGCGGTCGCCGGCGGCGAGGTTCATGTCCGCCACCGGCACGTAGGTTCCCTCGATCTGGCAGACGGAGTGGCCGAACTGGAGCTTCGCCATGTCGCGGCGGCCGGGCAGCTCCGTCCAGCCGGAACGGGAGACGACGGCGCGCACGTCGACCATGGCCCCGCACGCCGGGCAGGAAAGGCTGCTGCCGTCGGTCGCCAGGCCGCACCAGGGGCAGGTGTAGGAGCGCGCTGTGGATCCCGTATCGACGTTCATCGCGCCGGCCTCCTCTCACTCGGTGGCGTGGTGGACGTACATGGATTGGATGCCGACGCGGCCGGGGCCGGTCATGCGCGCGAGGTTCATGCTGGTGCCGCCGAAGAAGCCGCTGGTGAGCTTGATCGCTTCGACGTCCATGGTCACGGAGGAATCTTTATAAAGGAACGCCCCAGGCTCGACGAGGATGCTCTCCCCGGGCTTGAGGGTGCGCTCGAAAACGTTGCCGTAGCCGTGCAGCAACAGCAGGCCGGGCGCGTTGGTGGTGACGAAGCGGTCCATGAACATGCCCTGGCCGCCGAAGAGGATGTTGCGCAGCCCCTTGATGCGGACGAAGGTGTAGTTGATGGTGTGGGAGGAGAGCAGGAAGGCGTGCTCGCGCACGTCGAGCTCCATGCCGGGGTGGAGCGGCAGCACGACGAGCTCGCCCGTGGCGTCGCGCGAGAAGGCCACCCGCCCGGGGCCGTGGGCGACGCTGATGATGAACGGCATGCCGGCCAGGGCCCGCTTGACGCCGCCGGTCAGCGGCAGGACGCTCATGCGGGTGGCGTCGTCCTTCCACAGCAGCACGTGGTGCTCGAAGAAGATCGAGTCGCCGGCCCCGAGGTTGATCTCGGCCACGGGCACGATCTCCCCCTCCACCTGGCAGGTGCTGGAGCCGAACTGGATCTCGGTCATGTCGCGCAGGCGCGGCGCCTCGCGCCACCCCGAGTCGCTGACCAGGTTCTTGACGTCGAGCGGCGCGCCGCAGGAGCGGCAGGTCGTGGCCGTGCCCGGGTTCTGGCTCTTGCACCACTGGCATTCGATACGGACGAGCGGATCGCTCGCGGACGGCTGGGGCTCGGTCATGGGCGGGTCACCTCTCGGGGAGAGAGTCTATGCCAAACCCGGCACCGGCGCCCCGCCGGGCTTCGCCAGGGCGCCGGTGTTCCTCCCTCACTGTCCTACTAACAGAGGCCCGGATGGCACGAGACGGTGTGGCACACGCAGGTGTTGACGTCCGAGTTCGGGAAGGCGGCTCCTTCCACCCTGCACAGGTCGGAGCCGAGGTCGCGCAACGTCTCCTTGGCGAGGACGATCTTCTTGAGCTGCTTCTTCATGGCGCTTTGCCTCCTGGCGGCCCTCGCCCTCGCGGCACCATGCCCGGGGCGAGCGGCCCCCAAGAGAAGAGTGCCGGCCGGCGGGCAGAACAGGACCTTGGGCTACGCGAGGTCTATCGTCAGGCTCTGTACGCCGCCCTGATGCTGGAGCTCGATGCTGAGAGCCACCTCGTCGCCGGGGGCCACGGCGACGCGCCGCGAGAAGAGCCGGACGTCCCAACCCCAGCAGGTGGGCGGGGCGAGCGGGGAGGTGGTGAGTTGAATCTGCTCGTCGAGGTGAGCGCGGAAGAAGAGGACGGCGCCCCCCAAGGTTCCCTGCTGGACGATCCGTAGCGGGACCTGCGAGCTCCATCCGGCGAGGTCGAGGGGATCGCTGCGTAGGTCGAGGTCCAGGAACCGGCTTTCCGCGGAGAGGATCTTCTCCTCGAAGCGCGCCTTGCCGTCGATCCACTTGCGCGAGAGAGAGGGCCGGGCGGAGTCCGCGAGAGCTTGCAGGAACGGCGCGAAGTCGAGGCCGTAGAGGCCCGGGAGCTCCCGCGCTTCGGCCAGCAGCCGGTTCGCCTCGGCGCCCGGCGGCTCCTCCAGCTCCACCCCTATGCAGCAGACCTCCAGGCGGTACGGCAGAAGACGCCCGCCGGGCCGCAGCAGCCGGCGGCGCGCATCGTCCAGGACGGGCAGCAGGTTCTCCTCGAAGGGATCGACCCCGAGGATCTCGTGGATGATCAGGTCGGCCGGCTCGTCGAGCTCCACATTGCGGCTGTTGGTCACCCTCAGGTCGATCACCCCGGAGCCGCCGTTGGCCGCGAACATCTGCGCGGCCAATTCGGCGATGGCGCTCTCCTCGATGGCAATCACCCGGCGGGCACCCGCGCGGGCGGCGAAGAGCGACAGGATGCCCGTGCCGCAACCGATTTCGACGACCGTGCAGTCCCGGGCCTGCCGCTCGATGGCCGAGCGGTAGGAGAGCACACGAAGGGGATCTTTGAGCATGGAGTAGTGACCGCGGACGGAGCCGAACGCCCCCTTCGGCAGAGCCGGCCTCTCGGCCGCGGCCTCGACCGGCCGCAGCAGCTCCTGCTCCGCCAGGGCTTGCACGACCTCCGCGAAGCCGGCCTCCTCGAGCTCCCACTCCTGCCGCAGGCGGTTGAGGACCGCCCGCGGCGTGGCAGCCGAGGCGAAGCCCAGCAGCACCGGGAGCCCGTCGAGATCCATCACCTGCGGCCGGCGCGAGAGCGATCCCGCCACGACCAGCTTGCCGGCGGGCGAAACCTCGAAGGTCAAGGAGCGGGAGACGACGTACGAGGCGTCCCAATTCATCTAAGTTCCCTCAATGAGGATCTGAAGGGCGTGGCGGGATGGAGACCAGGAGCAGCCGGTCCCAGCCGGGCTCCACCGGCGACGCGGCGGCGAGCAGGGTCAGTCCGATGCCCGCCGCTCCGCCTAGAAAGCTCGGGTCATCTTCCCACCTCGGCTCCCCAATGTCACCTGGTTCCCAGGAGGAGAAGCCCGCGACCCCTTCGCCGGGGCGGCGCAGGGCGAGCGTCCTCTCGAGCCAGAACCGCGCAGCCTCGGCAAACTGGAGATCGCCCGTGGCCTGGAAGAGCCGGTTGAAGATGTGGGCGTTGCCGGCCGCGCCGTGACACAGACCGGCGTCGACCACGCCCGAAGTCTGCTCCGGGCGGCTGGCGCAGGTGCGTGCGATCTCCAGGGCCTCCCGCTCCCAGGCGGGCTCTGCCGTGGCGCGGGCGGCGACGAGCAGGGCCGCGGCGAGCCCCAGGTCCCCGTAACACCAGGCGAGGCGGCTCGGTCCCGGCGCACGGTCCGGAACGACGACGTGCGGGAAGATCGAGCGCCCTCCCGGCGGCAGCTTCTGCGCCAGGAGCCAGGCCACCGCCTCGTCGAGGAGGGAGCGGGAACCGACGCCGGCGGCGTTCGCCAACGCCAGCATCGCCACGACTCCCGGCACGCCGTGAGCCACGCCCATGTCGAAGTTGCCCTGCGGGAACAGCTTCGCCACCTCCGGAACCATCACCTCCGGCGCCGTCCTCCAAGTGACCCCTTCCGGCCGGCGCTCAGCCGTCTCGGCGAGGCGGGACACGGCGTTTTCCAGGCACTCCCTCCCCCACCGGCGCGGCGACCGTTCGAGGGCGTAAACCCCGAGGCCGGCGAGCCCGGTGAGCAGATCGTGGTCGCCTTTCCAGGGCGTCCGGCCGAGGTGGTCGCGAAGGGAGGCGGCGACCTCCAGTCCCGGGTCGTCCTCTTCGTCGTCGTCGAGGATCCAGCCCTTCAGGTACTCGACGAGCCACGCCACGCCCGGAAATCCCGCGTAGAGACCTGCCGGCGAGTACGACTGGCCCATGTCGGCGACCGATGTCTCCAGCAGCTCGGCCGCCCGATCGAGGTACCCGCGGCCAGGAAGCGCGCGATCCAGGTGGGCGAGGAAAAGCGACCAGCCGGCCAGATCGGCGAGAGCAAAGTAACGCCGGCCGGCTGCGGCGAGGGCCAGCAGGGCGGCGGCGATCTCCTCGGCCACCGTGAGCGCCTGCTCGGCGGCGAGGTCCTGCAGGATGGGGCGCCAGGGTTGCTCGGGCATCAGAGTCATTGTCTCCAGGAGAACGCGCCTGCCGGGCGCCAGGTGCGGCGCCCGGCAGGCGCTCATGGGGTTACGAGCCGCAGCAGGCCGAGCACCGGCGGGTGACGTCCGTGCAGACGTTGCAGGACACCACCGGACAGGTATCCGGCTGGGTCGTGGCGCCACCGGCCACCTGATTGAGACTCGGATCCTCGAGACTCCGCAGGGTTTCCTTGGTGAGGGACAACTTCTGGATCTTCCTTTTCATAGCGACCTCCGCGAATGAGGGCAGATGGGATATCTGCTCTCAGGAATCAATCGGAACGAGACGAAATCAACAAGGCCCGGTCCCAGGCGGGCTCGCCCGGCGTCGCAGCGGCAAGGAGGGCGAGGCCGATCCCCGCCGCGCCCTTGAGGAAGCCGGGCTCGTCCTGCCAGCCCAACTTGCCCTGAGGGTCCATCGCCCGGGTCTGGAAACCGCCGAAGGGCGCTCCGCGGCGCGCCTGTTCGAGGGCCCGCAGAAACCAGGAGCGGGCCGCCTCGGCGAAGGCCGGACAACCCGTCGCCTGGTAAAGGCGGTTGAAGAGATGGCCGTTGCCGGCCGCCCCATGACAGAGGCAGGCGTCGCTGGCGCCCGCGTCCGCGGTGGAGCGCGCGGCGGCGCCTCGCGCCAGGGTCAGAGCCTCCCGCTCCCAATCGGCTTCGCCCAGGGCGCGGGCCGCCGCGAGGAGGGAGGCGGCGATGCCGAGGTCGCCGTAGCACCAGGCCACCCGGCTGGGCTCGGGCGCCTCTTCCGGCGTGGGAGAGGCTTCGTCGGGAAACACCGATCCGGCTCCCGCGGGGAGCTTCTGGGTCAGCGTCCAGGCCACGGCGGCGTCGACGAGCGGCCGCGCCTCCGCAATCCCGGCGGTGCAGGCGCCGGCCAGCATGGCGATCACCCCGGGCACGCCGTGGGCGACACCGAGATTGAAAAAGCCCTCGGGGTAAAGGTCGCGAAGCTCCGCGGGCGCAAGCGAATCCGGCGGGGTCCGCCAGGCGATCCCCGCGGGGCGACGCTCGGCGTTTTCCGCGAGGCGTGCCACCACCCGCGCCAGGCACTCCCGGGCCGAAGCACGCGGCGAGCGTTCGAGCGCGTAGACGCCGAGGCCGGCGAGGCCGCTGATCAGGTCGTAGCCGTGCCGCCAGGGGACCTGCCCCAGGTGGAGCGCCACCGCCGTGGCGGCCTCCTCCCCGGCATCCTCTCCCGGCGCGCTCTCGATGAGGCTTCCCTCCAGGTGCTCCATCACCCAGGCCGCTCCGGGGAACCCGGTGAAGAGGCCCGCCGAGACCGTCTGTCCCCCGATTCCCGCGACCGCCCGCTCCAGAAGCTCCAGCGCGGTGTCGTCGTGGCCCCGGCCCGGAAGGGCCTGATCGAGATAGGCGAAGAAGAGGGCGATGCCCGCCCAGCCGCTGGCGAGCGAGAGCTCGCTGGCTGGCCGGATGGACCACGAGGATGGGAGGGTTGAGGATCGAGGTGCCGCCGCGAACCGTTGGAGGTCTTCAGCGATCCGCTCTACCGCCCGCAGGCCGCGTTCGGCGAGCTCCCCTTCGAGAATCGGATGCCAGGTGGTGGTTGTGAAGCTCATCGATGAACAGACTCAGAGCCGGAGGACGACGGCCGTTGGAACAACAGTAATCATACCAGAGCGAATAGAGCCTCGCTTGCATAATCTTGCTCACTGCAATAATTGCTGCCGTCCTGGAGACGGGCGCCACCCCTATTGGGCGGCGGGCAGGAATAGCGCGTGGAATCCCAAGTGCAGAGGCTGAGCGAGAGGCAGCACGGCCACCGGCCCGGCGGCGACGTCGAAGGCGTCGAACACCAGGAAGGCGCTGTCGCCCGTCGCCGCATCGAAGCGTTGGCAGATCACCGCGCCGCTGTCCGCGGGGCTCGCGGGATTCGGGGCGAAGGCGGGCTCGCCCCCCAGGTAGTGGCCGGGCGGCGCCTGCCAGACGTCCACGCGCTCCGGGTGCGCCCAGGAGGCGTGGACGACCTGGTCGAAGGTCTTGCGGCCCGGGCTGCCGGTGTGCGAGATGCCCAGCATCCAGAAGCTCTCGTAGGGGCGGCCCGCGAGCTCGGGATCGATGGCGGGAAAATCGGGCGCCCGGTCATAGGCGATCTCCCGGCGGCCGGCGAGAGCGCCGGTCCGGAGGTCCACCGTCAGCCGCACGGGACGGCCGGGAGCGACGTCGGGAAACAGGTCGGGAAGGTAGTACTGATCGTAGACCGGGCGGTCGAGCTCCAGCACGTCGACGATCAGGCGATCGGCGTCCGCGGGATCCTCGAAGGCGTTGATGCCGTGGAGGACGTAGCGCTCCCCCACCGGCACGGAGGCCACGGCGGCGCCGTCGTCGCGGCGGGCGATGAGCAGCCGGCTTCCCCGCTCCGGCTCCCAGCGCAGCGAGTCGAGCAGGGTGCGCCCCTCGCGCAGCGCATCCATGTCCAGCCGGTAGGGGCCGAGGAAGAAGGCCACGTGCCGGCCGGCGAGGCAGAAGTCGTGGAGCGAGCGGGGCTCCGGCAGGGCCAGCCTCTGGCGATAGATCAGGTCGCCCGCGGCGCCGAAGCGGTAGAGGTTGAGGCTCGGCTGGGCGGCCGAGAAGGAGATGCCGAAGTTGAACAGCTCCCCCGTAACGTGGTCGATCTTCGGGTGGGCGGCGAACGGAGAGACCGGGTTCAACGCGTTGCCGAACGTGAAGGCACCCCGGGTCTCCAGGGTCTCCGGATCGAGCTCCCAGGGCAGCCCCTGCTCGCCGAAGGCCAGGAGAGTCCTGCCGAAGGGATAGAGGCTGACGTTGAGCGGGGACTCCAGGGAGATGCCGCGCACCAGCCGGTCGCCCGGGAAGGAGGTGCCGAAGGCGCGATAGAGCGCCCGGCCGGCCGCCTCTTCCTCGGTGAGCTTGGTGCCGCGGACGAAGCGGGCGGTGAGGCGGACGCCCTCGCTCCCGTCGCGGTCACCGCCGAAGCGCAGGGCTACGACCATGCCGTCGCCGTCCAGCCAGTGCCGGTAGCGCACCTCGCCGCGGGCGAAGCGGGCAGGGCCGTTCAGGTAGTAGGTGCCGCGCAGGAAGGCGGGAATCTTCCCCTCGACCCGCAGCCGCTCAGCCGTGCGCTCGGCGGGAACGAAGGAAAAGGCCCGCTCCAGCCCCGGAGCGTGGTCCACCCGCGGGGATTCGACGGCGGGAGGCAGCGTCATCCGCGGGCCCCGGCCGCCGCCACCTCCATGTCCTCGGCTGCCGGTGGCGCCAGGCGCGCGGTGCGGAAGCGGGCCATGCTGGGGACGCTGAAGCGCCAGGCATAGGTTTCGGACGTCTCGCGGCAGGCGGCTTCGAGGCGCGCCGCCATGGCCTCGGGATCGAATTGCAGGTCGTCGACGTCGATACCGCGGACGTAGGCGGCGTTGTCGGCGGCCCGTGGCTCGTCCAGCACGGCGGCGGCGACGCGAGCCGCCGTCCAGCGGGCGAGGTCGCGGAGGTTTTCGAGCTGCTCGTCCAGCACCTCGCGGGCCTCGTCCAGGCCGACTCCGACCTTATAGAAAGTCAGCTCGGCGGCGGCGAGAGCGCCGACGTCGGTGAACTCGAAGAAGACGGGCTCCGGAGCGGCGAGGACGACGTTCTCCTTCTTCCACCGGTAGTACGCCGCCAGCAGCCGGTGGATGCCCTGGTTGATGGGCCCCAGTTGGCCGAAGCGGCGCAGGAAGGCGGGCAGGAACGACTGGTTGGTGTGCAGGTCGTTGATGAAGGGGAAGACGTAGAAGGCGAAGTAGACGGTCAGCTCCCAGACGTAGCGCAGGGAGAAGCACTCCTGATCTCCCAGGGTGCAATAGCTCACGGAGAAGCTGGGCACGTAGGCCTCGTAGATCGCCCGGGCCAGGGGCTCGTAATACCGGATCTTGGCCTCGAGCTGCCGCCGGTCGGGCGTCAGGATGGCGTCCGTGATCAGCGTGTTGTAGGTCGAGATCAGGTCTCCCCCGGGGCTGTAGAGCGGATCGGTGAAGCGGCAGGCCTCGCCGACCAGGGCCCAGCGGTGGGGAGAGATCGTCTGGCCGTTGTCCAGGGCGAAACTGTTGTAGCCGGAATGGTGGAGGATCTTGCGCTGCGGCAGGTCGCGGGCGTAGAGCGGATACTCGCGGCAGATCCACTCGACCAGCTTCTCGGGCGTACAGACGTCCTTGAAGGCGACGTTGGCGGAGTCGAAGACGAGGCCCAGGCTCGTCTTGCCGTGGAGGGGAATCTCCCAGAACCAGTAGCCCTCGCCGCAGTAGTGATTGGTGGCCAGGAAGGTGGGGAAATGCCCCAGGGCCGAGCGCTCGGGCCGCAGGCGGATGGCTTTGCGGTCGAGGTTGGTGCACTTCTCCGGGTCGAGCAGGCCCTCGACCCAGAGGAACGACGAGCCGTGATGAATGGGGCTCGGGCGGTCGAGGCTCTCCTTCTTGACCAGGAAACGGTTGCGGCCGGAGGCGTCCACCACCCAGCTCGCCCGGCCTGCGATCTCACGGCCGCCGGCCTCGAAGCGGAAGGTGTGGAGCCCATCCCCGTCTCCTTCCGCCAGGTCGACCTGCAGGCCCGACATGGGGTGGATCAGCTCGAAGCTGGGATTCTCGCGGTTCTTCTCCAGCACCGCCCCTTCGAACTTGTTGCGATCGAGCTGATAGGTGGCGATATTGGAAATCTTGCGGATGTAGGACTGGCTGAGGTCTTCCCAGACCTCGCCGCCGCGCTGGCTCTTCCAATAAAAGCGAAGGTTGTACTTGAGAAAGTGTTCCCGCAGGAGGTGCTCCTCCATTTCGAGCACCCGCGAGTAGTAATAGCCGCTCACCTGGACCGTCGCCTCTCCGACCTTCTGCTTGGGCGACGGGACCTCCGCCAGGCGGTCGACCATCAGAATGCGTTTCTCCGGCGCCGCCAGCAGGATCTGCCGGGCGAGGCAGAGCCCCGCCAGGCCGGCGCCAATGATCAGGACGTCCACTTCACGCAGGCTCTTCTCGTCCATCTGCACCTCCAGGCTCCTCCTCGACCGCTTCCCTATAGGCTCGGCTCACCCCTCCGGCGTTTCATCTCGAACCCTGGAAACGCTCCAACAGGGAGAGGAAACCCGAGCCCGAGCCGTCGCCGAGGTCCATGAGCTGCTCGAACAGGCTGAGAGTATCCCAACTGACCCAGCCTTCCTCGATCTTGCCGCCGGCGATGCGGAGCATGTCGATGCCGGTGGTGACGGTCTCGCGGCCGGTGGGCGGCAGACCCAGAAGATGGCCGGTGTGCCGGCCGCGGGCGGTCCAGCGGCAGACCACGAGGTCGTCTTCGGCGACGATCTGCTCGACGGTGACCCGGATGTCGCTGAAAGCGAGATGATAAAAGAAGATGAGGTGGCGAAGCGCGTCGGGGCCGCGGGCGAAATCGATGGGAAAGGGGACGCGGGCGTGGATCAGGCAGTCGCGGGCGAAGAGCTCGTCCGCCAGCGCAAAGTCGCCGGTGTTCCAAAGGTCTTCCCGAAACCGCCTGCCGATCTCTTTGTTGGCTGCCAGCGCGTCCGTCATTTCACGACTCCGGCTCCTTCCTTGATCGTGGTGATGCGATCCACCGGCAGGCCCGAAGTCTCCAGCTTCTCCACCAGGCCGCTCGGCCAGCGGATCTCCAGCGAGTCGATCTTCGCCGCCGCTCCCAGCCCGAAGTGTAATCGCTTCGAGCTCTGTCCGGCGTAGCCGTTGCCGCCGTTGACCTCGCGGATCAGGGTCGCGCCCCCGATCTTGACGGTGGCTCGGGCGCCGATGGCGTCGCGGTTCGACCTGGTGCCGGCGAGCTTCAGCTCGAGCCAGTGCCCGGCGCCCGGCGAAGCCGCCGAGATATTGCGATAGAGGAGCGACTCCTGGTCGGCGTTGGTCTGGTAGATGTCGAGCCGGCCGTCGTTGTCGAAGTCGCCGAGGCCGATGCCGCGGCCGTCGCGGTCGTTGTCCACCCCGGCCTCGGCCGCCATCTCCTTGAAGGCCAACGTCCCCAGGTTGCGGAACAGCTTCTTCTTCTGCAGGCCGCTCCAGCTCATCTGGCCGATCGCCGGCCAGCTCGCAACGTCGGTGAAGTCGACGCCCGGCTTGATGATCATTTCGAGCAGGACGGGGATGTAGTTCTCCTTGCCGGCCGAGCGCAGGCCGTCGACGGCGAAGAGGTCCTCCCAGCCGTCGTTGTCGAAATCGCCGAACTTGGCGCTCCAGCCCCACAGCGTGTTGCAGGTGCCGGTCTCCTTCGACAGGTCGGTGAAGGTGCCGTCGCCGTTGTTGTGCCAGAGCATGTTGCACTCTTTCATGTACTCGTCCGTGATGTTGGTGACGTAGATGTCGAGCCAGCCGTCGCGGTCGAAGTCGGCCATGTCGACGTTCATGCCCTTCTTGGTGTCGAGCCCGCCCAGCGCCTCCTTCGTGGCATCGCGGAAGGTGCCGTCACGGTTGTTGATGTACAGCCGGTCGGTGCCGTAGTCGTCCGCGAAGTAGAGGTCCTGCCAGCCGTCGTTGTTGAGGTCGCCGTGGCCCACGTCGAGGGTCCAGCCGGTGTGCTTGGCGAGGCCCGCCTTCTCCGTCACCTCGACGAAGCGGATGTCGTGCGAGCCCGGCGCGGTGACGTTGCGCCACAGGGTGACGCCGCCGCCGTTGACCGCATTGTCCAGGTTGTTGGGCAGCACGTGGGGGTTCGGCAGGTCGATCAGGTTGACGGGCTGGAAGTAGTTGCCGAACAGCAGGTCGAGCCGGCCGTCGTTGTCGTAGTCGAAGGCGATGACGGCGATGGAGTTGCCGAACTTCGTGAGCCCGGCCTTGGCCGAAATCTCCTCGAACTTGCCGTTGCCGAGGTTGCGGTAGAGGATCGGCGTGCCGAAGCGGGCGACCAGCAGGTCGGGGTGACCGTCGTTGTCGGCGTCGAACCAGAGGGCGTCGGAAACGATGGTGCGCTCGCCGTTGCCGCCCGCCACCCCGGCCTCCTGGGCCACGTCGACGAAACCCAGCTTGCCGGTCTCCGCGAGCTGGTTGCGCAGCAGGTGGTTGGGGCGGCCGGCATCGGAGTCGGTGACGAACAGGTCTTCGTCGCCGTCGCCGTCGTAGTCTCCCACCGCCACGGCGGCGCCGCCGGAGGTGAACATGCCGAGCACGTCGCCGTACTTGCCCTTGAACTTGTGGGTATGGTGCTGCACGCGCGCGCCCACGGCGGCGCCGATCTCCTCGAAGCGGATGGGGGCCGGGGGGGGTGATCCCTGGGCGTGGGCCGCGAGGGGAGGGAACAGAAGGAGGACGAAAGCGAACGCCCTCCAAGGCTTAGGGTAGGGGCGGGTCTGGACGGCTGGGAGGGGGCTCGACCCGCCCTGGGAGTCCGGCGCCGGTCCCTGCAGGGCGGGTCGAGCCCCCAGCCCACCACCCAGACCCGCCCC
>JBAPYB010000009.1:0-13654 GCA_049284515.1 Thermoanaerobaculia bacterium
GCGAGGCTCTGGCCCAGAGGTGCAGGCAAGTACTTGTCTATAACTTCGAGCGCTTTGTCCATCATATGACCTTATCTCTCGGCATATAGCGTTGTCGGTTAACGGCTCTTGAGTTCAGCGGCAACACCCGGGCGAACGCCCGGGTGTTGTCCGCTGCAACGGAGGGTTAGGTGACCCGCCCCGACTGGTCGGATTCGATCTGGGTCCGCCATTCTCGCTCCAACTGGCGCAAGTCACGCTGCACGGCCTTGAGGACTTGAAGGTAGTCGTCGTGACCCACCATCTGAGGTGATAACGTCGTAGCTCGGAACAGTTGGTTGTAAGTGTTGTAGATCCTAAAGGCACCCTCGACGAGCTCGTCGAGGTCAATGAACGGGAGAGGGAACTGCTCCCATGGGCTTTGACCTCGAGCCGCATAATGGGCACTGCGATGAGCGAGTGCATTGTTCCGGATGATTGTGAGCCGCCGTACTAGCGGGTTGGAGTTGCTGCAGTACTGGAGATCGCGGGCCAGTTGCTCGATGTCGGGTGTTCTAGGGTGTTCTGCAAGTGACGCGACGAAGGGATTAGCGCGGAGCCGTTCGCGAAAGCTCTCGACCGTGAAGAGGTGGAGGTTCGCCTCGATGGTCTCGAGCCACCGACGTAGGGAGAGCGAGCTTGGTTCCTGATCGTATGCCCGAGCTAGTGCATGAAGGGCGTTCTGAAGGTGCGCGTTTAGCGTAAGGCTCCAGAACGTTTGCGCTTCGTTGAACTCACGCCTATAGTCAGCGACTGACTTGCGAAGGTCTTCGTACAGGCGGAGATGCACTGCGGCGACCGTGAGGTCGTTGCCGAGGCTTTCAATGAGCCTCTCGAATTCTTCCGCGTCTGTGACAACAATTGGCATAGGTAGGTGGGTCTTCGGGTCACCTAACGCCGCAGAAGGTGAGCGCGCGGAAACTGCGCTGTTTGCGGTTTCCGTCCGCTCGACCGCCGGGTTAGGCGACCGGCCACGAGCGCGCGCTATTGGACGTCGCTCACCTTGCCGTCAACAAAGACAACTTTCATGTCTTTGTAGACAAAAATCTGTTTCGTTCCAAGATCGATGCGCTTCTCCGGTGGACCGAGTATGGATTCAACCTCGGATGGTGTCTGGCCGATCTTTATCGTCCGACTCTGGCTGGCCTCCTGTTCAGTGCTGAACCATTTAGAGAAGTCGGCAAGCGCGGTCTCAACGCTCATGCTGGCAAGATTCGAATATGCAAACCGAACGTTCGCTACGCCATGCTCAGTCTTTGTTGTTTTGCCCTTTGAGACATCAAACGTTGACACGGTCATGAGTTGAACTAAGTAGCCGTTGTTCTCCCCGTTGGTCTTAATTCCCCAAATGTAGACGCGGTCGCCGACCTTCAGTTCGTGCCCTGCCGTTCCGGAGCCAAAAAACCCACCACCTACCTGCCCGCTACCTGACTGAGCCAGAGCGCCGTTTATTATCTGTATCCAATGGTTCATTCCCATTGGGTCTCCGACAAACATGCCCGCCTTCTGCACTACAAGCTCAGTTCCAGGAGTGGATACATTCCAACTCAATTTGCTAACCTTTGCCAAGGTATACTTGCTTGAAAGCGCTGTGACCACCTCATCTTCCGTAGCAGAAAGGAGCGGGCTAGCCAAGAGTGCCAACGTCGCAAAAGCAATACAAATAACACCCAGCTTCATCTCTTCTACCTCCCATTGTTGCGGAGAGGGGGGTTCCTCTCTGCGTGCTCACCGGCAGACTCTTCGGTCGCCTAACCTTGGATTCAACGCCTAATCACCCGAGACCCCGGCTAGCCAACACGACAACTTCTGAGCTTGGCGAGCGGTGACTAGTCTCTCTATCTCCTTCTTTTGAAGCAGCTTACCGCTGAACCGTGTTCGCGTCAATGCCATGCGGAATGTCGCATAAGCAAGTGAGCGGATGAAGCTTCCGGACAGTGCTTAGACGACAGAGTCGCATCAAGATGTCAAACCAGGCTTCTTCCTGGCTTAGTCGACACATCCCGACGCTATGGCTCTCGGCTCAGGAGCTCTCGCGTGAGCTTCAAGTTCCCGAGAGAGAGTAAGTTGGCTGTTACGACCGTCACCAGGAAGCCAGGCTTAGCCGACAAAAAGGTGTCGGCTAAGCGCGACCAAGCCTACGTGGGAGCCCGCTGTCGCCCTTTCAGGGCTTGATGATCTTGGGGGACCGCGATGACCTGGGGCTTACGCCGCCAGGCTCTATGCTGTCGCCCCTACGGGGCTGGCTCCAGAGAGAGTAGTGCCCGGCCAGACGCACAGGTTTAGGCGTCTGCTCGTTTATGGACCGCCTCACGGGCCCGTCACCGGCTGTTGAACGTGTCGCAGTTCTTCATGTCCCCCGAGTCGAAGCCGGCGCGGAACCATTTGGCGCGCTGCTCGGAGGAGCCGTGGGTCCAGGTTTCGGGGTTCACCTGGCCGGTGGCCTGCTTCTGGATGCGGTCGTCGCCCACGGCGGCGGCGGCGCGCAGGCCGTCGTCGAGATCGCCCGAGTCGAGGATGTTGTGCTGCTTGGCCGTGTAGCCCCAAACGCCCGCCAGGCAGTCGGCTTGCAGCTCCAGCTTCACGGAGAGCGGGTTGGCGCGACTCGGGTTCTGCTGTTGCAGGTTCTCGACCTGGTCGCTGATTCCCAGCAGCTTCTGCACGTGGTGGCCGAGCTCGTGGGCGATGACGTAGGCCTCCGCGAACTCGCCCGGCGCGCCGAAGCGGTCGCGCAGCTCGCGGTAGAAGCCGAGGTCGATGTAGACCTTCTCGTCCGCCGGACAGTAGAAGGGACCCATGGCGGTCTCGGCGAAGCCGCAACCCGAACGCACCCGGTCGGTGAAGAGGACGAGCTTGGCGTGGCGGTAGGTCTTCCCGGAATTCGCGAAGATCTGGGTCCAGGCCTTCTGGTCGTCGTCGAGGACGAAGGAGACGAACTGGACGAGCTTGTCCTCTTCGGGCGAGGAAGTGTGCGGCATGGTCTGGGCCGGCGGTCCACTCGGCCCTCCCCCGGCGCCCACCAGCGCAAAGAAGTTCCGCTTGAAGACGAAGCTCAAAACGAGCAGCAGGAGGAACCCGCCGATTCCCAGCCTGCCGAAGTTCCCACCTCCCCCGCCGCCGCCGCCGGAGCTGCCCCGATCGTCCTCCAGATCCGCGCTTGGCCCACCTGGCGTCCACCGCATGAGATTCCCCTTTCCCGGTTTGGGAGATTCTAGCAGGGAGACCCCCGTCTCCCTGAAGTCGCCCGTCCTCTTGCACACCTCGTGCCCTGATCGGCTAGACTTCCCCGATGCCGCCGCCGCTTGCCGCCTCCTCGATGCCCTGGGACCTCCGGGCTCCCGAACGGGAGGGCCCGCCTTCCGCGTGGTCGCTCCTGCCCGAGGATCTTGAAGCACAGGGCTGCCCGGGACGGCCGGCGCACGTCTTCGCCCGGCTGCAGCGCGTCCGCACCTGGCTGCCGGACCAACTCTTCCTGAAGCGGCCGATCCGTGCCTGGCTCGACGAGAACACCGATCAATCGCTGCCCGTGATCCTCGAGCGCCATCCCTCGTACGACGGCTCCACAAAGGTGGTGATCGGCCTGGCGGACGGCCATCGCGTCGAAGCCGTCCACATGCCGCGGCACGAGGCGGACCATCGTGTCACCTACTGCATTTCGAGCCAGGTGGGCTGCGCCCTGGGCTGTACCTTCTGCGCCACCGGCGCCATGGGCATCGTGCGCAACCTCACGGCGGGCGAGATCGTGGGGCAGGTCCTGGCCTTGATGCGCGACCTCGGACCGAAGTGTGGCGAATCGGTCCACATCGTCTTCATGGGCATGGGCGAGCCGCTCCACAACCTTGACCACGTGCATCGCGCCGTGACCGTGCTCTGCCATTCCGAAGGCGCCGGCCTGTCGCCGTGGCGCATCACGGTGAGCACGGCCGGCCTCGTTTCCGGCATCGAGCGGCTGGCGCGCATGGTGCCGCGGCCCCAGCTCGCGGTGTCGGTCAATGCCACGACCGACGCGGCCCGCAGCGCCACCATGCCGGTCAACCGCGCCTGGAACCTCGCCCGGCTGCGCCAGGCGCTGGACACCTGGACGCTCAAGCGCCACGAGCGCTTCATTTTCGAATACGTTCTCCTCGCCGGGGTCAACGACACGATCGAGGACGCCGACCGGCTGGTCGACTGGCTGGGCGAGCTGCGCCACCGCCACAACGTCAACCTGATCCCCATGAACGAGCACTCCCACTCGCCCTTCCGCGAGCCCGGCGAGCAGCGCCTCCAGGCCTTCGCCGCCCGCCTCCACCAGCACGGCTGCTTCGTCACCGTGCGCCGCAGCCGCAGCCGCGACGTGCAGGGCGCTTGCGGGCAGTTGGTGAAAGGGCGGGAGGCGGCTGGCGGGTAGAGTTGTCGCGGACTGGCGACACTTTTTCGCTGACGAAGATTCCTCTGCTACACTGACACCATGGGCGTCCCCCTCCGCAAGATCTCGGCCGACTGGGAGCCGGAGACGGCTCCCCAGGATCCGTTCCGCTTTGGGACGCGGCCCAAGCGCGTCCTCCTGCCGGGCGGCGAAGTCGAAGAGCAAAGCATTCCCTTGACGGCCGAGGATCTTCTCGACCCGCAATTCGGAGATGAAATCTTGGTCCAGGGCGGGCCGCACGCAAAGTTCTCCGTTGGCATCTACGAGCTCCTCGACCGTCACTTCGAGGACGAGCCCGACGTGCTGATCACCTATGACATGAAAGTGATCTGGGGCATTCCGGGACTCCCCAATCCGGCCCCGGACGCGATGGTGATCCGGAGCGTCCGGGACAAAGACGAGCCCCGTCAGGTCTTCGACGTCGCCAAGGAAGGGGTCCGCCCCTGCCTCGTCATCGAAGTGGTCTCGCCGCAGTACGAGGAGACCCGCAGGAACGACTACGAGAAGAAGGTGAAGATCTACCGGCGCGCCGGCATCCCGGAGTACCTGATCGTCGAGCCGATCCTCATCCGGGGATTGCCCGTCCGCCTGTTGACCGGCTACCGCCTCGATGCCAAGGGGCGCTACCAGCCGATCGAGCCGGACGGAGAAGGTCGCCTGCTCTCGGAAACGGCCGGCCTGCTCTTCGGTATCGGCGAGGACCGTGCTCTCGTCGTGTTCGACGCCCGGACGGGCCAGCGGCTGTTGAAGCCCAGCGAGATCGCCGCGGCCCAGGAAGCCGCCGAGGCGCGCGCCCGGACCGCCGAAGCCGAGGCCGACCGGTTGCGCGCCGAGTTGGAGAGGCTCCGGCAGGCCGCCGGAATCGGCTGAGCCTGGCTGCTCCCCGCTACGTACCAACTCCCCGCCGGGCCGCCTGTGGTATCATTTCCCTGCCCAAAAACTTCTCCGCCTCGATCTTGACGCCAGCGCCTTTCGGCCGGTTCGTCGTCAGCGCGGGAGCTCGGCAGCGATCCTATGGATTCTTCCATCACTTCTGCGCCCACTCTGCGAGCTCGTTCCGACGTGGAAGCGGCGACAAAGGCCGCTCCCCTGGAGCGGGCCCTGGGGACTCTCGCCGTGCGCCGCTACGGGCTGTGCGTCGCCTTCGTGCTGCTGCTCATCGCCTTGAACGTCTTCGCCGGGTTGGGCTCGGTCAGTCTCAACGACTCCGACGAGGCGCGCTACGGCGTTGCGGCCTGGGAGATGCTCCACAACCAGTCGTTCATCGTCACCACCTACGCCGGGCAGCCGGAGTATTGGAACCTGAAGCCGCCCCTCGGCTACTGGCTGATGGCGCTCTCGTTCTGGGTCCTGGGGCCCACTCCCTTTGCGCTGCGCTTCCCTTCGGCGCTCTGCGCGATCGGGACCGTCGCGGTCGCCATGGCCATCAGCCGGCGCTGGCTCGGCCGCCGGGCGAGCCTGCTGTGCGGTCTCTTCCTGGCGACGGCCTACGGCTTTCTCACCAATCACGGCGCGCGCAGCGGCGACCTCGACGCCATGTTGACGCTGCTGCTGCTGGTGGCGACGTTCGAGGTCTCGCGGCTCGATGAGTCGCCGTGGCGGGTGGTGTCCCTGGGGTTCCTGTTGGGTCTGGGCTTCCTGCTCAAGAGCTTCGCCATCCTGCCCTTGGTGGCCACGGCCGGGCTCTACGTGCTGTGGAACGGCTCCTGGCGGCGGCAGCGGGTGGTGCCCTGCTTGTTGGGGCTCCTCGCTTTCGCCCTGCCCGTGGGAGCCTGGGCCGCGGCGCGCATCCACGCCGACGGCTCGGCGCATTTCCTCGAGCGGATGGTCCAGGAGGATCTCTTCGCCCGTTCGACGAGCATCATCGACAAAGTCACCTACTCGCCCATCAGCTATCTCGGGGCCCTGGTGGACCGCTTCGCTCCCTGGCCGCTGCTCATCCTCGGCGCGGCCTTCCTCGCCGCCCGGGAAGAGCGCTTCCGCCTGCGCGCTCTCGGCCGCCGGCTGGCGCACGGCCGGCTGCCCTTCCTGCTGCTCTGGACCCTGGTGCCGCTCGTTCTCTTCTCCGTTTCCCGCACGCAGCACCACTGGTACCTCGATCCCAGCTACCCGGCCTGGGCCATGCTCGGCGCCCTGGCCGTGCTGGAGTTGGTGCGCCGCGCGCCGGCGGCACGGCGCCGGGCCGCCGTTCTCGCTTGCATCCTGGTACCTCTCGCCCTGTGCGAGGTCCGGGTGCTCTACCGGGTGCTTCTCGGCGAGCGGGCGCCTGCGTCGCAACGCTTCCTCGCTTCGCTCGCCGAACACCGCATGGAGCTCGGGACCGAGCTCTACACCGGTGCCCTGCACCATTCCGAGCGCTTCATCCTCGAAGCCATGGACGGCTTCGAGGTCAAAGAAGTCAACGGGGAGAGCGCCGCCGCCATGGACCGCGGTCCGTTCGACGCCCCCTCGGTCCTGATTGCCAAGGCGACGCCCGGACCGCGGCCCCAGCCGCAGCTCGGCTCCGGAGTCTTCCTGGAGACCCGGGACTACCTGCTCTTCCAAGGCGCCAACGACATCGCCGGCCGCGCCATCCCCCGCCGCTCGCACTCGCACTCGCACCACCTCGGCGGCCGCAAGCCGCGCCTCTGGCGTGGGCCGCGCAGCCGGATCTTCCCGAGTTGAGGGGGCTTGCTGTTCTCCCTCTTCTCCCGGCGGACGGGGGGGAGGCTGGGAGAAGAGGGCCGGGGTGATGAGGGCTCGGCGGCCTCTTCAGCTCAGGAATTTCGCGAAGGCGTCGGGGTGGAGGTTCCAGCCCAGGAAGCCGGCGACGCCCATCACCACGCCGAAGCCGGCGAGCAGCACCGCCATGACCACCAGCCACTTCTTGCGGGTCAATGCGCTGACGCCCAGCAGGGCGATGGCGATGCTGAGGGACGCCTCGGACATGTCGAACTGATCGTCGTGGACGTTCAGCCGGTCGTACTCCTTCTGTGCGTCTTCCGCCTGCTTCTTGATGTCTTCCTTTTCCTTCACGTACTTCTTGACGTTCTGCGCGTAGGTGGCGATCTCCTTGTCGAGCAGCGCCGCGGCCGGAGCCGGGAGGCTCGGGCTCATCTGCTTCTGGAGCATGAGCTGGTCGAGCACGCTCTCGGCGAGGTTCTGCTTCGTGCCCTTGGCCTGGTAGTAGGACCAGAAGTCGACCGTCTTGGCCTGCTCCTGGTACATGGACTGCACGATGTTGCCGTCCTTGATGTTGCACAGCGCCATGAAGGTGGCAATCAAGGCCACCAGGACGGCGATGACGGAGTTGAGGGGATCCGAAGTTTCCCTGGCCTTCTCCACTGCCTCGGAAATCGTCTCATCGATCTCGCTCATCGGGATGGATTCCTTCCTTCAGAAACGGATTGCGGGATGCAGTCATCAAGGGTAGCGGGGCTCCGCCCCTGGCGTCAACCGGGCTGCTCTATACTCAAGGTCCGCAAAAGGAGATTCCTGCAATGAAGAGAGCCTTCCTGCCCACTGCGTCCCTGGCCTGCGTCCTGGCGCTCGGCTCGGGTCTCGCTTGGGCGCAGCAGAAAACGCCGGCCCGCCCCCAGGAGGAGACGGTGTTCGGCGAAACGGTGGAAGTGCGGGTGGTCAACGTCGAGGTGGTGGTCACCGACAAGGACGGCAACCGGGTTTCCGGCCTGAAGCCCGGCGACTTCCGCCTCAAGGTGGACGGCAAACCGGTGTCGGTCGACTACTTCTCCGAGATTCTCGGCGGCCAGTCGGTCGCACCGCCGGCCGCGCCAGGGGGCACGGCTGCGGCCACCGTGCCGGGAGTGGAGCCCGGCCACGCGGTGGGCACCAGCTACCTGGTGTTCATCGACGACTACTTTCCCCTCGCGGTCCGCCGCAACGAGGTGCTCAAGTCTCTCAAAGACGACCTCTCCCGGCTGGGCCCGGAAGACCGGATGGCAATCGTCGCCTATGACGGCGGCCGTCTCGCCATGATCTCGAACTGGTCGCAGTCGCAGGCCGAGCTGGCCCGGGCGTTCGATCAGGCCATGGCGAGACCGGCGCGAGGCTTCGACCGCGTGACCGAGTTCAACCGCTTCGGCAGCGATCAGAGCTTCGCCTCCACGTCACTGAGCGACAGCACGGCTCGTGCTCCGAGCGAGGAAGGCAATACGCCCGTCGATCTCAACACGCGGCTGGGCAACTCCGGCCTGAGCCCGACGGAGCTGGCCTACGGCAAGACCCTTGCCCGGCAGGTGGAGGGAGTGGTGAACGCCGCGGCGCGGACGCTGCGTACGTTCGCTTCGCCGCCGGGGCGCAAGGTCCTGCTCCTGCTGGACGGCGGTTGGCCTTACTCGATCCAGAGCTATATGCGCGGCGACTCTCCGCTCACCCTCTCGCGGGAGATCAAAGACGGCGAGCAGCTCTTCCGCCCCCTCACCAGCACGGCCAACCTGCTCGGCTACACCATCTATCCCGTCGACGTCCCCGGGACTTCGGGCTCGGCCAACGATTCGGCGGCCGGCGGTCCCGCCGGGTCTGGCTCCGCGTCGTTCCGCGACCAGGAGATCAAGGGCACGCTCGAATTCGTGGCCCTGGAGACGGGCGGCAAGCCCCTGCGCAACAGCAACCGGACCGTGGCCCTCACGGAGGCTGCCGCCGACACCCGCTCCTACTATTGGCTCGGCTTCTCCCCCACCTGGGAGCACAACGACGCCCGGCACAAGGTGGACGTCAGCGTCGGCCAACCGGGGCTGAAGGTACGCTCGCGGGAGAGCTTCCTCGACCTCTCCAAGAAGACGGAGGTTTCGATGATGGTCGAGAGCGCCCTGCTCTTCGGCAACGTCCCTGGCAGCATCGTCCTGCCCATGCGCCTCGGCACTCCCGCCAAGACGCGGAACGGCACGGAGATCCCCATCACCCTGGGCCTGCCGGCGGACGTCGTGACGTTGGTCCAGGTGGGCAACAAGTACGCCGCCCACGCCGAGCTTCGCTTTGCGGCCTCGGACAAGAACGGCAACGCCTCGGAGCTGCCCGTCGTTCCGCTCGACATCAAGTCCGATCATCCGGCCCGGCCGGGCGGCTTCATCAAGTTCGAGACCAAGCTCACCCTCAAGGGGGACGCGAACCATCTCGTGGCCACCGTGTACGATCCGGTGAGCGGCAAAGTCGCCACGGCGGAGACGGATCTATCGCTGCCGTGAGCAAGCTGCGTTTCGGGGTGATTGGGGCAGGCGCCTTCGCCGCCGCCTGCCACGTCCCCGGACTGCAGAGCCACCCCGAAGCCGAGGTGGTGGCGATCTGCGGCCGCCGCCGCGAAGGGGCGGAGGCGCTCGCCCGCCGCTTCGGCATCGCATCGGTCCATGACGATCCCGCCGAGCTCTGCGCCCGGGACGACCTGGACGGAATCTCGATCTGCACGCCCAACGCCGCGCACCGCGAGCAGGCCCTCCTCGCCTTCGGTCATGGCAAACACCTCTTTTGCGAGAAGCCGCTGGGTCTCTCGGTCGCCGAGGCCGAGGAGATGACCCGGGCCGCCCAGGCGAGCGGAAGGGTGCACCAGGTGGCCTTCACCTACCGCTATCTCTACGGCGTCGAAGAGCTGCGCCGCCGGGTGGCAGCCGGCGACGTGGGCGAGCCCTTCCTCTTCCGCGCCCACCACGAGTATTGGGACGGCCTGCGGGCCAGCGGCTGGCGCGAGCTGAAGGGGCCCTCCGGCGGCGGCGTGCTCTACGACCTCGGCTCCCATTTCTTCGACCTCGCCCGCTTCCTCCTCGGGCCGATCGAGGCGGTCAAGGCGGACCTCCAATTCCTGCCGCGGCCGGGAGTCGAGACGGACGACATCGCCACGGCCGCCTTCCGTTTCGCCTCGGGAGCGCGGGGCCACTGGCAGAGCAGCCGGATCACACCGCAACGGGGGCAGAACTACGTGCAGGTGGTGGGCCGCGAAGGCGCCCTCGAAGCCCTCCTCTCCCGCGGCAGCCTCGACTCCCTGCGACTGGCGCGTCCGGGCAAGGCCGGCTGGGAAGATCTGCCGTTGCCCGCCGAGGCGCGAGACGGCCAGTCCCACGCCCTCGGCCGCATGATGCGCAGCTTCGTGGACGCCTGCCTGCGCGGACGGATTGGAGAAGGGGATGCCTCTTTCGAGGACGGCCTGGAGGTGCAACGGGCGTTGACGGCGGCAGAGGAATCGGCCGGGGACAGGTGAGCTCCTCCACGATCCTGCAACGAAGGCGGTAGAGACGTCCCAGGTCGTAAACGATATCCCGGCGAACTCCACGGGGACCGCGGGACGTCTCCGCCGCGGCGATATCCTTTCGATCAATCCGCCATCGTTGGACGTCGCGAAGGAATGCGGTTCTGAGGGTTCTGGCAGTTCTGAAGGTTCTGGCAGTTCTGAAGGTTCTGGCGATTCTGAGGATTTTGGGGGTTCTGGGCGCCCGACAACCATTGAGGTTCAACGAATTTGTATCGCCGCCTCGGAGACGTCCCGCGGTCCCCGTGATTTCCGTATCGATATCGTTTACGACCTGGGACGTCTCTACCGCCTCCGATCAAGGGTTTCCACCGACCGCAACACCCCCTCCTCATCCAACCCATTCTGCGCTTCGAGATACTGCTGGCTCCCCACCCGCGGCGAGAAGGCTGAAGGGAGACCGATCCTTTTGAACTTCACGGTCAGGCCCGACTCGGCGAGAACCTCGGCCACGGCGCTGCCGAGGCCGCCGATGACGCTGTGCTGCTCCAGGGTGAAGATCGCCCCTGTTTCCCGCGCGGCGGCGAGGACGGCCTCGGTATCCAGGGGCTTCAGGGTGTGCATGCTGAGGACTCTCGCCTCGACGCCCCTTTCGGCAAGGCGGCGAGCCACGCCGGCGGCGGCTTTGAGCATGCCGCCGGTGGAGATCAGAGTCACGTCCTTGCCGTCGCGCACCTGGATGGCGCGGCCGAGGTGGAAATCGATTGGTCCCTCGTGAACGTTCGGCTCCCCCGCCTTGCCGAGACGGATGTAGCAAGGACCGGGATGGGCCACGATGGCGCGGGTGGCGAGCCGGGCTTCGATGGGATCGGCCGGGGCCACAACGGTCATCCCCGGCATCATGCGCATGACGCCCAGCTCCTCGGTCGCGTGGTGGCTCGCGCCCAGGGCGCCATAGGCGAAGCCGCCGCCCACGGCCACGATCTTGACGTTCGCCTCGTGGTAGCAGACGTCGTTGCGGATGTGCTCCAGGCAGCGCAGCGTCGGAAAATTGGCGATCGAATAGGTCAGCGCGATCTTGCCCGAGAGCGCCATGCCGGCGGCGATGCCCGTCATGTTCTGCTCGGCCACGCCGGCGTTGACGAACTGCTTCGGAAGGGCTTGAGCGAATGGCTCGATGACGGAAAAACCGAGATCGCCGGTGAGGAAGACGATCCGCTCATCCGCCTTGGCGAGCTCGAAAAGGGTCTCCAGAAAGGCCGTCCTCACTTCGGCTCCTCCCCGATCTCGCGCAACGCGGTTTCAAGGTCCGCGCCGCGCGGCGCCCGGTAGTGCCAGAGGAGCTGATTTTCCATGTAGCTCACGCCCTTGCCTTTGATGGTGTGGGCCACGATGCAGCTCGGCCGGTCCGGCACGAAGGGCACGGCGGCGAAGGCCTCGCGGATGGCCTCGAGGTCGTGGCCGTCGATCTCCCGCATGCCCCAGCCGAAGGCGCGCCACTTGTCGGCCAGGGGCTCGAGATCCAGAACCTCCTTGACCGTGCCGAAGCTCTGAATCTTGTTGTAGTCGACGATCGCCACCAGGTTGTCGAGCCGGTGATGGGGAGCGAAGAGCGCCGGCTCCCAGGTGGAGCCCTCGTCGCACTCGCCGTCGCTCAGCAAGATCCAGACGCGGTGGCTCTTCCCGTCCCGCTGGCCCGCGAGCGCCATGCCGGTGCCGAGCGAAAGGCCATGGCCGAGCGAGCCCGTCGACACCTCGACGCCCGCCACGTCCTTGTGAGTGGCGTGGCCGGCGAGCGGCGAGCCGTCCTGATAGAAGGTTTCCAACCGCTCGACGGGAAAGTAGCCCGTCTCGGCGAGCACAGCGTAGAGCGCGGCGCAACCGTGCCCCTTGCTGAGGATGAAGCGGTCGCGGTCCGCCCAGTCCGGACGCTGGGGATCGAAACGCAGGAATTCGCCGTAGAGCACCGCCAGCAGGTCCGCCATGGAGAGCGACGAGCCGATGTGCGAAGCGTTCGCACGGCTGGTCATCAACACCGAATGGCGACGGATGCGGCGAGCGAGCTCGGGGGTAGATATGTTCATGGTGTTTCCATCCGTCGCGCCACCGCCGCCAGCAGATCCGCGGCCGGCGCGCCGTCGGTCACCCGGTGATCGAAGGTGAGGCTCAATACGCACGTCCAGCCCACGGCGATCTGTCCTTCTTCCACCACCGCCCGCTGGGCGATGCGGCCGACGCCGAGGATCGCCGATTGCGGCGGATTGAGCACCGGCGTGAAGGCGTCGACGCCGTGGGCTCCGAGGTTCGTGACGGTCGCCGTGCCGCCGAGCACGTCCTGCGGCCGCAGCGCTCCGGCGCGGGCTCGCTCGGCCAGCTCGCGGATCTCCGTTTCGATCTCCGCAAGCGGCCGGGAATCGGCGTCGCGGATCACCGGCACCACCAGGCCGCCTGGGAGCGAGACGGCGAAGCCTACGTGGACCTCGTCGAGGAGCAGGATCTCATCGCCCTCGATCACCGCGTTCAGCTCCGGCCGTTCCCGCAGCGACTCGGCGAGGATCTTGACGAACAGCGCATCCCACGAGACCGCAAGGTTTTTCCGCGCCGCCACCAGAGCCTCCACCCGCACCTCGCGGGTGAGGGTGAGCGAGACCGCCGTGTCCACGCTCCGCCGTAGACGCTCGGCAATCGTCTTCCGCGTTCCCGTCAAAGGCAGCCGCTCGCGGACCTTCCAGGAGGCCTCGCGGGGCGCGGCAGGAGAGGCGGCCAGCACGTCCGCCTCTACGATCCGCCCGCCGGGACCGCTCCCGATGAGCGTCGCGAGATCGATCCCCTTCTCCGCCGCCAGACGCCGCGCGATGGGGCTTGCTTTGATCCGTTCTGCTGAATCCGGCTGTCTACCCTTCGAAGCCTCACCCCCGGCCCCTCTCCCGGAGGGAGAGGGGGGACTCATGCGAGCGGGATTGCCGAAGGGTGCGTTCTTCGTTTCTTCAAAGAAGGCGACGGTACGCGCAGCATCCCCTACAGGCTCCACCCCTTCAGCCAAGTCCCCCCTC
>JBAPYB010000010.1:0-14161 GCA_049284515.1 Thermoanaerobaculia bacterium
TCCAGACCCGCCCCTACACGAAGCAAAGTTAGCGCCTATGCCCTACCCCCGCCACCCCAAAATCTGATCCACCGTGACCTGCGACACGGAGTGGTAGCCCGGGCGGGCTTTCTCGTAGATCCTCAAGCCCATTTCTTCCCCTTCCGGGGTCTTCGCCAGCTCGGTGTAGAGGGGCTTCAGGTATTTGCGCCGGCCCACGGTGGTGAGGAAGCGCTCGAGGGCGGGGTAGGCGGGATCGTATTTGCCCTGCACGACTTTCATCAGCCAGGTGCTCAGGATCTCGGCGTTGCCCGAGTTGCTGAGGTGAAAGGTGGCGTCGAGGTCCGCCATCTTCGTCCGGTCGAGGGGCGTGGGCAGGGTCTGGAGGAAATGGACCCAGTGATGCGTGGTCCAGCCGGTCGTGGAGATCTGGGCGGCGGGCGCGCCGGCGACGAAGGATTTGACGGCCTGATCGACGGGGACGAAGGCCGCAGAGTGGGGCTCGATCGCGTTGGACGGCAGGCCGGGGGAGAAGACCCAGGCGTCGATCTGGAGGTTCTTTGCCTGGGCCTCGTCGCCGCCGAGAAGGTTCTGCTTCAGGTATTGGACGAAGCGGGCGGAGTCCATGGACTGGAAGGCGAAGGTGTCGAAATACGTGTGCAGGAAGCGATCGAATCTCTCGCGGCCCACCGCGGCCTCCAGCGTGCGCAGGAAGAGGGCGCCTTTCTCGTAGGCCACGTCGCCCGTGACCTCGTCGGGATCGCGGCCGGCGAGGTTGAGGTAGAGCTGCGTGTCCGGGCTGGTGGCGCCGAGCTCCTGGAAGGCGTCGGCGAGATCCTGGCGACCGAGCACGGCGAGCATGTCGAAATAGGGACGGCCGTAGACCGCCTCCATGATCCTCCCCTCGAAATAGGTGGTGAAGCCCTCGTTGAGCCAGAAGTCGTTCCAGGTGGCATTGGTCACCAGGTTTCCGGACCAGGAGTGCGCGAGCTCGTGGGCCACCAGGGAGACGAGCGAGCGGTCGCCGGCCAGGATGGTGGGCGTGGCGAAGGTCAGCCGCGGATTCTCCATGCCGCCGTAGGGATAGCTCGCGGGCAGGATGAGGATGTCGTAGCGCCCCCACTTGTAGGGACCGTAGAGGGCCTCGGCGGCGGCGATCATCTTCGGCGTGTCCGCCAATTCCCAGGCCGCGCGCTCGGCGACGGAGGGGAGGGCGTAGACGCCGCTGTTCGTCCCCAGGGGCCGGAATTCGAGGTCGCCCACGGCCAGGGCCAGCAGGTAGGACGGAATGGGATTCTGCAAGCGGAAGCGGTAGACGCCGTCCGCGCTTTTCCTGATGGGATTCTCAGCGCTCATCACCGCCATCAGCGTCGGCGGCGTGCGGATCGTGGCCTCATAGGTCATGCGCACGCCGGGGGAGTCCTGGCAAGGAATCCAGGTGCGGGCCAGGATGGACTCGGACTGCGTGAAGAGGAGCGGCGACGGGCTGCCGGCCTGCGCCGGAGTGAGCCACTGGAGGGCCGCGGCTTCAGGGCGCGTCGAGTAGTCGACGTTCACCCACGCCGTGCCGGGCGTGATTTGGACGTCGAGCGCTTGGCCCAGGATCTTGTCCGCGGGGCCGAGGGTCCACTTCGCCTCGGTCCTGCCGTCGTCGAGCGTCACGCGCTGGACGTCCAGGTCCCGGGTGTCGAGGATGAGGTGGTCCACGCCGAGCAAGTTCTTCACCCGCAGGCTGGCGCGGCCGGTGAGCCGGCGGGCCTGGAAGTCGACCGTCAGATCGAGCTTGAGGTGCTCGACCGTGGCCTCCTGCGGCCGGGCGTACGAGTGCGGGTCCTGAACCGTCTCGCTCACCACCTTCACCGGCTCGGCTGGAGCCGGGGCCTGTGGAACCGGCGTGGAGGTCGGTGTGGGTGATTTCGCGGTTACTCTCGCGGGAGTCCGGGGCGTGACCGGCGGGGGCGTGCCGGAGCAGGCGGCGAGAGCGAGGGCCAGGGCGGCAGCGGCGTAGAGCTTCGTCGTGGCATTCATGTCGGAGAGGGAGAACAAAGGCGGGGCGGAGGAAAATCCGGCCCCGCCCAAGACCCTCATCACCCCGGCCCTCTTCTCCCGTCCCCTCCCACCCCCCTCACCGGGAGAAGAGGGAGAACAGCCTGCAAGGACGGCAAGGACAATAAGGACGGCAAGGACGGACAAGGACGAGCGAGACCGGCAAGACAGCTCCAACCGGACCCCTCTCCCGGTGAGGGGGGTGGCGAGGGGGCGGGAGAGGGGCAGGGGTGAGGGTCTTGGGTGGGGGCCCTCTGAGACCGCAAAGTCAGGAATATACAGCTCTCCCTCTTCTCCCGGTCGGGGGGGAGGGCGAGGGGAGAAGAGGGCCGGGGTGATGAGGGGTCTTGAGCGCTCTGCGCCTGTTGCCCTGCGGTACCATCCCCCCGTCATGTCCGAGCCCTCCGCCGCTCCCCGCCGCCGGATTCCTGGCGAGGCTCTCCTCTTCGGGGTCCTCCTGGTTCTCCACGTGGCCCTGATCTGGGCGTTTCGCTTCATTCCGACGCAGGACGGCCCGGGGCATCAGGCGCTGGCCTTCATCCTGCGCCAGTACGGCCGGGCGGACGCGGGGCTGCTGCGGCAGTATTACGCGCTCAACCGGGAGGCGCTGCCGAACGGCTTCATCTTCTTCCTGATGAACCGCGTCCTCTCCTTCCTCACCGTGCCGCTGGCGGAGAAGGTGCTGCTCACCGTTTACGCGGTCCTGCTCCCCGTCTCGGTGCGCTATGCGCTTCGAGCGGTGGACCGGCGGGCGGGATTTCTCGCCGTCCTCTCCTTTCCCTTCATCTACAACTACACGTTCCACATGGGGTTCTTCAACTTCTGCTTCAGCCTGCCGGCCTTCTTCTTCACCGTGGGCTACTGGCTGCGGCATGACGGGAGGATGTCGGCACTGAGGACCGCGATCCTGGCCCTTCTCATCCTCTGGGTCTACTTCTGCCACCCCGTGACCCTGGTGATGACGGTGGCCGCTCTCCTGACGCTGGCCGGCTGGCGGCTCCTTCTGGATCTCCGGGCTGCGCCGGGCACTCTCTGGGTCGGAGCCCGGCGCTGGCTCCTCGCTCCGCTCCTGGCGCTGCTGCCGGCGGTGATCCTCATGGCCGCCTTCCTGGGCCGGAGGATGGGCTCGAAGATCGATTTCCTTCCTCTATGGGTGAAGATCAAGCACCTGGTGGGGCTCTATTCGCTGGCCTCGCTCAGCCACTGGACGCCGCCGCTGGCGGTGGCGCTGGCCCTGCTGTTCTACGTCGTCGCCTTGCTGTGTCTGCGGCAGCGGGGGAGGTGCCCGCCCGAGGCTCGGGACGGCCTGCTCCTCGTCGTCCTGGTCTTCCTGATCGCCTACTTTCTGGCGCCCAGCGAGATCTCCGGCGGCGGCTTCGTGAATCACCGGCTGGTGCTGTTCCCCTTCCTGGCCCTGATCCTCTGGCTCGGCGCCTTCGATCATCCGGAGAGCCGGCGGCGCTGGATTCAGATCGCCGCGGCGGGTCTCGCGGTCCTCTTCCTCTTCGTCTACGCCCGCGCCTACGCCATCATCGACCGGGGCCTGGCGGAGATCGCCGCCGCCGGCGAGCACATCGAGCCGGACCATACCTTCCTCTATCTCTCCTACGCCAACTACGGCGAGCAGCCCAACGGCCGCGAGCTCGCCTTTCGCACCGAGCCCTTCCTCCACGCGGGAGGCTACATCGGGGCGGAAAAAAGGCTGGTGGATCTTTCCCTGTACGAGGCGAACGAGGACTACTTCCCGATCTACTACCAGCCTTCCCTGAACCCCTACGTCCATCTCTCCGTGGGCCTGCTGGGAATCGAGCAGCAGCCACCCCGGGCTCAGATCCAGGCCTACCGGCAGCAGACCGGAGGGCGGGTGGATTACGTGTTGACCTGGGGGTTACGACCGGACCGCGCAGGGGAGCCCTGGGTGCGGAAGGTGTTGGATCAGTTGGCGGTGGGATACGACGTGGTGTGGCAAGGGCGGGATGGGTTGGTGACGCTGTATAGGGCGCGGTAAGGCGGTCGGCCCCGCCGATGGCGGGAGACTCCGCTTAGCCCGACGGGCTGCGCACTGATTCGTCCCAACAATGTTGGGAGCCCAGATACATTGTTGGGAGCAAAAAAACAATGTTGGGAGCCTCCCAACATTGTTCGGGAACCAAAACACATTGTTCCAGTGCTCCCAACATTGTTTTGGCGCTCCCAACAATGTTCCAGTGGCCCCAACAATGTTCCGGAGCCTAGATACATTGTTGGAAGCGCCAACCTATTGTTGGAAGAGCTATCTCAGGGTCTGAGGCGCCGTTCCATTGTTTGGCGAGTTGCTGCAATGTGTTTGCCCCCGAATCAATGTTGGAGAAGCTGCGTCATTGTTTCTTTTGCTAACGCAATGTGTTTGGGCTCAACTCCAATGGATTCGCGGCGTGGTGGCCGCGGACCCGCGCCGCCAACGCCTTGCCCACGGCTTCGTGGCCGGCGAGGTTCCGGAAGAGAGTCAGGTCAAACGCGCCCGGCGTCCCCTTTGACGGGGAGAGCGTCATGCTTGCTCGATCCACCACTTCGTTGCGTCAGATCTTCTCCACACTGACGTCGTGTGCGTATTGAGCGAGTGCGTTGAGATCGCCAGGGTCCGAGGTCAGCACGGTTCCGCCTGGTTCTGCCAAGGCGACGACGAGAGCATCCACTGCGGAGCCTCGGCGTGCCAGCCTCCGCAAATGCGCAGCTCGCCGTGCCAACGCCTCGGTGACCTCCTCCACGATGTCGCAGGTCTTGAGAAAGCGGTTCGCAAGAGCGTCGCGGCCAGGATGCCCTTGCAGGCACTCCACGAGCACGATGGAGGGAACGAGGGGAGGCCACAAGTCCTCTTCGCGAAAAGCCAGGATCAGCGCGGCCGCCCGCTGGGTCCGCTCGGCCAGACGGGTGACTCCACCCGAATCAAGGACCAGCACGCCGATCAGCCAACCTTGCGGGTCGGTCGGCGTGAAAGCCGCCGCGCGACGGTGGCGGCACTCGTGCGCTGAGCTGCAGTGGGCGGCCCGACTTCAGCGACCAGATCCGCAACGTAGCGGTCGGTTTCGGCCAGCAGGTCCAGCCGGCGCAGCTCCGCACGGACCGCCTTCTGAAGCAACTCCGAAGCGGGTAGGCTACGGGCCTTGACCTGTTCGAACAATCCGTCGGGGAGATAGACTTGCATGCGGGCCATACGCCTAAGTATACACACTCGACGCTCGCAGGCAAGCCGGCGAGACTACGGTCAGGTGAAACCAGAGGGGGGGTAGCCATGGCACGCAACGCGATAAGGCAGGAAGACGTTGATTCGCCGTTGACGGCTTCGGAGGACAAGGACTTCCAGCCGAAAACTCCGCTCGGCCGCCGGCTCTGGGAGCTGCGGAAGCGCATCGTGGTTTCCGGGGAACCTCTGCTGGACTGGGACGACCTCGAGCGGGAGATCGCTGAACGCCGGGGCGGCGTCAGCGAAACGGAATGACCGTCTCGGTCATGGATTCGGAAGCTGTCTTTGAGCCCGGACGGGCGGCAGATTTTTAGCCCAGGGCGCGAGCCCTGGGAAGGCGCGATTCAATCATTTCAATTCAGCCCTGCCAAGGGCGTCTCGCGAAGCTGGAAGACATTACCCTCGGGATCATGGCCGTCGCAGACTCGAGAACCTTGGAATTGCCACTCGCGCTCGGCGCCGTTCAGAGCCCCGCCTGTTTCTGCCGCTGCGATACGTGCATTCGCGATACTTGGGACGAAGAAGACGAGCTTGACCGCCGTGTCTTCTCTTCTGACCGGCGGCGAGGCCACTTGGACTTGGGCAGCGATACGACCTGGCATGGCAACGACCACCAGTTGGAACGCTGAGGATTCCAAGGCGACGAAGCCATCTTCCTTGCCCTGCTCCACGAGACCCGCGACTCGCGAGTAGAACTGGCTGACGCGCACGATGTCTTTCGCGTAGACAACAGCACCAGCGGCGAGTGGATTTGACACGAGATGCCCTCCTTGTTCGACGTCCAACCGTGAGCCCTCATTCCGCACAAGCGACCGCCTCGATTTCAACAAGCCACGCCGGAGAGACGAGGCCCGATACAAACAACGTTGTGCCAGTCGGACGCTTCAAGCATTTCCTTGCGCTCCGGACAGACGAGAGCGCATTTTACGAGGAGTTTTTCCAGAGCGTCGAGACCTGGGCGCCTCTTGAGACGGCCTTTTTCGAGAAAGCGCTTCGCGTCGCCTCCGACGCTGGCCTCTCTGCCCTCGACGCCCTCCATGTCGCGGCGGCCCTAGCCGTAGGCGCCGATGAGTTGATCACCAGCGAAAAACCGGGCAAGCCCATTCATCGGGTCCAGGGGATTACCGTCCGGACGATTCACTCTCCACAGATCTCTCGGATCAGCGGCCCGCCGCCAGTTCCTTGATCCTCGGCGCCAGCGCCTTGCCTACGGCTTCGTGGCCGGCGAGGTTCCAGTGGGTGTCCCGAGGGTAGCTCAGACGCTTCCAGTCGGCTCCTGGGAGGAGATCCTGGGCGGCGATGAAGGGGATTCCCAGCGCTTTCAGTCGTTCCTCGACGGCGAGGCGGTCGCGGCGGTAGTCGGGGCCTCGGTCGTCGACGAGGAGGACGAGGAAGCGGGCTCCCTGCGCTGCGGCCAGGCGGCGGGCGTCGGCGAGATCCTGAATGGTGGGCTCGTAGTCCTCGGCAGTGGGGGTTCCCTCTTTCTTGGGGTGATGAAGCAGCTTCTTGGCCCCGTTCGCCAGGGCGGGAACGGCCAGGCGCATGAGGTTCGAGTGCCCCTTGAGCTCGGCCGTCAGGGTGCCCAGGGCGGGCAGCCGGGTCTCCTTCAGATAGAGGTTGCCGCCGATCAGCTCGAGGCGGTCGGCGTAGGTTTGGGCCACGATGTAGCCGTCCCGGTAGACGAACGGGGCGGCGCAGCGCTGACGGTCCCAGAGGGGCGAGAGCGTCATGACGACCACGGCCGGATGCAGCGACGGGAGAAGACGGCGCAGCCGGGCCAGCATCTGCCGGCTGCTGTAGCCGGGGACGCCGCCGTTGTCGACCCGCACTCCGGCCTCCCTTTCGATGACGGCCGAGAAGGTGCTGCCGGCGGGCACGCCTTCGCCGAAGGTCATCGAGTCGCCGAGAGTCAGCACGGAGGGCTGGGGTGGCGCCGCGTGGGGCTGGTCGCGCAGGCCGCGGGCGTCGATGGCCACGGGGACGTTGAACTCGTTCTCCTCGGCGATCTCCTGGCCGTGGAACCCGGGCCGCAAGGCGTAGCCCGACTCCGCATCGGGCTGGAAGAGGAAGCGGGGGTGATTGCCGCCTGCAAACCAGGGCGAGCCCCGGCCCGCCGAGCCGATCCCCAGGATGCGCAGGGCCGCCTCTGCGAGGAGGAGGGTGAAGAGGATGGAGACGGCGGAGAGGGCTAGTTTTTTGCGCATGGCTTGGAAGAAGACGAGTCGACTTGTCAGATTGCCGGCTGGGGCGTCGGGCCCTCATCACCCCGGCCCTCTTCTCCCAGCCTCCCCCCCGTCCGCCGGGAGAAGAGGGAGAACAGCCAAGACCCCTCATCACCCGAATGTTTTAGCCCCCTCTCTCCCGGCGGTAGGGGGGGAGGCTGGGAGAGAGGGGGTTGGGGGAGTGAGGGTCCGCCCCGGAGGGGCGCCGGCGGCGGCGGCATCGAGCTGTGCTTCGCCACCGGCCGCAGCGTAAACGTGAATCCCCTCCCCTTCGGCGCTGCGAGGCGGAGCTGGTAGAGATAGTACGGGTCGTCCGTCCACCACATGCGATGGACGGCCCGCGGGTGGGTGAAGTGGAGGAGGTTGCCGGCGACGCCTCCGGGCAGGGGGACGGCGGTTACGCGCTCAGCGCCGAAAATGTCCAGGCGTTGCGGCAGAGGGGGGCTGACGTCGAGCTCGACTCCGTCCAGGGGCGCCGGGCTGCCGATCAGGAGTTGGCCGGTGCCGGAGTCGTTCATCTCGAGGGCGGTCGCCGTTCCCCCTTCTTTCCTGGGCCTCAGGCTCGGGGTCAGCAGCTTGATCCACATCGCGTTGTGGACGAAGTCCTCCTGTCCCGCGGGCTTCAGGTGCGACAACGTCGTCTCGTAGGGGAGGAAGCGCTGCGCGGAGTGCGAGACGTACGAGTAGCCGCCCTCGGGAGTGGTCAGGTAATCCCGAGGGTGCATCCAGAGAGGCAGGAGGAAGGGCAGCGCCAGCAGCGCGACGAGCACGGCCCAGGAGGCCCGGATCGCCCCAGACGCCGGCCGGCCGCCCGCGAACCAGAAGGCCGGGTAGAGCGGCAGGAAGTAGCGGTTGGCCAGAGCGCCGCCGCCGCCGTAGAAGTTGAACGGCCGGATGAGGAGGAAGCAGAACGCCGCGGCCAGGGCGGCCAGGATCAGCAGGCCCCGCCCTTCGCCCCGGCGGAAGGCGGCAAGGCCCAGCAGCAGAGGAAGGAAGTAGGGGAGGATACCGACGTGCCGTCCGACGAAGAAGTAGAGGACGTTCCACGCCGTCTGGGTGCGGTCGAAATTCACCTGCGCCCGCCACGTATGGTCGCCCCGCTGGGCGATCTGCGCCGCCCACGAGCCAGCGGGCAGGTCGACCCCGGGGAAGCCGGTCGAGGAGTCGAAGCTCTGGCGATGGCCGCTGTACGGCGTCAGGGCGTCTGCGTCGGCGAGGTTGGCGAGGCCGGAGCCGAGGACGATCAAACCCGCTCCCAGCACCAGGCTGGCGATGCCTGAAACCCGCCGGCTTCGCGGCACCGCCAGGGCGGCCGGGAGCAGCAGGGCGCCGTAGAACGGGCGCGACATCAGAACCAGACCCAAGAGCGCGCCCACCACCAGCCAACGCAGGATCGCCCGGCCTGCGGTTTCCGGAGAATCGGCTTCGCGGGGAGCGCCGTAGGCCAGCGCGAGGGCGAGCGCCGTCAGGCACATCAGGAACAGGTCCGAGTGGACCCAGAAGACGTAAGCGAAGGCGACGGAGGCGAAGACCCAGGCGGCCACCCAGAGGGGAGCGGCGGGGCCGAGGCGGCGGCTGAGCGTCCGCGCCGCGGCCACGGCGGCGAGCGCCAGGAGGAGGGCGTTGGCGATCGAGGCGCCGCGGGTGGGCGAGAGGCGCAGGAAGGGCGCGATCCAGGCGGCGTAGGAAGCGGGCTTGCTGTAGGTGAGCGTGCGTCCGCCGTCGGCGCTCTGCAGGATGAGGCCGTCCGGCTTGACGCCCCACTGTTCCACGAAGCGGTCGAAATCAGCCCGCGAGTAGCGCAGGTCGAAATCCCACGCCAGGCTCTGGGCCTGCATGAGATAGGTAGCTTCGTCGCCCACCAGCCCCGGCCAGCTCCGCCGGTCGAAGGTCACCGCCCCCACCAGCGTCGCCGCCAGGAGCAGGGCGAGGGCGGCCCAGCTCAGGGAACGGTGCATGGCGGGGGATTATATGGGGCGGCGATGGGGCGGAGGGGAACGGCGACGCCAAGGCGGCGTCCATCCCCGGGTTCCCACCGGCTCCGCCGGTTTCCACCCGGGGCTACAGGAACGCCGCCCTACGGGCTCGCGGTGTCGCGGTTTTGTCTTTCTCCCTCTTCTCCCGGCGGACGGGGGGGAGGATGGGAGAAGAGGGCCGGGGTGATGAGGGTCTTGGGCGCCGCCCCCCTACTCCCGCGGAATGGTCGGCACGATCGGCATGGAGACCGTGTCGTCCTGCGCGGCGTGGGCCCGCTGCTCTGCGGTGAGGTGGCGGCCGGGCGTGGGGCCGATGACGCGGTCGCGCCCCTGGGACTTGGCCTGGTAGAGGCGCTGGTCCGCGCACTGCAGGATCTCGGCAGAGTTTTGGCCGTCGTCGGGCCAGAGGGCAACGCCGATGCTCACCGTCAGGCTCACGGCCTTGGAGCGGTTGGGCAGGTGGATCGGTTTGACCGCCAGCACCCGGCGGATGCGCTCCAGCAGGTCCGAGGCGCGGCTGCTCATCACTCCCGGCAGGACGAGGGCGAACTCTTCGCCGCCGTAGCGCGCCACCACGTCCGTGGCCCGGCACGACTCGCGCAGCGTCGCCGCCACCGAGCGCAGGGCCTCGTCGCCGCCGGCGTGGCCGTAGGTGTCGTTGAACTTCTTGAAGTGGTCGATGTCGATCATCGCCACGGCGAAGCGGCCGTCCTCGCGGCGGGCGAAGGCGACCTCGCGCTCGAGCTGCTCGTTGAACACGGCGCGGTTGAGCAGGCCGGTGAAGCGATCGCGGGTGGAGAGCAGGCGCAGCTCCCGGGAGCGCACGACGAGGGTGGCGGCGAGGGCGGTGGCGCCCACGAGCTGGGCCATGCGCCAGATCTGGGTGCTCCAATGGAACTGGCCGTAGACGTAGGGGGCGAAGGCGGCCGCGTTGAGGTCCCCCCAGCGCCAGACGGCGTAGAGGACGATCGCCAGGTACTCGCCCAGGGCCAGGGCGCCCGAGACCAGGCAGATGCGGGCGTCGTAGCGCAGGCTGGTGGCGGCGAGGGCGAGGAAGTAGACGGGGAAGACCGCGAGGTTGTTCGTCGCCTCGTGCGGCCGGCCGAGGAGCAGCGAGATGCTGAGCACGGCGCTCACCAGGCTGACGTCCAGCAGGCTGCTGGCGAAGCCGATCCAGGCGCGGCCCCAGCGGCGGTTGGTGGCGGAGTAGACGGCGAGGGCCAGCGCTAGCCCCATGGTGGTGGCGGTGAGCAGGGCGATGACGTCGCTCCCCTTCTTTTCCTGCAGCAGGAGCTCGCGCAGCGGAAAGAAGAGGAGGATGACGAAGATCAGCAGGCGGAACCCGGCCACCAGCAGCTCGCCGCCGAAGCCGGCGCTGGAGATCTCCTGCTCCGGCGCGCTCCAGACGCGACGCCACAAGGGTGGCTCCGGCTTCGTGTGGTCGTCGAGGCTCATGCGCGCGAGTCTCCCGCTCGCCAGGGGCAGGCCGGCGGAGGGACAATGGCAGGGCGCACCTCCAGCCGGCGATCAACAACGGAAATCAGGCCCGCGACTTTAACACGCCGGAGCCTCACGGCTCCAGAGCCCAGACGGACCGGACGCAGCGTTTACGAGGCAGGGGCCGAAAGGACGCCAAGGACGATCAAGGACGAGAAAGCCTCGTCCCTGAGGTCCTTGGTGTCCTTGGGGTCTTCCTTCGTGGCGGGCTCCTAGAAGGGGATGTCGTCGTCCTCGGGCTCGCCGAGGCCGCCGTCGTCGTACGAGGGGCCGTGGGAGGGCGAGGAGGACGGAGCCGAGGGGGAGGAACCGTGCGACTCGAAGTCGCCGCCGCCGCTGCCGCGCGAGCTGAGCATCTGGAAGTTCTCGCAGACGATCTCGGTGCGGTACTTCTTCTCACCCGTCTGCTTGTCGTCCCAGGAGCGGGTCTGCAGCCGCCCCTCGATGTAGATCTGCTTGCCCTTGGTGAGATACTGGCCGGCGATTTCCGCCTGCTTGCCCCAGACGACGATCTGGTGCCACTCGGTCTGCTCCTGCTTCTGGTTGTTCTTGTCCCGCCAGCGGCGGCTGGTGGCCAGGGTGAAGCTGGCGACCGGCTGCCCCGAAGGGGTCGATCGCACCTCGGGGTCCCGGCCGAGATTGCCGATCAGGATCACTTTGTTGACCATGCGTGAGCTCTCCTCTGGTCTTGAATCGGTTACGGTATCACATCCGCCCCGGCCCCAAGGGGGGAGTGGATGCGCGTTAAAATTCTCCTCTCTATAAGAACGGAAAAAATGCGTCTCGTCTTACAACGAGTTTCGGCGGCGTCGGTGAAAGTGTCGGGCGAGACGGTCGGGAAGATCGGCCGCGGCCTGCTCGTCCTGGTGGGAATCGAGCGTGGCGATGGCCTGGACGGCCCGGCGAAAGTGCGCGCCGCGGCGGAGAAGCTGGCCGGCCTGCGGGTCTTCGAGGACGGGGAGGGCAGGATGAACCTCGATCTCGCCGCCGCCGGCGGCGCCTTCCTGGTGGTCTCCCAGTTCACCCTCGCCGGGTCGGTGGCCCGCGGCAGGCGCCCGTCGTTCGACCGCGCCGCCCCGCCCGCCGAAGCCGAGCCGCTGGTGGACGCCCTGGTGGCCGAGCTGCGCGGCCGTGGCTTCCGGGTGGAGACCGGCCGCTTCCGGGCGATGATGGAGGTGGCCCTGGTCAACGACGGGCCGGTGACGCTGGTGGCGGACTTCTAGTTCTTCCCCTCACCGCACCAGCACGTTGCCCAGCGGCGCCGGCATGAAGGAGAGGACGAGCAGGACCAGGGCGATCCAGGCGAGCCCTCGCCGGAAGGGATCGAGGGACGTGCTCTCGTCCCAGACCGGCGGGTGGTAGAGGCCGATCACGAGGACGATCACGCACCAGAGGAGCCAGCCCAGCCAGAGGAATCCCATGAGCCCGAGGAGGAGCCAGAGCGGGAGGGCGAGGCGGCGCTGGAGGCGGCCGGTGGCGGCGTAGAGGACGTGGCCGCCGTCGAGCTGCCCCAGGGGGAGGAGGTTGATCGCGGTGGCGAGCAGGCCGAGCCACGCCGCGAGCGCCACGGGATGGAGGTTGAGGACCATGCCGGGCCCGAGCCGGCCGTGGAAGAGCCAGGTGGCCAGCACGATCGCGAGGCAGCGGCCGGGAAGATAGAGCAACGGGGTCAGGGCTTCGTCGGCGCCGGGCGGGGCCAACAGGAGGCGGGCGGGCTCGGAGTGGGCGATTCCCCAGAGCAGGAAGGGAATCAACGCCAGGAAGCCGGCGATCGGTCCGGCGATCCCCACGTCGAAGAGCTCCTTTTTGCTGCGAATCGGCGACTTGATGCGGATGAACGCGCCGAAGGTGCCGAAGTTGATCGGCACCGGCAGGAAGTAGGGGAGCGTGCAGGGGAGCCCATAGAGCCGGCAGGCGACGTAGTGCCCCATCTCGTGGGCGAAGAGGATGAGGAGAGCGGGGATGGAAAACGCGAGCCCCAGGCGCAGCAGCTCCGGGTGGCTCCAGACGCGCAGCACGACCGACGGGGAGAGCCAGGGCTCGCTCACGGCCATCATGTCGGTGCGGCAGAGCTGCACCATGATCGGCCCCAGCGTGGTGGTGGTGAGGAACGTCAGGACGAAGAGGACGAGGGCGCGCCCATAGCGCGGGCGGTCCGGCGGCGCGGCGGCGGTGTAGACGTTGCCCGCCGACGGCACGAGCTCGATGATCGGACTGCGGGCCGGCCGCGACGGCCAGGGAGGGCCCTGCTCGGTATTGAGGTCAGTACGGGGGTCAGAGATTCTTCAGGTCCTTGCCGGGCTTGAAGCGGACCGTTTTGCCGGGGGAGATGGCCACCTCGACGCCGGTCTTGGGATTGCGTCCCACGCCCTTCTTGCGGTCGCGGACCTGGAAGACGCCGAAGCCGCGAAGCTCGATCCGCTTGCCGTCGCAGAGGGCGATCTTCATGGCCTCGATGATGGTGTCGACGGCCTGCGCCGCCTTCACCCGGGGAACGTCTGTGATTTCCGCGACGCGGTCGACGATGTCCGACTTGATCATTGCAGCTCCGAGGCGGCGCAGAGTCTAGCAACCGGTCTCAAGAAGTGTCAACAAAAGGAAACGTCCGCGGGATCGGGGCTCATTTGGCCTGCTTGCGGGCGAGGATGCAGTGCTCGACGGCGGCGGTGGCGGCGGCGGTGAGCTGTTGGAGGGTGGGCAGCGAGACCGTGCCGCCGGTGGCGCCGTCGGCATAGAGCACCAGCACCATGCGCTCCTTGACGCGCACCGGCAGCATGACGCAGTCGCGGGGGAGGTCGCCCCCCCAGGTGCGGGCGAGCTGGCGGTGGGCGGGCATGGGCGGCAAGGGGCCGAGATACAGGCTGCTGCCCTGGCGCAGGTTGAGGAACAGCGACGGCTGGTCGAAGCCGACGGAGAAGTTGGAGAACGCTTCGCGGTCGATGCCGGTGCCGTGGATCCGCCAGCCGGCGACGCGGTCGCGGGTGACGTGGAAGAGGGCCGCCCGCCGGTAGGTGCGGCCGAGGAAGCCGAGCAGGATCTCGCCCACCTGGTCGAGGTCTCCAGCCTTGGCGAGCGCCGCCGTCGCCTCCTCCAGGGTGACGGGCGCCTGGCCGGAGCTGCCGGTGGCCGGCTCCACCCAGGAGAAGGCGCCGAGCTCGGCCCTCTCCTCCGGAGTCAGCGAGACGGACTTGGCCCGCGGCAGGTGAGCCGGCTTGGGC
>JBAPYB010000011.1:0-9842 GCA_049284515.1 Thermoanaerobaculia bacterium
GGCTCGACCCGCCCTGATTTCGACGATTTCGCCGCTGCAGGGCGGGTCGCGCCCCCTCCCGACCCTCCAGACCCGCCCCTACACGAAGCAAAGTTAGCGCCTATGGGGTCTTCGGGCGGGGGCGCTCTGCCTCTGGGGTCCGCCCCTACGCCGGCTCCCACCAGGAGGGCGCCATCTCGAAGCTCTCGAATTGGAAACCCGGCGCCACTGTGCACCCTACGAGGGTCCACTGCCCCAGCGTGCGGGCCCTCTGCCAGACTCCCACCGGCACCACGCCCTGCGGCCGCTGGCCGGCTGCGAGGTCCGCGCCGAGGAGCATCGTGGTGCGCTTCGGCCCGTCGGCGACGGTCAGCTCCAGGGGAGCGCCGGCGTAGAAGTGCCAGACCTCGTCGGCATCCACCACCCGGTGCCAGACTGAGACCATTCCTGCCGGCAGCAGGTAGTAGATGGCCGTTGAAGCGGCTCGTTCACCCTCGGCCTCCTCGATCGCCAGGCCGCGGAACGTCTGGCGGTAGAAGCCGCCCTCGGGATGGGGAGCGAGGCGCAGAAGCTCGATGACCTCCTCGGCCGTCACGGGGAGATCCGGTAGCGGAGAGTGACGCTCGCCTCGACCCCTACCTGGCCGGCCGAGACCGGCGTCGGAGCCATCGAGACAGCCTCCATGCGGGCCATTCCGAAGCGGGGAGAAGGCGGCGGCGAGATGGAGACACCGTCCTCCGCCACTTCGAGGATCTCTCCCAGCCGCAGGCCGAGGGCCTTGGCCAGCGTGTCCGCCTTGGTACGGGCCGTCCGGGCGGCGTCGGCCAAGGCCTGGGCGCGCGCCGCCTCGTCGTTGCGCAGGCCGAAGTCGACCCCCTCCAGCGAGTTGGCCCCGGCGCCGAGGCCGGCGTCGATGACCGGGCCGACCTTGACGAGATCGCCCACCCGGACGGTGACCGTGTTGTTGGCCTGATAGCCGGTGATTTTCGGAGCCTGGCTTTCGTTCCCCTGATGGACCTGGGAGTAGAGCGGGGAGAGCGACAGGCCGGAGGTCTGGACGTCGTCCGCCGGGATTCCCACCTTGCGGATGGCGTCCAGCACGGCGTTGGCGGTGCGGTTCACCTGATCCTGGACGGCGCGGGCGGTGGGCGCCTGCGCCACCACCCCCAGCCGCACGTGGGCTTCGTCGGGAGCCACCCGGGCCTGGCCCGAGCCGGAGACGATGAGAGTGGGGACAGGGTCCCTGGGCGGCCCGTCTCCCGCCGGCCGGGGCGCCTGTGCCGCCCCCGGCAGAGCCAGAAGGACCAAAACGGCGGCGATGGTTCGTGGGTGCATGGAGTCTCTCCTTTGCCGCCTCCAGTATAAACAGACGTCCCCGCCGGTGCTGGAGGCCGGCGGGGACGAGGAGGGTAGGGATTCGGCTCGGCTAGGAGTGGTGCGTGGAGGGGGCCGCCGGATCTTTCGGCCCGGCTGCACGCTCCGGTGGCTGACGAGACTTCAAGCCGAGACTGATCAGGTTGAGAATGATCCCCAGAGCGACCAGCGTGAGGCCAACGGTAAAAAGACTCGAGCTTCCCAGGCCCGCAAAGGAGATGCCGGCGGTAAGGACTTGCGGGGAGTGGGCGCCCAGCCCCAGAGCCGCCGCCACCTTGTCACCGGCTTCAGAGACCACGAGTGCAACGAAACCCAACGTGCTCGCAGCGGTGCTTCCCTGCTGGGCGGCATTCCTTGCGCCGCCGCCAGGATCAACGGGTGGAGTATAGGGTTCACCAGACATGTCCTCTCTCCTCTCTCTTTATGAGATAAAACTTCGGTCATGGTCCCGGTCGCGAAGTGTCGCTTCTCCTTCCGAACGACCTCCAGGTGTACCTTAGAGAGGCGACGAGAGCTACAAAAAGTTACGCCCTACGCCGGCCTCTTTTAGATCGAGTCGCCTGCCAGGATGAAAGGCGCCCAGTACGACGGGTTGGCCTGCCCTCCCCGGATCATGTCGAGCTTCGAGGCCCGTAGCGCCTCGACCTTGCTTCCTGAATCGTCCAGGTGACGATAGAAACTCTTCATGAGCGCGGGCGTTCCGGTTTCGAGCACCGGCCAGAGGCTCACCACGACGCTCTTCGCCCCAGCATAGAGGAAGGCCCGGGTCAGCCCCAGGACCCCCTCTCCAATCACTTGCTTGCCCAGACCCGTCTCGCAGGCAGAGAGCACCACGAGATCGGAGGTCAGCTCCAGGTTGAAGATTTCGCTTACCCGCAGGAGACCATCGTCTTCCTTCCCCTCGGGAGTCAGCGCCAGCGCCGAAAGCTCCGGGCGGATCTCGTTGACCAGACCGTGGGTGGCGAAGTGGATGCGCCGGGCGCTCTTGAGGAGGGCGTTCTCCGTCACGTTCCTCTTGGTGGCGGCGGCGCCGAGGTAGAGCATCTCGTTGCCCGGGTAGAAGCGCGCGAGCTGCTCGACCTCCTCGCGTGAGCGGGGTAGCGGCGGCAGGCTCGGCATCGGGCCGCCGCGCAACCGGGCCACCTGGGCCGGCGCGGCCGGCGATCCGCCGTACCCGCCATAGACGGGGTCGGCGAAGCCGACGAACATCTTCGGTTTCTCACCCTTCGCCAACGGCGCGGACTGCGGCAGCCGCAGGCTCGCGAGCACGCTGGCGGAGGGCACGTAGGACACCGTATGGTCGAGCAGCAGGTAGGGAAGCTTCTCATAGGGGCCTTCGAGCCCCTGGGTCTTCGTGAGCAGCGCCTCGAAGGGGAGGAAATACAGCGGGCCGTCCGGCGCGATCAGGAGGTGGCGCTTGCCGGCGAGGCTGCGGGCGGCCGGGCCCAGCAGCTTGCCGTACAGCTCGGCGGCTTCCTGGCAGAACCGGCCCTTGGTCAGCGGGTTCGGCTTGTCGAGGACGCTCCGGAGGCTCCGCACGCGGCCGGCGATCCAGTCCGCGGCGGGGAGCTCGTAGCTCGCCAGCCGCCCGTTCGTGACCACGAACAGGAACGAGCGCTCCTTGCCGAGGAAATACTGGAGCAGAGCGGTCTGGTCGTCCAGCAGCCCCTCGATCTCCTGGGTGCGGAGGGGAGTGGGGTAGCGCACCCCGGCGTAGTGCGGATATTTGGCGTGGATCTCGGCCTCGAGCTGCCGCTCCTGCTCCTCGATCTGGTCCAACCGGCTGCGCAGCCCCTGGTTCCTCGCCGCCTGGGACGGGCTCTGCTGGCGCAACTGGTCGAGCAGCCAGGTCATCCGTTCCCCGATCTCGGTCTCCCGCTGTTTCAACTCGGGAGCGATGCCCTGTCTGAGGTCGATTCGCCGTGAGAGCAGCTCCAGGAGCCCGCGCGCCCGCGCCCGCTCGGTGGCGTCCAGGGCTGCGGCCTCGTAGGGTCCGCCGGAACTCAGGGTCTTGAGCCGCATCAGCAGGTCGACCTGAAGCTCGTAGTAGACCCGTTTCGAGGCAAAAAAGGAGGTGCGGAAGGCCTCCGTTCCCATTCGGCTGCGGACCGATTCGATGATTTCAATGGTTTTCTTGATCCTGACCAGGGCCTCGCTCAGCTTCCCCTCGTCGCGCTCCAGCAGCGCCCAGCGATAGAGGCATTCGGCGGTCAGCACGGGGCTGCCGATCTGCTCGCCGATCTTCAAGGCCTGGGAAAGGGCCGCAGCCGCCTGCCCGGGGAGGTGCATATGGTGATAGGCGGTGCCGATCTCGCGCAGCGTCTGGGCCTGTTCCGCCAGCGTGCCCTTGACCTCGCGGAGCTTGAGGGCCGTCTGGAGGTGCGCCAGGCCCTCCGCGGGCTGGCCGAGGTCGAGCTTGGCGATTCCCAGGTTGTACTGGACCAGAGCCGTGACCGAGTCGGAGTCGCTCACGCTCGTGCTGATGGCGAGCGCCTCGCCGTATTTCCGCAGGGCCTCCTGCCGGTCTCCCCGGGAGTAGAGGACCAGCCCGATGTGGTTCAGCAGGCGGGCCTGAAGCCTCGGGTCCTTCAGCTTCAGGCTGTAGGCGAGAGCCTGCTGGTAGTAGTCGAGCGCCTCGTCGAGGTCTCCGAGGTCGTAGTGGATGGAGCCCAGCGCCTGGAGACAGGCGCCGATCTGGGGATCGTGCCCCCCGATCCGGCGGTAGACCGCCAGGGCCTCCTCGAAGCTCTTGAGCGAAGTTTCCAGGTCGCCCCGCAACTTGTCGATCCGCCCCAGGTTGTAGAGGGCCGATCCCGCGGCGAGCTGCCGCCGGTCGCTCCGGCTGAGCGCCAGGGCCTGCTGGGCGTACTCACGGGCCTTGCCGATGTCCCCGAGGTTGAAGTAGACCCCCTGCATGTAGACCTGCGCGTTCGCCTCCCCCTCGGTGTCGCCGGCGGCGTGCAGGAGCTTCCGAGCGGGCTCCAGCTCCTTCTGGGCCTGCGCGAGGTCCGCCTGTCCGAGGTGGAGGAGGCCCAGGGAATTCAGGCTCCTGCCCTCGCCGGCCGGGCTGCCGAGCTGCCGCCACAGGGCGAGCGCCTGCTGCTGCAACTCGAGGCTGCGGCGCACCGGGTCCTTGCCGCAGGCCTCGGCATTGGAGTCGCAGAGGTCCCCCAGGAGATTCAAGGCCGTCGCCTCGCCGGTCCGGTCGCGGCCCTGCCGGGCGATCCGCAGGGCCTCCTGCGCATCCTCCCAGGCCTTCGAGCCTGCGGAGACCACCTTCTCGACCTGCGCCAGCTCGACGAGGGCCCGCACCTGGCCGCCCGGGTCTTCCGCGTCCCGCCAGAGGCCGAGGGCCTTGGTCAAAGGGGCCACGGCCGCGCGCCGCGATTCCTGGTCCTCCAGCCGCTGGAGGCGGCGCCCCGCCGCGAGCTCCCGTTCCGCAGCGACCCTTTTCCCGTCGGTCGGTCGGCCGGGGCGCAGCTCCTGGAGCTCGATCCGGTAGGCGCCGGGCGGGTCCTGGGGGTTCTTGGGAGCGATGGTCAGCCGGTACCTCCCCGTCGCGGGAGCGATCAGGGCGATGCGCTCGGGGAAGAGCCGCCCGTCGGGATCGTCCGAACCGGCCACCTTGGCGCCGTCGGGGCCGGAGAGCACCGCCGTGACGTCGATCCCCGGCTGGTCGACCTTCACGTAGAGGTAGTGGCCGGCCGACAGCGTGAAGGGATACACGTGGCGCTCCCCGCCGCCGATGCGCCGCACCGCGGGCTCGCCCCGTTTCAGGACGTCCGAAGAGGAAGGAGCCGGAGCGCCGCAGGAGAGCTGGAGGACCGCAAGGCCGAGGATCGATGCAACGGACGCACGGCGGGTGAAGGGGGTCGCGGCGGGGCGGCGGGGCCGGGCGGTGGGAAGAGCCATCGAATTCGTTGCAGGCATTCTATCTGGTTTCAGCCGCACCGTAGAAGGATAGGATTAGTGGCATGTCGGTCGATGAGAGGGAGATGGTGTCCCGTTTCTTGCGGGGCGACGCGGACGCGGTAGGCGCCGTGGACGGCTGGATCGCGCGCGCTGCCTGGCCCTACCAGCGCCGGCTCGCCGACCGCTGGGACGACGTGCTGCAGGACATCCGGCTCGAGGTGACCCGGCTGCTCGGGCAGGGGAAGTTCCGGGGAGAGTCCAGCCTGCGGACCTACCTCTGGCGGGTGGTCAGCCATACCTGCCTCGACCAGATCCGGGCGCAGAGCAAGTGGAAGTGGGCCGACCTGGAGAGCCTGGAGGTCGCGGACGGGCCGGTGGGACCGGCAGGCCCCCCGGTGGCCCTGAGCTCCCGCCAGGAGGACAAGGATCTGCTGCTGCGCGTGCTCGAAAGGGTGCCGGCGGACTGCCGCGAGATGTGGCGGATGATCGTGGCGGGCCTCTCCTACCGGGAGATGAGCCTGCGGATGAGCGTCGCGGAGGGGACTTTACGGGTGCGCGTCCTGCGCTGTCGCGAGCGGGCGCTCATCGCTCGCCGGGAGCTGCTGGGGGAGGCCGCCGGATAGCACGGCGTAACGCGGCGGTCAAATGTTCGCCTAATAGAAGCGGAGACGCGAACGCCTATGAACTGTGATCAAGCCATCGAGTTGCTCCCCTGGTTGCTGAACGACACCCTGGAAGCCGGCGAGCGCCAGGAGGTCCGGCGGCACCTGGAGACCTGCAGCCGCTGCCGGGAAGCCCTGGCCGACACCCGGGAGTCCTGGCGCATCCTCGACCAGCACCTTCCCACCGAGACCCTGGTGGCCCTGGCCTGGGGCGAGACACCCCCGGATCTCGACCCGGCGTTGGCCGAGCGGCACCTCGTCTCCTGCCCGCCGTGCGCCGCCGAGCTCGAGATGGTCAAGACGAGCCGCCGGTTGGAGGAAGACGACAAGATCGCCCTCTTCCCCGCGAGGCCCCGCCGGCAGCCGCAGGAGACGGGAGCCTATCGGGGCTGGCGGGCCACCGCCCTGGCGGCGAGCCTCGCCGGCCTGGTCGCCGTGAGCGGCTGGGTCTACAGCGCACGGGATGCGCGGCAGCTCGCGGACCGTCTCCGTCTCGTCGCTCCGCCAGCCGCCGGCGCACAGATCGCGCAGGCCGTCACCTTCCTCAATGTCTCGCCGGATCAAGCCGTCGAACGCGGGAAGGCCCGCGAGGTCACGAAGCTGCCGGCGTCGTCGTCACCGCCGGTCCTGGCCCTGGTTTCGTCCGGCACCGGAGTCTACGACCAGTATCAGATCGAGATCCGCGACCCGCGGGGCGCTCTCGTCTCCACCGTTCGCGGCATCCAGAAAGATCCCAACGGTTTCTATCCGGTGCTCCTGCCGCGAGGGGCCCTGATGCCCGGCACCTACACCCTCCATGTCTTCGGCGTGGCCGGCAACCGCCGCGAGCCGCTGGAGACCTACACCGTCGAGAAACGCCAGGCCGCCTAGCGCCCCACCTCCCGCGAGGCCGCGCCCTCGATCGCCAGGGTCGAGGGGTCCTGGAGGAAGGCGGCCACTCCCAGCGCGTCCTGCTTCCAGCGCTTGTCGATGCCGAGGACGATCTCGGCCGACTTCTCTTCGCCGGCGGCGGCGGGCAGGGTGAGCGCCTTCTCGAAGCGGCGCACCACGCGGTCGTTGCGCAGCACCCGCGAAGCGTTCTCCCCCGCCTTCACGGGCGTCGAGAGGCCGCTCTCGTAAACCGCCACCCAGAGGTCGAGGTCGCCGGCGCCTCCCGAGCCGGCGCCGCGGGTCCTCTTCGCCGCCACCTTCACCCGCAGGTGGCCATCCGGCGTCGGCGGATCGAGGGCCAGGGTGACCCGCCCGGCCGGCTCCTGGTTGAGGGCATCGCCGATCCTGGCCATCACCTGCCCCTCTTCGGAGCCCACGCACTCGGCCCGGCCGTTGACCACCACCTGCGGGGTATAGATGCGGTTGCTGTGGAACGCCCGGGCGCCGTAGATCTTCTGCCGCTCGGACCAGCGGGCCGAGGAGAAGGGGTCCTGCCAGCCGATGTAGTTCCAGTAGTCGACGTGGAACGACAGCGGGATGACCCTCCCCTGGTACTTGGGATCGTGGGCCAGCTTCGCCAGCAGCCGGTCCGCCGGCGGGCAGCTCGAGCACCCCTGGGAGGTGAAGAGCTCGACGACGGCCGTCCGGTCTCCCGTGCCGGAAGTCGCGGCCACGCCGGAGCCGGCACGGGGGGCCAGCACGGCCAGGATGAGGGCGAGGGCAGAGAGTCTCAGGATCGTGCTCATGGGAATCGGTCCTCCAGATCGCCTTGATGATACGGCGCGGCGGGCCGATCGGCTTCAGAGGGTTTCTCAAAAGGCGTCGCCGATGACGCCTGCGCCGCCAGGGATTGAAATCTTGTCCCCTCCGGGACCGCAATTTCGTTTCGCCTGTGTCCCGCAGGGACTACCGAGGGTAGCCAGGTGATTTCAATCCCTGGCGACGCAGGTGATGCTGTCGACCACTTTTGAGACACCCTGTCAGGCGGACGGGTATGGAGCGCGCCAGAGGGGCTGCGTCAGGCAGGTCGGGCCGCCCTCGGCCTTGAGCGAGATCTCGCGGCCGCGGTAGGTGACCACTGCGCAGCCGGCCGCCTCCAGCCGCCCGCGGGTGATGGGATTGCCCTCCAGCATGAGCGCCTTGCGCGGCGCCAGGGCCAGGACGTTCGGCCCCTGGGTGGGAAACTCCTCGTCCGGGACTTCGACGAGGCGGATTCCCCGCTCGCGCAGCAACCGCCAGAAGGGAACGGCGAGGAGCCGCGGGTAGACGACGGCGAGGTCGTCGTCCACCAGGCTGATGAGCGAGAGCAGGTGGAGGCAGGCCTCGGGTCCGCCGAAGTACGGCAGCTCGACGGGGAGGACCTCGACGCCGAGCGGGTCGAGGATCTCCCAGAGCTGGCGCAGCCCTTCGGCGTTGGTGCGGAAGCCATGGCCGGCGGCCAGGGTGCGGCGGTCGAGCCACAGCAGGTCGCCGCCCTCGGCCGTGGCCTCGCCGTGCAGGGCGCCGAGGATCGGGACGCCCAACTCCTGGAGCCTGCGCCCCAGGGCCTCTTCCTCGCCGCGTCGCAGGAGCTTGCCCATGCGCAGCAGGACGGCCCCCTGGTCGGTGATCAGCGCCGGATCGAAGACGTAGATGGCGTCCGCCCGCTGCGGCTGGGGCGCGGCGTGCTCGATCACCTCGGCGCCGGCCGCTCGCAGGAGGTGGACGAGGGCGTCGTGCTCCTGCCGGGCCGCCGCGAGATCGGGACGGGAGGCGTAGTGCCAGACGGCCGGGTCGGCGTTGCCGAACGCCTCGTCCGGCCGGCGGACGAGCACCCGCCGCAGGGGCGCCACCATGCTTTGACCGCCAAAACCCGAAGACTCGGAAGACATCGCGGGAGTCTACCCCGGGGCGAGCCACGGGAGGTCGACCTCCCGCTCCTGCGGCGCTCCTAACGTCACGGGGGCGCCGGTGCCCGAGCGACCGCCGCCGTCGCGATCAGGAAGGGGGGGACGGGCGGAGGCTCGAGGCCGCGCAGGCCCCTGGCGATGGGCCTGGAAGCCGCGTAGAGCGGGAGCCTCCGGTAGACGAACGTCTCGTCCTGACCGGCCGGAGCGTTGACGACGTCGGCAGCGTCCACGACTTCGGAGACGTCGACGACGGCGGGCGGCAGCTCCGGGGCGGCCTGCCCGTGCGGCGCCTCGGGCGCCACGGAGCGCTTGAACTCCCGCGGCGTCAGCCCGGTGAGACGCTTGAAGGAGCGCTCGAAGGTGCGCAGGTCCTGGAAGCCGACGCTCTCCGCGACGCTGGTGATGGTGTCGTCGTGCTGCCCGAGGATTTCGATCGCCCGGTTCACGCGGCGCCCGGCCAGCCAGTCGCGAAAGCAGATCCCCGTCTTGCGATGGAAGAAGGCCGAGAAGTACTTCTCCTCCAGGCCGGCGGCGCTGGCCGCCGCCCGCAGGGAGATCGGCTGGGACAGGTTCTTCTCGACGTACTCCCGGGCCCGTTGGAGCGGCGGATAGTAGGAAAAGATCCGTCTTTCGAAGTCTTCCCGGTCGGACATACCGGCTCCTCTCGTGGCTCAGCGATGCGTCTACCTCTACTGGAGTGCAAGGGAGCTGCCATGGCTCTCTCCCAACTCTCTCCCACGAGGCGAGGCCGAAAAGTGTCAGAAGTCTGTCAGTTCTCTGTGTCAGGAAATGACCATCGTGTCGGGACACGGCTGTTGACAGACTTGGACGGAAGGCTGGAGAAGACGATTTCAAATTTCACGATATCTGCCGGAAAGGAGCCACCGTCTGCCGAGACCGCCGCCGCCGGCCCATGGGATAAAGAGCCCAGCGTTCACAACGCTTTCCCCCCTAGTACAAACCTCAAAAAGGGGTCTTCGGACCCCGACTTTTTTTGTGTCCGGCTTTCTCGGGGATGATCGCCTGATGTCTGGCTGTCCGAGCAGTTTTTTTCCTCAACGCTTCGGGTAGGGGCGGGTCTGGACGGCAGGTTGGG
>JBAPYB010000012.1:0-2093 GCA_049284515.1 Thermoanaerobaculia bacterium
CCGTCCAGCCGCGAGCCGACGCTGCTGCTGGCCGCCGCCTACCTGGAAGTCTGGCCGGCCCTGTCGCCGCGCAAACGCGCCATCGCCCGCGCTCTGTTGACGGAGGTCTTCCGCAACCCGGACGAGCGCGGCAGGCTCCTCGAGCCCTGGCTCGACCGCGCCTCCGGCCTGCAGGAGGCCTTCTCCACCCTGCCCGACGATCCGGCCGCCTGGGAGCAGGCGGCCGGCATCCTCGGCCAGCACGGCGACTGGCAGGGCTACGACGCGGCGCGCCACCGGGGAGACGAAGCGCTGCTCTCCACCCTCAACCGCGACCTGCTGAGGGCCGACCGGCTGCGCAGCGACGGCGCCCTGGAGGAGGCCCGCACCCTGTATCTCGGCGTCGCCCAGCGCGCGCGGCCCGAAGCCCGCTTCCAGGAGATCCTGGAACGAGCGCTGGAGCGCTGCCCTCCCGGCCCGGTGGATACGCGGACCTCGCAAAAGCTGCAGCCCTTCCTCGCCCAGGCCCTCGACCGCTGCCTGATGGCCGGCTGTGAGCTCAAGCCCGCAGCCCTGAAGCGGCTCTCCCGTTTCGTCCGCGAACAGGAGCCGCAGCAGGAGGCCCTGGCCGCCCTTTTCGCCGGCGACCTGGCCGGAGCGGCCCGTTTCGAGCGGCGGACGCAGGGGCTGGGCACCGAGGCGTGGGCGCCGTACCTGGTGACCCGGGCGCGGCTCCTCGCCGCCCGCGGCAAAGTGGAGGATGCCCGGCAGGCCCTCTCTCTGGTGAACCTCTCCTGGCAGACGCGCCCCCTCTACTGGCAGGCCGCGGCCGAAGTGGCGAAAGCCGCCGAGGACCCACAGGCCCTGGCAGGGGCCCAGGCCCGGCTGGCGGCCCTCAGCCGCCGCTCCTGGCCGGCCCAGACCTGGAGCTGGCGCCAGGGGATCGCCCGGCTGGAGATGATGACGGAGACGCCCGCGGCGGGATTGACCGTGAACCTCGACCGGGTCCCCAAAGAGGGAGCGGTCCTCGAGCTACGGCTGGACGGTGCCGGCTTCGGCGCCGTCCCGGTGCCGCCGGCGAGAGTCGGGGCGCCGCTGCAACTGGCGGTGCCGCTCGGAGCCGGTCTCCACGTCCTGGAGATCGTCGACGCGCAGCAGAGTCAGGTGACTCCTGGCGCGGTCGCCCTGCGCTGACTGCGCCGAGCCGCCGTGCAGCTTCGCCGCCGTCACCGCACCGAGCAGGACGGCGAGGGTCAAGGCGTTGGCCGGCATGGCGAGACCGAAGTCCAGCGATTCGTGGATCCCCACCGAAGCCAGGAGGCCGCACGCCGCGAGCCCGGCGGCCCGGTCCTCCGAGCGGCTGCCCGCGCGCAGCACCCGGGCCGTCTGCCGGACGACGGCCCACAGCCCCACGGCGAGGAGCGCCGCGCCGACGACGCCCGCCGTCACCAGCACCTCCAGGAAATCGCAGTGCGGGTGCCACCAGGTGCCCTGGAGGCTGGGCGTCTGTACCAGGGGGAAGGCGTCGCGGAAGGTGCCGAGACCGGTGCCGGTGACAGGGAAGCGGGTCCACAGCTTCAGCGCCGCCCGGTACTCCTCCAGCCGGCCGCCGAGGCTGACGTCCGCCGCCGAGGTGGCGGCCAGACGGTTCATCCCCTCCTTCACCCCGACCGCCGTCACCAGCGCCAGAGCGCCCAACGCCAGCAGCGCACCGAGGGGCGCCAGCCACCAGCGCCGCCGGTTGTTGCGAGGCGCCAGCAGCCCCTGGACCGTCACCGCGCCCATCGCCGCCAGCAGCCCGGCGCGCGAGCCGGTGAGCGACAGGCCGGCGAACACGACCAACCAGGTCACGACCGGCGCCGCCAACAGCATCAGCCGGCGCTCCAACGACGTCGTGTCGCGGGAGCGCCGTGCCGCCCACCAGATCCAGGCGAAGGCCACGGGCAGCGCCATCTCCAGGTACAGAGCGAGGTGGTTGGGGTTGACGAAGGTGCCGCGCAACCGAGCCGAGGTGGCGGCGCCGCGCAGCTCGACGCCCCACAGGCTGTTGGCGCGGGCGAACCATTGGCGGGCACCGAAAAAGGTCTGGAACAGGGCGCCGGCCAGCACGGCGC
>JBAPYB010000013.1:0-13705 GCA_049284515.1 Thermoanaerobaculia bacterium
GAGTTGCGCAGGGCCTTCACCGCCGCGGCATTGCCGGCCGCCGCCTGCGAGGCGGTCGCGGTGAGGTCGGCGGTGGCCGGAGCCGGGGACGGCAGCATGGCGATGAGGAGCGGGCAGCCCAGAAGCATCCATCGTGCGGCTTTCATGACGATCTCCTTTCCCGGTGGAAAATCCTGCGGTCTTCACTGTAGACAGCCGCACCCCTCTCCTCCGTAACTCTTCTGTAACTTCGCGTTGGGAGCCGGCGGCGGGAGGTAGACTCAAGCCCATGACCACGGTTCTGGTGATCGAGGACGACTTGGCGATCCGCCGGGGGTTGCGCGACGCCTTGCGTCACGAGGGCTACGGCGTGCTGGAGGCCGGCGACGCCGTCGAGGGGCAGCGGCTGGCGCTGACGGCAGAAACGGGCCTCGTGCTCCTCGACCTCGTGCTGCCGGCCGGCAATGGTCTCGGCGTGCTGGAGCGCATCCGCGAGGCCCGGCCCGGTCTGCCGGTGATCGTGCTCACCGCCCGCGGCGGCGAGGACGACCGGGTCCGCGGCCTGCGCCTGGGGGCCGACGACTACGTGGTCAAGCCGCCTCGGTCTCCCCTTGAGCCGCCGCCTCGCCCGCAGCATGGGCGGCGACCTGCGCCTCGGCGATCCCGGCCCACGAGGCGGCGCGGCCTTCGAATTGTGGTTACGGCGGGCGGCTTCCTGAGAGGGTGGCTTCTCGAAAGTGGTCGACAGCGCCGCCTGCGTCGCCAGGGATTGAAATCACCTGGCTACCCTCGGTAGTCCTACGGACACAGAGAAACGAAATTGCGGTCCCGGAGGGGACAAGCGTCAGTAGCCAAGGATTTCAATCCCTGGCGAGGCAGGCGTAATCGGCGACGCCTCTTGGGACACCCTCTGGCGGAGCTGCCAAGCCGGCGGATCAGGCCCGCGACAGCGACCGCATGGCGCTGATGGCGAGGCGAATGGTCTCCACCTCGGCGGGCTCGAAGTAGGCCAGCTCGCAGCGCTTGCACACCCAGGCGGGCACCTGTTCCCAGGCCATTTTGTAACCGTTACCCTCGACCCGCACCGGCGCCGTCCCCCGCTCCACCGCTCCCTGGCAACGCAGGCAGCGCATCGGCAGGGTCTCGGCCGGCTGCGGGTTGATCCCCAAAGCCATGGGCTGGGTGGCGTCCAGATCGACCGGGAGCGGCGGCACGACTCCCAGCGGCCCGGACCGGGGTGGAATCGGAGCGGCAAGCAGAGGCGCGGACGAGATTCTCTGGGCTCGATGGCTCGGCATGGCCTCCCTCTCCAAAGCAGCGGTTTTGGGACTTGCAAGTTTCCTGCCTGAAACCGGGACCGTTATAGGATCGCCGGGCGTGGAATGAGCCGCCCTCTGCGGGCGATTGGTACGAGACATGAAAGCCGCCCAAGCCCTCACCGTGACGCTCCTGCTGGCCGCACCGGTTGCGGCAAGGGCCGCCGCGGCGCCGCCGGCTCCGACCGCGACGACCGCGACGACCGCGACCCTGCCTCCCCTCGACTTGCCCCGCGGCCAGGTGGTGGACAAGATCGCCTGCGCGGGCGCGCCCGGAGAGACCTACGCGCTCTACCTGCCCAGCGGCTATACGCCGGACCGCGCCTGGCCGATCCTCTACGTGCTGGATCCCCGCTCGCGGGGCGCCCTCGCCGCCGAGCGTTTCCGGCCCGGCGCCGAGGCTTTCGGCTACATCCTCGCCAGCTCCAACAACTCGATGAGCGACGGCCCCATGGACCCCAACCTCAAGGCCATCCAGGCCCTGTGGACGGACACCCACGCCCGCTTCCGGATCGACGACCGGCGGGTCTACGGGGCCGGTTTTTCGGGCACCGTGCGCTTCAGCGTCATCCTCGCCCGCTCGGCGCCCGGAGCCTTTGCCGGCGTCATCGGCGCCGGCGCCGGCTGGCCCTTCGACCAGCCGCCCCGGAAAGGCGAGGGCCTGGTCTTCTACGGCACGGTGGGCGACAAGGACTTCAACTACTACGAGATGATCGAGCTCGAGCCGAAGCTCGCGGCGGCCGAGGTCAAGCACCGCGTGGAGATCTTCGACGGCATCCACCAGTGGCCGCCGGCGGAGATCGCCACCCGCGCACTGGCCTGGCTGGATCTCGAGGCCATGAAGGCGGGAACGATCCCCAAGGACGCCGCCCGCATCGACGCCGCCTGGAACGAGACCACCGGCCGGGCCCGCGAATATGAGAAGGCCGGCGACCTCTTCCAGGCGTCGCGCACATGGTCCGGCGCAGCCGCCGACTTCGCCGGCCTGCGCGACACGGCCGAGGCCGGGAAGAAGGCAGCCGAGCTGGCGGCCAACCCCGCCCTCCAGCGCGAGCTCAAGGACCGGGCGCAGCGCGTCAAGCACGACCAGGAGGTCCTGGGGCAGGCGCCGGGCATCCTGGGCGCCGCCGTCAATCCCTCGGGCGAGCTCCGGACGGTTGCCCAGGTGGTTGCATCGCTCAAAATCCATGAGCTCCGGAAGACGGCCCAATCGGCGCCCACGGCCGACGAGCGCCTCTCCGCCCAGCGCATCCTCAACACCCTGCAAGTGCAGACGGGCTACTACCTCCCCCAGATGTACTCCGAGCGCAAGCAGTACGACCGGGCGATCTTCGTGCTCTCCATCGCCACCGAGATCGATCCCAAGAGCCCTAACCCTTTCTACAACCGGGCTGCCGCCCAAGCGAAGAAGGGCGACCGCAAGCGGGCCCTGGCCGACCTGCGCCAGGCCGTGGACCACGGCTGGAAGGACCGGGGGGTGATCGACAAGGATGCCGACTTCGACGGTCTGCGCCAGGACGCGGAATTCAAACAGCTCGTCCAATCGCTGGGCGGCGCCGCGCCGGCGCCCGGCGGCAATCCCTGAAGACCAGGAAGGAACCCCTCCGCCCATGAAGTCCTTACAGAAGATGATCCCGCCTGGCCTCCTCGTGCTGGCGGTCCTCGTGGCGGGCCACCAGGCCGAGGCGCTCAAGCCCAGGCCCGCAACGCCCGCCCCCAAACCACCCGCGGCGACGGCCCCTGCCAAGCCGCCGGAATCTCTCTCCTACGGCCGCTTCGGCGTGGTGGCGATCTACCGCGCCACCCCCCATCCGAAGAACGTCGTCCTTTTCCTCTCGGGCGACGGTGGCTGGAACCTCGGCGTCGTCGACATGGCTCGCATCCTCTCGTCCATGGACTCCCTCGTGGTCGGCATCAACGCGCCCCAGTATGTAAAAAAGCTCAACGCCTCCAAAGAGAGCTGCGTCTATCCGGCGTCCGACCTCGAATTGCTGAGCAAATTCGTCCAAAAAACGCTCGGCTTCCCCACCTATGTGCCGCCGGTGCTCGTGGGGTACTCCTCCGGCGCCACGCTCGCCTACGCCGTCCTCGCCCAAGCGCCGCCCAACACCTTCCGCGGCGCCATCAGCCTGGGCTTCTGCCCCGACCTGGACCTGCAGCACCCGTTCTGCGCCGGCCACGGCATCACCAGCGTCCCCGGCGCCAAGAACAAGGGCTTGATCTTCCAGCCGACTTCAACCCTCGAAGCCCCGTGGATTGCCTTCCAGGGGACCATCGACCAGGTCTGCAACAAGGACTACGTGGCGCGTTACGTGTCGAAGGTCAAGAACGGCGAGGTCGTCCTCCTTCCCGACGTCGGACACGGGTTTTCCAAGACCTACAAATGGGAGCCTCAGCTCCGGCAGGCGTACAAGCAGATTCTCGACAAGACGCCGGCTCCCTCGGCCGTGGCCGCCGCAACCCCGCCGGCAACGCGGGGAGGCGTTCCCGCCGTCAACGATCTGCCGCTGGTCGAAGTGCCGGCCAAGAGCGGCGCCGCGGGCGGGCTGATGGCGGTCATCATCTCCGGCGACGGCGGCTGGGCGGGGATCGACAAAGAGGTGGCGGGCGCGCTCTCCGCCAAGGGCATTCCGGTGGTGGGGCTCAACTCGCTTCAATATTTCTGGAGCGCCCGCACGCCCGAGGGCATCGCCAAGGACCTGGAGCGCATCCTTCGCCGCTACATGGCCACCTGGAACCGGCAGGAGGTGATGCTGATCGGTTATTCGCTGGGCGCCGACGTGCTCCCCTTCGCGGCCAGCCGGCTGCCGGCGGACGTCCTGGGCAAGGTCAAGGTGATTGCCCTTCTGGGCCCGAGCACCAAGGCGGAATTCGAGTTCCACGTCACCGACTGGTTGGGAGGCGCCTCCACGGGCCGACCCGTGCTGCCGGAGGTGAAGAAGCTCGGCGGCCGGCCGCCCGTCCTCTGCCTGCACGGCTCGAAGGAGAGCGACAGCCTCTGCCCTGCGCTGACCGCGGCCCAGGGCAAGTCCGTGCAACTGCCGGGCGCCCACCACTTCGGCGGCGACTACGAGGCGGTGGCCAACCTCATCCTGAAAGAAGCGCAGGGGAAGTAGCGACCGCCCCGGACCACGGACCGATGGGGACTACGGGAGAGGCTCTTCGGCGCCGATCGAGAAGATCCTCTCCAGGTCGTAGCGAGAGAACGCCCGGAAGGCCAACAGCGTTTCCGAACGGATGATGCCGTCGATTTTCAGCATCTGGCGGGTCACCGCTTCGGCAATCCCCTCGTTGTCCTTCACCCGCGCGATCGCCACCAGATCGTACTGGCCGGCCACCGAGTAGACCTCGGTGATCCCCGGCAGGTCCACCAGCTTCTCCGCCACTTCGTTGACCTTCGCCTTCTCCACCACCAACAGAATGACCGCACTGACCATGAGATCTCCCTCCAGTGTGCCAACTCTACACCACTGCGGTAGGCTCTGCGGACCATGGACGACGTCGCCGGCGCCCTCCCCGAGCCGCTGTTTCAGCGCGCGGTCGATCTCCTGCGGGAGCTGACGGCAATCTCCTCCCCGAGCGGCGACGCCGAAGGGCTCCGCCGCATGGCCGAGCGGCTCGCCTGCGAGCTTCGGGAGCGGGGCCTCGCGGCCGAGATCCACGACGAGCCCTCTGCTGAGGCGGGCCGCCCGCTGCCCGTGCTCTACGCCCGGGGAGCCGATACGTCGCGGAGCCATCTCCTCCTCATCGGCCATTTCGATACCGTGCTCGCCGCCGGTCCGCCCCGCCTCGACGGAGATCGCCTGGTCGCCACCGGGGCCATCGACATGAAGGGCGGCCTGGCCACGCTGCTCGGAGCCCTGGATTTGTTGAAGCACCGGGGACAGGCGCCGCCGAGAGACCTCCTGCTGGTGGCGGTGCCGGACGAGGAGGTGGGCGGCGAGCTCTCCCGGGCGGCGATCCGTCGTTGGGGGGAGACCGCCCGCGCCCTCTGGGTGCTGGAGCCGGGCGAGCCCGCTGGAGACTCTGAAACCATGGTGGCGGGCCGCCGCGGGATGTTCCAGTGGCGCCTGGAAGCTCGAGGCACGGCAGCCCACTCCGGTCTCCACTACTGGGAAGGCCGCTCGGCGCTCGCCGCCGCCGCCCGCTGGGTCGCAGACGCGGAGGCGCTCTCCCGGAACGGCGGCGGCCCGACCGTCAACACCGGCCGCCTCGTCGGCGGCGACGCGAGCTTCGTGGACGATCTCGCGACGTTTCACGACCTCCTCGGCACTGAGCGCCAGCTCAACGTCGTGCCGGATCGTGCGCTTGCCGAAGGCGAGGTGCGGTTCCTGCGGCCCCAGGACCGCAGCGAGACGCTCCAGCGCCTGCTCGACCTCACCCAGGACGTGGGGCGCCACACCGGCACCACCCTGACGTTCACTCCCGGCCAGGAGATCCCGCCCGTCGATCCCGACAATCCCCACTCCGCCCTCAGCCGCCGCGCCGTCGAGCTCGCCGCCGCCCGAGGCTGGACGCTAAATGTCGAGACCGACCGCGGCGGCATCTCCTTTCCCAACTTCCTTCCCGACCCCGGCCGCCTCCCCATCCTCGACGGGCTTGGGCCTGTAGGCGGTGGCATGCACACCCGGGAGGAGTTCGTGAGCCTGGTGTCGCTGCGCCGGAGAATCGTGCTGTTGGCGGATTTGTTGGCGGAGGATGCAAGCCGGCCATAAAGGCGGTACTATTACGATTATGGAACGCGTAATCGAAGCCTTCGAAGTTTCCGGAGTTCAACTCACAAACATCCGTGGATTCCGATCCCTTGAGCTGGATCTACGACTTCCGACAGGAGTTCCTCGCAAGCGGACACTAATCATTGGCAAGAATGGTACCTGCAAATCCACACTTCTGCGGGCAATCGCTCTGGGCCTAGTCGAACAAGCAGACGCCGGCAGGCTGATCTCGGACCCCATGGCCGGTTCACTCGTCACGGAAAGCCAGAGGGGGGGCCTTATTCGGGTCAAGCTTGTCGAGGCAGGCCAGCCCGGCCCATCGGTATGGTTACGAAAAACCATTGAGCGAAGCAATGATCTAGAGACGATCTCCTTTGGTTACGATCGTGACCCTGAAAGTCGGCCTTCCGGGAGTGTCATCTTCCATCCACCTAATCCATTCGCCTGCGGTTACGGAGCCGGACGCACTGACATAGGCTCGGATCTAGGTCGAGGCTATAGGGTAGGGGATTCGGTCTCGTCTCTGTTTCGATATTCCGAAAAGTTGATCGATCCCGAGCTTACGCTTCATCGATTGCGATCTACAATGGGCTCAGAGATTTACTACAGTAAGCTACGAGGGCTTAAGCGCCTTCTTGGACTGTCAGATGCCGACGATATCCAGCCGCGAGCGGGAGGTGGAGTTGAGGTTTCGGGCCCAACAGTTGGAGGGCGCTTTACACTTCAAAGTTGGGCTGATGGCTACAGACTAACGTTCAGTTGGCTTCTGGATCTTTTCGCCTGGGCTATGAAGGCTGGCACCATCGACGAGGAGGGTCATATTCAAGGCATCCTTCTCATAGACGAGATCGAACAGCACCTCCACCCTTCAATGCAGGCCGAGATCCTGCCTCGCCTTTCCGAGCTCCTTCCCAAGATGCAAATCTTCGCCACCACTCACAGTCCCCTCGTGGCCCTTGATGCTTCTCCCGACGAGCTCGTTGTCCTCCGCCGGGAAGGTAACTCAATCGTCTCCGAGGAGGACATTCCCAACTACCTCGGCTATTCAGTAGAGGACATGCTCTCCGATCCGCGACTCTTTGACAGCGAGGTCTACGGCCAGGAAAAGCGTAAGATGCTCACAGAATATCGTGAGCTCGCGGCGATTCCTAAGCATCAGAGGGATGTCGGGCAGCGAGAGCGGCTCAGGAACTTGGCGGCCGAGATTCGCTCCCAAGAGGGCTATCAGGAGCGCGAGAACGAGACATCCCGGCTGCTCAAAGAATTCATAGCCAAGTACGACCTCTGATCGTGATCTACATCGATCGCAACCGCCTGGACGACGGGGGTCACCCTATCCGCCCAGATGTTAACTGGTTCGCCAGAGCCAGAGCGGTTACCATCAAGGCTCTCGCCGAGGGGGCCGCGCATGTCGTGCAGGAGTCGCTCTACAAAGATCTCTCGGTCAAGACGGCGCTAGAGGAGCTCTTTCATCGCAAGTGCGCCTACTGCGAGATGCCTCTGAACGAAGCCTGGCAGGTCGAGCACTTCCGCCCGAAAGGCGCGGTAGCCGAGCGGCCTGACCACCCCGGCTATTATTGGCTGGCCTACGAGTGGTCCAATCTCTATCCCTCTTGTGCGGCTTGTAACCAGCGACTGGAGGACAAGCCTCTCTGGGAAGACCCTGTTCCCGGCGAAATCGCCGGCAAGGCCACCCAGTTCCCTCTTGAGGACGAGGTCAATCGGGCCATGTCTCCCAGCGACGACCTGAGCAAGGAACGACCGTTGTTGCTCGATCCTTGCTCCGACCGGCCCGAAGACTGTCTTCTGTACGACTCCGAGGGAGAGATCGAACCCACCCCAGGAGACCTACGGGCAGAGACCTCCGTCCTGGTATTTCATCTGAAACGGCGGAGGCTTCGAGATCGTCGCAAACAGCATATTGAGCTGGTGGTTCTTCTGCTGAAGCGGCTTGACAGGGATAGAAAGGTAGGAGCTTCGGACGCTCAAGAGTTTGAGCAGGACTTGGAGAGGAAAATCTTCGCCGACTCCTCCCCTTTCGCCGGAGCCGCCCGCTACGTGCGAAGCGATCCGGACGCCTTTGGAGTCTGAGCTATCTCCGCGCTGGGAAGATCTTCGAGACTGCAAGCTGCACAGGCAGCATGGGCGAAGTCACCGACTCCCCCTCTCCTGCCCGGGCCTGTTCACTGTACGCGCCCGTCTCGCCTAAGCGGTAAATCTCGACCGTTCGCGGCAGAGGGTCCACAATCCAGTACTCCGGGATGCCGGCCTCTTGATAAATCTCGAGCTTCGTTCCCTGATCGACCCGTTGCGTCTCCGGCGACTGCACTTCGATGACGAGGTCCGGGATACCGGCGAAAAGCTCGGCACCCGAGTGGGGCTCGTTGCCCTCCCGAAAGAAGATGAGGTCCGGCGCTGCCGGATCGGCGAGCCGCCGTGGGAGCCGAATAGCAAATGGACCCACCAAGAGGATACCGAGCCGATGCCTGTCGGCAAAGGTGCCCAGGAGGCTCAAAAGCCTGGAGACCGCGAATTGATGATTGAAATCTGGGGTTGTTGTTACGTAGAGGCACCCGCGCAGCACCTCGTAACGTTTGCGGTCGTCTGGCAGACACAAGTAATCCTCAAACCTCCAGTGCCCCGGGCCGGGCCAATGATGGGAGATCGGTTCGGTCATCGTCAACCTCGCTACCGCAGCGGCCCCTGCGGGATGAGCTCGACGGTGAACGTGATTCCCGCCTTCTGTAGGGAGCTCGAGGCCGCGGGAATGGTCAGGTCGTCCACCAGGAGGAGGAGACGCCCCCGTTCCTGGGCCTTCGCCGTGAAGAAATCGATCTTCGCCTGGCGCAGGGCGTTCTGGGCCCTCACCAGCGCGCGAGAATCGATCTTCAGCCCGCGGACGTGGAAAAAGCCCGCGTGCATCGCCCGCATGCAGGAGTCTCCGGGGTTCAGGTAGAGGTCGCGGCACTCCATGTTCTGAAAGAAGTAGCACTTGGCGGAGCCCTTGGTGCAGACGATGCTCGCCGCCGAGGCCTCGGCGGCCATTGCGCAGACGAGGATCACGACGATTCCGAGGCGGCCGATTCTCTGTTTCATGTTCAATCCTCGTGCTCTCCCGTCCGGCGCCCGTCCGCCGACGACCCGGAGGCGGCGGGTGCAAAGGCCGCCAACAAGGGCCGCTCGTCCGGAGAGAAGATCGGGGCCGGCGGCGTGGTGGCGACCGGAGCGGCGCCGCCGGGACGGCCGAAGCTTACGATCTGTTGCCAGACGCGCTCGAGATCGTCGCCGAAGATGACCAGCAAGTCTCCGGGCTGGGCGGCATCCAGCGCGCGCCGGACGGCTTCTTCCTCGTCGTAGACCTCGGGCGCCAGGCGATCGGCCGGAAAGCCCGCGCCAAGCAGGCCTTGACGCACGATCTCGCCCGTCTCTCCCCGCCGGCGGCCGCGGCGGTTGTCGTCCTCGCGCACGATGATGAAGTCGAAAGCGGGAGCGGCGGTGCGGGCGAGCTCCAGGATGTCCTCGTCGCGACGGTCGCCGGCAGCAGCGATCACGCCGATGCGCCGGCCGTTCACCGTCAGCCCGCGGATGGTGGCGGCCATCGCGGCCATGCCGTGAGCGTTGTGGGCGTAGTCGAGCAGCACGCGGAAAGGGTGCTCGTTGTAGAAGTTCATCCGGCCCGGCGTCTGGAAGAAATCCGTGGTGAAAGTGCGCAGACCCTGGCGGATGTTCTCCAGGCTGATGCCCATGGCATGGGCGATGGCCGTGGCAAACATGGCGTTCTGAACGTTGTGGATGGCGTGCCCCTCGACCGTGGCCGGAATCTGCCGCGCCCACAACAAGGGAATGTGCTCCTCGCCTTCGTAGAGCACGATCATGCGGCCGTTGAGCCCCTCCTCCAGCGCCACGGCCCGCCCCTTGTTGCGGATGTGCCGGCGCACGAGCTCGTTCTCCCGCTGCATCGTGACGTAGATCGGCTTGCCCGGGCTCTCCGCGGCCATCGCCGCCACCCGCTCGTCGTCGGCGTTCAGCACGCACCAGTCCTGGGCCACCTCGACCACCACCTGCTTGACCTCGGCGAGCTCGTCGAGGCTGGAGATGCCTCCCATCCCCAGGTGATCCGAAGCGACGTTGAGCACCGCTCCCACTTTGCACTTGCGCCAACCGAGGCCGGCACGCACGATGCCGCCGCGCGCCGTTTCCAACACCGCGGCATCGACCGACGGATCGCGCAGCACCAGGTGGCTCGCCCACGGGCCCGTCATGTCTCCCGCCACCGTCAGCTCGCCGTCGATGTAGACGCCGTCGCTGGTGGTCATGCCCACGCAGTAGCCGGAGAGCTTGAGAATGTGCCCCACCATGCGGGTGGTGGTGGTCTTGCCGTTGGTGCCGGTGATGGCGGCGATGGGAATGCGGTACGGCGTCCCCGCCGGAAAGAGCATGTCGATCACCGGTCCGGCCACGTCCCTCGGCTTGCCTTCCGTGGGCGAGGTGTGCATGCGGAAGCCGGGCGCGGCGTTGATCTCCACGATCGATCCGCCCGCCTCCGTGTAACTGCGGGTGATGTCGGGCCCGATGAAGTCGACGCCGCCCACGTCGAGCCCAATGGCTTTGACGGCCCGCTCGGCCATGACGCGGTTGTCGTAGTGGGTGGCGTCCGTCTTGTCCACGGAGGTGCCGCCGGTCGAGAGGTTGCCGGTCGAGCGCAGGTAGAAGACCTGCCCTTCGGGGAGCACGGACTGGGCCGTGAGCCCGGCCTCTTCGATCAGGCGCTCGGCTTGATGGTCGAGCTCCAGGCGGGTGAGCACTTTCTCGTGGCCGATGCCGCGCCGCGGGTCCTGATTGACGATCTCCACCAGCTCGGCCAGGGTGTGTCGGCCGTCGCCCACCACGTGCCCCGGGACGCGCTGCGCCACCGCCGTCACCTTGCCATTGACCACCAGGATGCGGTAGTCGTTGCCTTCCTGGAAGGTCTCGACGATCACCACCGACGAGTATTCATAGGCTTTTTCGAACGCCGCCCGCACCTGCTCGGGCGCCGTGAGATTGATGGCCACCCCCTTGCCGTGATTGCCGTCCAACGGCTTGACCACCACGGGATAGCCGATCCGCTCGGCGGCCTCGATGGCGTCGTTCGGGCCGCTCACCCGCAACTGCCGGGGCACGGGGAGACCGAGGTCGGAGAGGATCTGATTGGTCAATCGCTTGTCGGAGGCGATCTCGACGGCGGTATGGCGGGTCTCGCTGGTGACGGTGGCCTGAATGCGGCGCTGATACTTGCCGTGGCCGAGCTGCACCAGCGAGCGGTCGTTGAGGCGGATCCAGGGGATGTCCCGCTCCTCGGCGGCCCTCACCAGGGCGCCCGTCGAGGGGCCGAAGGCGCGGCGCTGGGCGAGGCGGACGAGCTCCTCCAGCTCGACCTTGAAATCGTAGCCGCCGTCCAGGTACGCCTCCCGCTCCGGCGGCAGCAGATGGCGGATGAGGCGCACGCCCAGTTCGGCGGCCTCGAGGCCCACCACCTCCTCCTCGTAGCTGTAGATGACGTGGTACTGGCCCTTCGGAAGATCGTGGCCCCGCGTCTTGCCGTAGGAGACCGGCGTGCCGGCGAGGCACTGGAGCTCGATGGCGACGTGCTCCAGCACGTGCCCGAGCCAGGTGCCCTCGTCCTCCACCATACGTCGTACGAAGCCTCCCGGCTCGCCGTAGGAGCAGGTGTGCTCCTGCAAACTGGGAATCGCCGCCAGCAGGCGATCCACGAAGCCGGGCAGCTTGGCGGTCGGGTGGTCTTCGAGCTCGCCGAGGTCGACCCGCAGGCGGATGACCTTGCGCAGCGCATAGAGGTTCGGTCCGCGATAGACGCGAGTGTCGAGAATCTTCATCGGTTACTTTTTATCGGTCGCCGTATATCGTGTCAATCACCCGAGCGAGGGTCCCGCAAGGCTCGCCACGGCGAGGGCGCCGGACTCGGCCGGCTCGGCGGTCGAAGCCTCCGGGGCCAGGGCCACCCGGCGGCGGGTATCGTACCGGCAACCCGCGGTGAGGAAGTCTACCTTGAGGCCGAGCATGGCCACCGGCTGGCCGCGGTGGACGGCGTGGCTGTCGGTGAAGCGCAGCGCGGAGGCGTCCACCACCGTCACGGCGCCGGCGCCGAGAACGGTGAGCACGCCCTCGACATCCACCAGCGCCGCCGTGTCCTCGTCCACCCCCACGCCCAGCGGCTCCGGATTGTAGGAGAGGGCCGTGACCAGCCGGCCCATGCGGTCACGGCGGCGGAAGTGCTGGTCGAAGAGGAGGTCGGGAGCGAAGCCCAGACCCTGGGCCATCTGCACCAGGCGGCGCCGCGGCGTGCCGCCGCTCTCCCCCATCGAGATCATGTGCCGTGAGAGGACGGCGGCGCCGGCGCTGGTGCCGGCCACCACCATGCCTTCGGCGTGGCGGCGGCGCAGCAGGGCGGCGAGCGGCGTGCCGCCCAGAGCCGACGAGATGCGGAGCTGGCTGCCGCCGGTCATGAAGAAGCCGCTCGCGTCCTCCAGGACTTCGAGGTCCTCGGCCATGGCGTCCAGCGCGTCCTCGCGGGTGCGAATGCGTAGGACGTCGACGCGCCCGGCGTCCAGCCCATCGAAGAGGTCCAAGTAGCGCTCGCCCGTCTCCGGCAGCTCCGAGGCCGTGGCCAGGACGACGATGCTGGCGTCCGGCCCCCCGGCCTCGGCCACGAACCGGCGCAGGACGAGCTTCTCCCGCACCTTGTCCTCGGCCCCGCCGATGGCCATCACCAGCCCCGGCTGGTTCGCCGCCGCCGAACCCGTCGCCATGCACTCTCCTCCATCCCACGCCCCGGGGCGCGGCCCTCTCTTCAGGGATTCAGGTGCCAGAAGGCGGGGGGAATCCTAGCATGCAGGGCGGGCAGGCTCGAGAGCGGAGCGAGCGGAGCCCGTCAATCGCCCTTCTTGCCGCCTTTCCCTTGCCGCGGCTTGGAGGGCTCGCCGCCCGGGTGGATCACGCCGTCGTTGTAGATCTGAGGATCGAACTTGAGCTTGACTTTGCTGGATTTGAGCCACACATTGAAATGGTAGGGCTTGCCTTTCTTCCGCTGATGCCCCCAGTTCTCGACGACCACCGATTGCGAGTCGCCGGGGATGTCGGAGACGAGGAAAAAGCAACCGCCGCAAGGCCCCCGCTTCGTATATTGCTCGATTTTCCTCTTGCATTCGGAGAAGCCCACACCCGTGATGGAATCGAACGTGCAGTAGAACTCCAGGTAGGACGGACAAGGCGGGCCGTCCGGGTTCCACCTCACCTGGACGACGAAGCTGCCTTTGTGCAGCCCGACCTCGTAATGGTTCATCCATTTCCCTTCGTCCTTGGGTTTGTTGAGGACGAAGGCTTTCTTGGGCGGCAAATCGAGTTGGTTCACTTCGATGATCATCGTCGGGTTCTCTTCTCGTTGGCTCATGTCTCCCTCCGGATTGGAATCTCCACTCCTTCCTGCCGGCACAGGCTCACCAGATCGCCGGGAAGATAACCGCAATCCTGAAGCTTCGCGAGAATGGGCAGGGCCTCGGCCTTGCGTTGCAGCAGCAGGAGCACTGTGGCCCAGGGCTCCAGGAGCTTCACCGAGCCGGACTTTCGCGCCGCCGGCTCCAGAAAGCTCCGCGCCCGCTCCCAGGCGGCCACGGCCGCTGCCGCGTCGCCGCGGCG
>JBAPYB010000014.1:0-11029 GCA_049284515.1 Thermoanaerobaculia bacterium
GCCGGCGGATCGTCGCCACGTTCCGATACGCCCGGGAGTGCCGTGCCCTGGCGGCGGAGCTGGCGGGCGTTTGGGCGCGCAGCGGCGGGGAGGACGAGGACATCCGGGCGGGACCGCTCATAGAGCGGCACCAGCGGGAGGCGACGTAATTGCCGGGGCCGGTTCCGCAAGGGGCCGGCCCTGTTTTCATAAAACAGCGACATCATTGTGATATCATGGTGATATGATGCCGTTGTGCGAATTTGACAAAGGGGCAGTCTCTCCTGCATCGTTTGCTTCTATGGGATGGGCCACTCCCCACTTTTCGCCGGAAGAAATTGACGCGGCCGGAGCCGTCCTAGCCTCGCATCCGGCCGGGGAGACGCTTGATGACGCTCTCTCCGTAATCAACAATTGGCGCTCCTCTCATGCCTTCCCCTTGAACACCCTGCAAATGGGGCTGAGAAGAAAGGCGCGAGCCGCGGACCCTGGGCACCTTGTCGCGCAGCGAGTAAAACGGCTTTCGTCTATTCAGGCCAAACTGGCTCGCTTCCCATGGTTGAAGCTCTCGGAAATGCAAGACCTTGGCGGTTGCCGCGCCGTAGTTAAGTCCGTAAAAGAAGTCGACCGCCTGGTCGACATTCACACAAAAAGTCGAATGTTTCACCGGCTGGACCACATGGACAATTACATTAGCGATCCTAAGAAGTCGGGTTATCGGGGGGTTCATCTCATTTATCGCTACCAGAGCGATTACAACACGGCCTTCAACGGGCTGAAGATTGAGGTTCAAATCCGATCCCTTCTTCAGCATGCATGGGCGACTGCCGTGGAAACCGTTGGGACCCTAATGGGCGAGTCTCTCAAATCGAGTCAGGGGCCTCATGGCTGGCTACGGTTCTTCGCTCTCATGGGTAGTGAGATTGCGCTCAGAGAGCGGCGCCCCACGGTGCCGAAAACACCATCCAGTCGGGAAGAGTTGGTAACCGAACTCAAGGAATGTGCTCATCGGCTGGAAGCGGTGCGTAGGTTGGCGACCTACAGCGCAGCAATTCAAGCTCCGGAAATCTATGGAGCCAAGAACGCTAAATATTTCCTCATGGTGTTGGATGCTACCGCGAGAACTGTTTCCGTTACAGGCTATCAGGCCAGCGAACACGAGCGGGCCTTGAGCGCGCTTGGAGACAGGGAGCGGAACGTTGCGGGCACAGCGCTAGACGCCGTTCTCGTATCTGCGGAATCGGCATCGTCGTTGCGGCGCGCATACCCTAACTACTTCCTGGACATGCGCACATTTATTGGAGAGGTGAGAAAGGCCGTCTCCGAACCTGCCTAACAAACCGTCAGCAGCTCCCGCACACTCCAGGGCGTCCGGCAAATTCCGGCCGCCATGGCAGGCGTGCAACCCTTCAGCGTCCGGTGACTCCAGGTGAAGTTGTAGGCCGCGAAGTGGAGCGCCAGCGCCGCATTCAGGTTGGACCGCCGCCGGCTGAAGGCGTTTGTCAGCCGAGTGAAGCGGCGCATTTGCATTCTCGTGTGGAGGTTGGACCGTTCCACGTGCGAGGTACAAATCCGCTCTTCTGCGGGGCTTCCCGAGACGCTGATCTTCTCAGCCGATATTATCCGCGCCGGAGAGTACCGGCGCTCACTGTCCACCGTCTCGGCACTGTACGTCTTGATAAGCTGGCCGAAGTCCACCCGGCCGCCGAAGTGCTGTTCTACCGCCGCGGGATAGGCTCCGAAACCGTCCGTCGTAAGCTGGAAGCGCCCCGCCGTGGCGCCGGCGAGTTTCGCCATGAACAGGGAGGTATCCTCGGAAGTCCGACGGCCCATATGGAAGGCGAGCGCCAGCTTGGTTTCCCGCTCGATTCCGACGAAGGTGTAGGCGTCCCCGAGTTCCGGGTCCGTCTTGCCGAGCTTGGCTTTCGTCTTTTCCTTCATGCCCACGAAGTTCCAAAGCTCATCCGCTTGAACGTCCTTGACCTGGACGTTGCGCACCAGGCGGTCTAGCAGCGTCTCACACTTTGCGCCCGCAACCCGCAGGAGCCGCATGATGGTGTCCCGATGGACGCCCGAGATGCGCTCGGAAGACCGAATCGAGGAACCCTCCGTCAGGAGGGAGAGGATCAGCACCGCCTTGTCCATGTCCAGGCGCATCGTCCCCAGAGGGCGGACGGGGATGATGCCGTAGGTCGCCTTGCACACCTTGCAGCGGCGCCGAGCGTTGCCCTTGCGATCCTGGCCCCATCCGATCGTACGCCCACCGCAGGACCGACAAGCGGTTCCTTCGGGGGCGGTCAAGGGATCGATGGGGAGGGAGGCGTTCATGGCTTGTTCTCTGATCTAGGCGTAGTGTAGGCCAAATAACCCTACATGTCAAGAGGTTCGAGAAAGATTCTTCCCTCTTGACTTGTGGAGTTATCAGGCCTACACTGGCGGGATGGCTAGACCAAAGGCTGACAAGACGCAAGACGCTGCCCTCCGTTTGAGGTTGCTCTCGGAACACGAGGAGCTGATCCGACAGGCCGCCGAGCTAGCGGGGATCAGCGTCTCCGCTTGGATGCGGGAGAGGCTGATCCGCGCCGCACGGCGGGAGATCGGGCAAGCGAGCCGCTATGAACCTGCGGGGGAGGAGCAGGAGTAGCAGCCCGCGCTGCCAGCGAAACGGCCCGAGAGGACGGCGGACGGGGAGGCGGGATGACCTGCGCACGGCGAGCCCCTTTCTTCCGGGGTTGCGGCGCGGACTGTCGGGAGGGTATACTTCCTCTGCACGTCACCCTGGACAGTCCGCGTCTAGGTTGACTAATCGCCAGCGGTTAGCCCCGCTGGCGATTGCAGTTTTCAGGGGAATGGGTGGCGGTGTCAAGCCGTGAATGCATGGACCGTCGCAAGAGGAGTAGAATGGCCCCGTGGAGCCCGGAACCGTAGCCGCGATAACCGCCGCCTTTGCGGCAGCCAAGACGGGGTTGGGCACCGTCCGCGAACTCCTTGCCAAGGGTAAGGGAGCCCGCGAAGCGCTACGGCTTGTCGACGACCTTCAGGCGCGAGTTTTCGAGCTTCAAGAAATAGCCTTCCGCCTTCACCAGGAGAAGGCTGAGGCGATCGAAAAGAACGGCCAACTCCGCGAGGAGATTCGCCGCAAAGAGGAAGGGGCGGCGGATCGGAAGAAGTACTACCTCAAGAAGGTTGGTCAAGCGACCGTACTGGCGTGCGACGAAACCCCGGATATCTACTACTGCCCGAATTGCTTTAGGCTTCATGGTAAAGCTCTCCCTGTGCAGCCGCATTCCCAACACATACAGGTTATGCACGCCAGCCACTGGTGCCCCAATTGCAAGGCGCATTTCCGGCTCTGATTAAGATCGCCCCTCCACCGCCAACACAGTCTTAGGACACCACCACCCTTGGGTCAAGAGCCCCGACCCTTGGGTCAAGAGTCCCGACCCTTGGGTCAAGAGTCCCGACCCTTGGGTCAAGAGTCCCGACCCTTGGGTCAAGAGCCCCGACCCTTGGGTCAAGCTGCGCGACCCTTGGGTCAAGAGTCCCGACCCTCGGGTCAGGCTACGCGCGCGCTCGACTCCATCCGCTATCCTCTCTGCATGCCGAACGATCTCCCCGCCCCCCACTCCACCCACACCGTCTTCAATCAACCCCCGCCCTTCGAGGACGTCAACCTCTTCACCACGGACCGCGCCCTCGCCGAGGCGCTGCGGCGCGAAGGCGGGGAGTGGGCCGAGGAGCGGGCGCGGGCCTTCGGGGACGTCGTAGGGCGGCGGGAGACGATCGCGCTGGGGTTCCAGGCCAACGAGCATCCGCCGGCGCTGCGGGCGTTCGACCGGGCGGGCCGGCGGATCGACGAGGTCGAATTTCACCCGGCGTGGCACTCCCTGCTGGCGCTTGGGCTGGAGCACGGGCTCCACGCCATGCCCTGGAAGGAGCCGCGGCCCGGCGCTCACGTGGCCCGCGCCGCACTGTTCATGCTCCTCGCCGAGGTGGAGGCCGGCGTGGGCTGTCCCCTCTCCATGACCTACTCGGCGGTGCCCGCCCTGCGCCACCAGCGGGAGCTGGCGGCGGAGTGGGAGCCGCGCCTCACGTCGACGGTCTACGATCCGCGGTTGATCCCGGCGACGGAGAAGACCGGGGCGCTCTGCGGCATGGCGATGACGGAGAAACAGGGCGGGTCGGACGTGCGCGCCAACACCACGCAGGCACGGCCCATTGGCACTGGGGACGAGTATGAGCTGACAGGCCACAAATGGTTCTGCTCGGCTCCGATGTGCGACGCCTTCCTGGTGCTGGCGCAGGCTCCCGGCGGCCTCTCGTGCTTCCTCCTCCCCCGCTTCATGCCGGACGGCGAGCGCAACCGTCTCCACATCCAGCGGCTCAAGGACAAGCTCGGCAACCGCTCCAACGCCTCCAGCGAGATCGAGCTCGCCGCTGCTTGGGCCCGGCGCGTGGGCGACGAGGGGCGCGGCGTGCCCACCATCCTGGAAATGGTCAATCACACCCGGCTCGACTGCGTCATCGGCTCGGCCGCGGGCATGCGCTGGGGCACGGCGAGGGCCCTCCACCACGCCCGCCACCGCAGCGCCTTCGGCAAGCCGCTCATCGAGCAACCGCTGATGCGCAACGTGCTGGCCGACCTCGCCCTGGAGTCCGAAGCGGCGACGGTCGCCATGATGCGCCTCGCCCGCGCCTACGATTCGGAGGACCTTGCCTTCCGCCGGCTGGCCACGGCCGTGCTCAAGTACTGGGTCTGCAAGCGGGCGCCCGTGCATGCCGCCGAAGCCCTGGAATGCCTGGGCGGCAACGGCTACGTGGAGGAGTGGGGGCTCGCCCGGCTCTACCGGGAGGCGCCGCTCAACGGCATCTGGGAAGGGTCGGGCAACGTCCAGTGCCTCGACGTGCTGCGGGCGCTCCAGAAGTCCCCCGAGTCGCTCGCGGCCCTGTTCGCCGAGATCCGCGAGGCCCGCGGCGCCGACCACCGGCTGGACACCTTCGCGATGGACCTCCGCAAGTCGCTGGACGATCCGGCGGACGCCGAGACGCGCGCCCGCCGGCTGGTGGAGAGGCTCGGCCTCGCCCTCCAGGCCTCGCTCCTCGTCCGCCACTCCCCGCCGGACGTCGCCGACGCCTTCGTCGCCAGCCGCCTGGGCGGCGACGGCGGCCGGGCGTTCGGCACGCTGCCGGCGGGCACGGATTTTGGAGCGATCCTGGAACGCGCGGCGCCGGAATGAGCGGAATGGGCGCCCGGGTCCGGCGGTTTCCAGAGAAGAGAACAGGAGGACGCGACATGACATGCCAAAGCCCAGGATGCACGGCCGAGCTCGAACCCCGGACGATCAGCCACTCCGTCCTCCACCGCGAGCGCACGCTCGTCGTCCACGGCGTGCCGGCGGACGTCTGCCCGGACTGCGGGGACGTGGTGGTCGCCGAGGAGACGGTCCTCCACGTCGACCGCCTGCTCGCCCGCAAGGTCCGCGCGAAGAGCACGGCGCTCGTTTTCGAGGTCTGAAGTTGGAACTCTTCGGCGATTCCGGCGTACTCTTCTGGTCAGAGCCTCAATTGCTCAGCCAGGAGAGAACCCGATGCGCCATGCCATCTTCGCCGTCCTGTTTTTGATCGCCGGCCTCGTCGCCGTTCCCCTCATCGCCCAGCCCGCGGCGACGCCCACGGCTCCGGCGGCCCAGGCTGCCACCGCAAGCGGGCCGTCGCAGCCCGTGCCCGTGCCGGTGCCCAGCGACAAGGCGATGCGCTACTACCACAGCGGCAACGTGCTCTGGGTGATCCAGACGCTGTGGGGGTTCGCCATGCCGGCCCTGCTGCTGTTCACCGGCTTCTCGGCCCGCATGCGGGACGCGGCCCGCAAGGTCGGCCGCAACTGGTTCTTCACCATCGTCCTCTACGGCATCTTCTTCACCGTGGTGACGTTTCTCCTCAGCCTGCCGCTGGACTGGTATTCGGACTTCGTCCGCCAGCATGCCTACGGCCTCTCGGACCAGACGGCCGGCAAGTGGTGGAGCGACGCGTTCAAAGGGCTCGCCGTCGGCTGCATCGCGATCTCCCTGGTCCTCTGGGTCCCCTACCTGCTGCTGAAGGCGAGCCCCAAACGCTGGTGGCTCTATACGGGCCTCGCGGCCATCCCGATGATCGTCGTCCTGCTGATCGTCACGCCGATCTGGATCGAGCCCCTGTTCAACAAGTTCGGGCCGATGAAGGACAAGGCGCTCGAAAGCCAGATCCTGGGTCTCGCCGCCCGCGCCGGCATCGAGGGCGGGCGCGTCTACGAGGTGGACAAGAGCGTCGACACCAAGACGGTGAACGCCTACGTCACCGGCGTCTTCGGCACCAAGCGGATCGTCCTCTGGGATACCACGCTGCGCAAGCTGAGCCCGCCGGAGGTGCTGCTGGTCATGGGGCACGAGATGGGGCACTACGTGCTGGGCCACGTGCCCCAACTCGTCGCCCTGGCCTCGGTGCTGGTCCTCTTCGGGCTGTGGGTGATCCATCGCACGGCCAGCGGGCTGATCGCGCGCTACCGCGACCGGTTCGGATTCGTGCAGCTCTCCGACGTCGCCTCGCTGCCGTTGATCGCGCTGCTCTTCAACCTGGTGGCCTTCGTGCTCTCCCCCGGCCTGCTGGCGTTCACCCGGCACACGGAGCACGAGGCGGACCGCTTCGGCCTGGAGATCACCCGCGACAACCATGAATGCGCCACGGCGTTCGTCAAGCTCCAGCAGGAGAACCTGGGCAATCCCCGTCCCAGCCTGCTCTACAAGATCTGGCGCTCCAGCCATCCGCCGCTCGGCGAGCGGATCGATTTCTGCAACGAGTACCGGCCCTGGGAGAAGGGCGAGCCGCTCAAGTACGGGGACCTGATCAAGACACCCTAAAAGGACCTAAAGGACGCCAAGGACATCAAGGACGAAACATTCTCCACGGGTGTCCTTGTCGTCCTTGGTGTCCTTTGTGTCCCTTCCCTTATCGGGGCCGTTTTTTCCACGGTGCCCCCGTCCGGGAGACCGGCCGCCGCGGCCTCTCGCCGCCACCACCGCGGGCTCCCCGGCCGTTCGGATCGACGCCGGGGTCCTTGCCGGCGATCTTGACCTCCAGCAGGCGGCCCCGCAGCGTCGCGCCGGACATCTTGTCGAGGATCTGGCGCTGGAACCGGGCCGGCACCTCGACGAGCGAAAAGCGGTCGTAGATGTCGATGGCGCCGATCTCCCGCCCGGGAACGCCCGCTTCGTTGGCGATGGCGCCCACGATGTCCGCCGGCCGCACGCCGCCCTGCCGGCCGGCGTTGAGGAACAGGCGCACCATGCCGTCGGCCGTCCCCGGCAGCTCGCGCGTCTCCGGCTCCACGGCCATCTCCACCAGGGGCCGCTCGCGGCGGGCGAGATACGCCGCCGCCGCCGCGATCTCGGCGATCTCGAAGCCCTCTTCCACCAGCTCCTCGACCAGGGTCAGGTAGAGCTCCAGGTCCCCCTCGCCGATGGCTTTGCGCAGGCTGTCCTTGAACAGCTCGCTGCGCCGCGCCGCCACGTCGGCCGGGGTAGGCATCTTCATCGGCTCGATCCGCTGGCCGGTGAAGCGCTCGATGTCCTGGAGCATGCGGCGCTCGCGGGGGGTGACGAACAGCACGGCCATGCCCGCCCGCCCCGCGCGGCCGGTGCGGCCGATGCGGTGGACGTAGGCCTCGACGTCGTTGGGCACGTCGTAGTTCACCACGTGGCTGATGCGCTCGACGTCGAGCCCGCGGGCCGCCACGTCGGTCGCCACCACGATCTCGACGCTGCCGCTGCGCAGCCGCTCGATCACCCGCTCGCGCAGCGGCTGGCCCATGTCGCCGTGCAGCGCCGCCACCGAGTAGCCGCGGGCCTCCAGCCGCTCGGCGACCTCGGCGGCGGCGTTCTTGGTGCGGGTGAAGACGAGCACCGCCTCGGTCGGCTCGATCTCCAGCAGGCGGGTGAGCGCCTCGAGCTTCTGCGGCTGGGGGACCATCAGGTAACGCTGGGTGATGGCCGGCAGGGTGAGGGTCTTGTGCGCGAGTTGCAGGGTCACCGGCTCGTGCAGGTGGCGCTGGGCCACGCGCCGGATCTCCGGCGGCATGGTGGCCGAGAAGAGCGCCGTCTGCCGTCCCTCCGACGGGGGGGGCGCCTGGGCGAGGATCCACTCCACGTCCTCGATGAAGCCCATGCGCAGCATCTCGTCCGCCTCGTCCAGCACCACCATGCGCAGGCGGTCGAGGCGCAGGGTGCCGCGGCGCAGGTGATCCATGATCCGTCCCGGCGTGCCGACGACGACGTGGACGCCGCGTTGCAGCCGCCGCGTCTGGTCTTCCAGCGAATGGCCGCCGTAGACTGGCAGCACCACGAGACCCTGAAGGTTCTTGCCGTACGTGTGGAGCGCCTCCGCCACCTGGATGGCGAGCTCCCGGGTGGGCGTGAGCACCAGGGCCTGAACGGCCCGCTGGGCGGGGTCGAGCCTCTGGAGCAGCGGCAGGCCGAACGCCGCCGTCTTGCCCGTGCCGGTCTGCGCCTGGCCGATCAGGTCCTTGCCGGCGAGAAGCGGCGGGATGGCCGCGGATTGAATGGGGGTCGGGGCCTCGTAGCCAACTTCGGTGAGAGACTGGAGCAGCCGCTCGTTCAGGCCCAGGTCCTGGAACGAGTCGGCGGAGGGATCGGAATCGGAGGAAGGATTGGAGGAGGATGGTGGGGAGCTTTCCATCCACGCTTTATACCACCCTCCCCTGAGCCGCCCCGGCGTTGCCGAGGGCCGGCAGCAGGCGTATGATCTCAAAACTCTGGAGGATACGCTCGGGATGAAGAGTCGAGGAACACGGACCCGGTTGAGGAACGAATTCACGGCGGTCATCGAGCGAGACGGCGATTGGTACATTGCCTACTGTCCCGAGATTCCGGGAGCGAACGGCCAAGGCCGGACCAAGAACGAGGCGCGGTCGAGCTTGGCGGACGCCATCCGCCTGATCCTCGATGACCGGCGTCGCGATGGTCTCCGTGGCCTGCCACGAACTGCAGTGCGAGAGAAAGTCGTCGTCCCGTGAAGCGAGGCGACCTTCTTCGCCATCTACGCCGCCACGGATGCAACCTCAAGCGAGAAGGTAGCTCGCATTCTCTATGGAGCAACCCTGCCACCGGAGTGGTGGAAGCCATTCCACGCCACACCGAGATTTCGGATGTTCTCGTGAAGAAAATCTGCAGGAACCTCTCCGTGCCGGTTCTGGGAGAGTGAGAAGGCGTCAGCCGGGTTTGTAGAGTCCCTCCGGCAGAGTCCCCAGCATTCCGGCCTCGTACGAGCGGGCATCCATCGGCGACAGCCGCGCCACCATGGCCGGGGTGAGCACGGAGACCTTCCGGATCTCGTCCAGCCGTGCAGCAATGGCCTCCAGGGGCTCGTCGCAGGTCATCCAGCGCCGGCGATCGAAGGGCTTCAAGCTCAACGGGACGGTGTAGCCGCGCAGCGTCTTCTCGCGGTCGACGTTGTAAAAATCCTCGAAGTAGGACATGACCAGCTCGCGCAGGTTGGCGTAGACCGGCTCCCGGAAGCGCAGGCCCACGAAGTTGGACTTGGCGATCGCCCCCCAGCAGCCATCCACCTTGTAGATCGCCAGGATATGATCGTCATCGCGCTCGGCGAGCATGTCCACGATGAGGGGCGGAAAGTCCAGCGCGCGCAGCGCCGCCGCCGCGAAGAGGGCGCCGTCGAAACAGTGCGCCTTGCGGTCGCGCAGCATGCGCGCCGGGCAGCGGTAGAACGGATCGGCGCTGTAGGGCACGCCGTCGAGAAAAGCCTGAATGGCCGCCGGGCTGTCCAGCCCGGCAGGAAGCGAGAGCTCAGGGTCTTGCCGCTTGTCCGTCACGGAGCCTCCTGTCCATCACGACCGAGACGACATAGGCGGCCAGGGCCGCGGGAATCAGCACCGCGACCGCCGCTCCGCCCTGGAAACCGTGAGCCGTCCAGACGCGCCCCAGGGCTGTCGCGAGGAACAGCGTCGCCAAGAAGAAGAGAAGGGGGAGACCCCCGAGGACGATCCAAAGCGCCCGCCAGCCCCACCCTCGGGGCGGCGCCAGGGAGAGCAGAGCGGCCGGCCAGAGCAGCACGGCGAAAACCGGCGCCAGGAGGATCGCCAGCACCAGCAACCCGCGGAAGAGGAAGCCCGGCAGGTAGAAGCGCATCTGGCGCCGGCGCTCTTCGGCCGTGGTGCCGCGCCAGCGGCCCGGCCGGCCGCGGAAGACCAGCAGCACCCAGAGCAGGAAACCGATCCAGATCAGGTCGCGCCGCAGCCAGACGCGCCCCCAACGGTCCAGGTACTGGTCCTCGAAGATCGGCCTGCCGGCCAGGGCGTCCAGGCGCCGCACCGCCGCCGAGGTGCCTTGAGTCCAGGAATCCAGGCGGCGGGCGTCGAGCCGGGCGGCGACGTCGGAGGCCCGGTGGTAGGCGGGATCGATCTCCGAGAGACCGCTGTCCGAAAGGGTCACGGCAGGGATGCCGCGCCGCAGCAGGGAGCTGGAGTCGGCGTCGAAGTTCACGTCGACGCAGCGGAGGAGGAGCTGCGCCAGCAGGGGATACCGGGAGTCGGCTACCGAGTAGGGCCAGCCCACGGCGGCGCCGCTGCGCTCTACGGCGTGCACCAGCCAGCCCGGAGGCATCACCCGGTCACCCCGCTCGCCCGGGCTTCCCACGGTTCTCGCCGGGAAGACCAGGATCACCGGCCCAGGGCTTCCCGCCCAGCCGAGCATCTCCAGGTTGAGATCGGCCAGGATGCGGCGGCTCGCCTCGGTTCCCAGGCCCTGGGCCCACGCCTCGCTGCCGCGCAAGCCGGCTTCCTCGCCGTCGAAGAGGACCACCCGCACGGCGTGCCGCAGGGGTGTGCGGCGCAAGTCGGACGCCGCGGCGATGGCGACGCCGCAACCCGAGGCATCGTCGCCCGCTCCGGGGCCGCGGGACACGGAATCGTAGTGGGCGGAGAGCACGATCTCCTCGGCCGTCTGCCCCGGCACCACCCCCTCGACGTTGATGTACCCATCCC
>JBAPYB010000015.1:0-2286 GCA_049284515.1 Thermoanaerobaculia bacterium
GGAGAAAGGCAAGAAAGGACGCAGAGGACAGCAAGGACACCAGGGACGACCCGCAAGACCGCCCCAACCGGGACCCCTCTCCCGGTGAGGGGGGTGGGAGGGGGCGGGAGAGGGGCAGGGGTGAGGGCCCTCGGGCGGGGGCGCCAGGATGATGAGGGGCCGGCCGGGAGACACGATAGACTTTCACTTGTGTCCGACCGTCTCGACAAATGGCTGCACGTGGCCTGCGTGTTCAAGACCCGCACCCAGGCGACGCACGCGGTGGATCTGAACCGGGTCCGCGTCAACGGACAGGCGGCCAAGCCGCACCGCAGCCTGGTCCCGGGCGACCGGATCGAGGTCGTGCTCGGGGATTGGACCCGCGTCCTCGTTGTCAAGGAGCTGCGCGACAAGCCCGTTTCGAAGCAGGAGGCCCGGACGCTCTACGAGGATTTGAGCCCGCCGCGCCCGGAGGCCGATCCCATGAAGCGCCTCCTGATGCGGCCCCCGGCGCTGCGCGACCGGGGAGCGGGCCGCCCGACCAAGAAGGAGCGGCGGGACATGGAGCGCTGGGAGGAGGGCGAGGAGGGGTAGAGAGACGATCCGGTCTTAAGTGCCCAGGAACTCACCGATGGGCGCCAGCGGCTCGCTGTGGTCGCAGAAGATCTTGAACACCACGACGATGGGCACGGCCATGACGGCGCCCGCGATCCCCCACATCCAGCCGAAGAAGGAGAGGGCGACGAAGATCACCACCGGGTTGAGCGTCAGCCGCTTGCCGAGGATCATCGGAGTCAGCAGGTAGGCCTCCAGGACGTTGCAGACCAGGAAGGCCCCCGGCGGCAGCAGGGCGTGGGGGAGGTCGTTGAAGGTCAGAAATCCCAACCCGGTGAGCACGACGTACATGGTGGTCGCCCCGAGGTACGGGACGTAATTGGTGACCATCGCCAGCACGCCCCAGAGCAGCGGGTTGGGCACTCCGATCAGCGCCATCACCCCCCAGACGGCCAGGCCGAGGATGACGTTGATGAAGGTGACGGTCGAGAGGTAGGTGGAGATCTCGGTCTCGATCTGGCGGGCGATCTCGGCGGCCCGTTTCTTGTCCTCGACCGAGGGCAGCACCTTGATCAGCTTGCGCAGGAACAGGTCGCCCGCGGCCAGCAGGAAGTAAAGGAGGATGAGCATCGTCACGGCGCCGGCCGCGATGTCGAAGGCGCCGCTCGCCAGCCGTTCGCCGAGGCTCGGTGCGGCAGCCGTCACGGGCTGGGAAGCCGTCCCGACCTGGGCGATCTTCGCCACCTGCTGCGTGGCGTTGTTCACGGTCTGCACGGGCCGCTTCAGGTCCCGCACCCGGCGCTCGATCTTGCGCAGGTTGGTGGGAGCCTGCTGGATCCACGTATAGGCCGGTCCGGCGAGCTCGTAGATTCCCGTTCCCAGGATTCCCAGGAGGCTCAACACGACGACCGCCGCCCCCAGAGCCTCCGGGATGTGGAGTTTCTTCAAGCCTCGCACCAGCGGGCTGAGAAGAAAATTGAGCAGCAGGGCGAGGCTGAGGGGGAGGAAGAAACCGCGCGCGAAGTACAGGGTGTAGAAGGTGGCCAGGATCAGCAAGCCGCTGAGCGACAGCGACTTGATGCCGAAGGGGCCCGCCAGGAGGTCGCGGAGCTTCTCGATGTTCGGGCGCGGGCGGCCCTCTTCGGGAGAGTCCAGGCGAGAAAGTTCCGGCATCGTAGATCCTTTGCGCGAGATCCGGCTTCAGGCGGTTCTGAGCCGGAGCCGGCGCAAAGGATTCTACGGCCTTCCCCGCCGGCCCTTCGACCGGTCACGCTCGCCGCAACAGTCCCAGGATCAGCGAGACCACGAAGATCACGAGGAAGAGCATGAACAGGATCTTGGCGATTCCCGCAGCGCCGGCCGCGATGCCGCCGAAGCCGAAGACCGCCGCGATCAGTGCCACCACGAGAAAGATCAGAGCCCATCTCAGCATTGACGTTTCCTCCGAAAGCGGCCGGCTGGAAGCGGCCGGTCGCGGGTCAGTCCGTCTGGCTTCTATAGAGATAGCAAGGGGAATGCCAGGGAGGAGACAGTTATTTTGTGACGAGCCCTAAGAGGGTGTCTGAAAAGTCGCCGGTGTCCCCTTCGAAGCCTCACCCCCGGCCCCTATAGGCGCTAACTTTGGCCCCAGTGCTTCGTGTAGGGGCGGGTCTGGGCGGCAGGGTTGGGGGCTCGACCCGCCCTGATTTCGACGATTTCGCCGCTGCAGGGCGGGTCGCGCCCCCTCCCGACCCTCCAGACCCGCCCCTACAC
>JBAPYB010000016.1:0-25840 GCA_049284515.1 Thermoanaerobaculia bacterium
CCGCAGCGGCGGCCGTCGGCGGCGGGGGCGGGGGTGGAGCCGGTGCGGAGCGGGGCCGGGGCGAGCTGCTGCACCCCGCCACTGCGAAAGTCGCCGCCAGCAGTGCGAGCTTCAAAGGAAAGCGGTGGACCAGGAAAGATCGCAGCGAAAACCTCCCCTCCCAAGGGCAACGGCCTGAACCCTCTCAAGATGGGCCGATTCTAGGGATCGCGTGACAACGGTGTCAATGCCCGGAAACCGCGGACATCCTGTATAGGATGAAACCGGTTACTTCGCCGGAGCCGGAGGGACGCCTCCTGGACGCCGCGTCCGCGCCCTTCACAGCGGCCCCTCACTCCCCCAACCCCGGGTTTCCCACCGGCTCCGCCGGTTTCCACCCGGGGCTACGGGAATGCCGCCCTGCGGGCTCGCGGTATCGCTGTTTTGGGCGATGGGGTGATGAGGGCTTCGAAGGGCAGGCCGCTCAACCGGCAAGGAATCTCATGGCATGTTAGGGTTGCCCTTGAGACCCGTCAGGGTCTGAAGGGAGGTTTCAACCATGCCCACCCGTATCGGGCTGATGGGGCTGGGGAGGATCGGCCGCAACATCTTTCGCATCCTCTACAAGAGCGACGACCTGCGGATCGAGGCGATCAGCGACGTGGCCGACCAGGCGGCGCTGGCCTACCTGCTCCGCTTCGACACCATCCTGGGGCGGTTTCCCGACGAGGTGAGCGTGCGCGACGGCCACCTCTACGTCGCCGGCCGCCAGGTGACCATGCTGACCGAGGCGAAAGGGAGCGCGACGATCCCGCCCTGGGGAGACCTGGGCGTGGACACGGTCGTCGAGGCGACCTCGAAATACCGCACCCGCAAGGAGATCGAGCGGCACCTCGAAGCCGGGGCGAAGCGGGTGATCCTCTGCTCGCCGCCGGCCGAGCCGCCGGACATCACCGTGGTGATGGGGGTCAACGACGACCAGCTCCGGCCGGAGCATCGCATCGTCTCCAACGCCTCGTGCACCGCCCACGCTGCGGCGCCGGTGCTGGAGATCCTCGACGACGCCTTCGGCATTGCGCGGGCGTTCCTCACCACCGTCCACGCCTACACCAACCAACAGCGGCTGGCCGACGTGCCCGATGCGGACCCGCGCCGCGGACGGGCCGCCGCGGAGAACATCATTCCCCAGGAGACCAACGCCGCCGACGTGATCGTCGGCCTGCTGCCCGACCTCAAGGGCAAGCTTTCAGCGCTCGCCATGAACGTGCCGGTGCCCAACGGCTCCGTGGTCGACCTCGTCTGCTGGCACGACCGGCCGGTCACCGTCGAGGCGGTCAACGAAGTGGTGCGCACCGCCGCCGGCAGCAAGCGCTGGAAAGGCATCCTGGAATACGAGGACGAGCCCATCGTCTCCTCCGACATCCTGCTCTCCGCCGCGTCCGGCACCTACGACAGCCTCGCCACCATGGTGCTCGGCACCGACGCGTCCAAGACGCTCACCTGGTTCGACAACGGCTGGGGCTACGCCCATCGCGTCGTCGACCTCCTCCGCCGTTTCAGGGAGATCGATCGCTCCCAGAAGGAGGTGGCGGCATGAGCGTCACGGGTATTAACATTACAAGAATTGGCATCAACGGCTTCGGCCGCATCGGCCGCAGCGTCTTCCGCATCCTTTCCGGCCGCGACGACGTCGAGGTCGTGGCGATCAACGACCTGTTCGAAAACCAGCAGCTCGTCTACCTCCTGAAGTACGACTCCGTGATGCGGGTCTTTCCCAAAGACGTCACCGCCGACGACGATTTCATGTACGTCGATGGCCACAAGATCGCCATGACCGCCGAGCGCGATCCGGCGCAGATCCCCTGGGGAAAGCTGGGAGTGGACATCGTCGTCGAATCGACCGGCGTCTTCACCAAGAAGGAGCAGATCCAGAGGCACCTGCAAGGCGGCGCCAAGAAAGTGATCCTCACCGTGCCGGCCAGCGACGAGATCGACGCCACGATCGTCATCGGCGTCAACGACGACACCTTGAAGCCCGAGCACCGGCTGGTTTCCAACGCCTCGTGCACCACCAACTGCCTGGCGCCCATCGCCAAGATCCTCCACGAGCGTTTCGGCATCGAGGAGGGCTTCGTCACCACCGTCCACGCCTACACCAACGATCAACGCCTGGCGGACGTGCCGCACAAGGATTTCCGCCGGAGCCGCGCGGCGGCACAGAACATCATCCCCACCACCACGGGCGCGGCCCGGGCCGTGGGCAAGGTGATGCCTGAGCTCAAAGGCAAGCTCGACGGCATGGCCATGCGCGTCCCTGTGCCGGACGGCTCCATCGTCGACCTCGTGGCGCGCCTCAAAACCAAGCCGGACGTGGCCGCCGTCAACGCCGCCGTGAAAGAAGCCGCGGCGACCGAAACCTTAAAAGAGATCGTGGAATACAGCGAGGTGCCCCTGGTGTCGACCGACATCATCGGCAACCCGCACTCCTCGATTTTCGACGCCCTCTCCACCCACGCCGACGGCGACGGCTACGTCAAGGTCGTGGCGTGGTACGACAACGAGTGGGGCTACTCCAATCGCGTGGTCGACCTGATCGATCGCATGGCGGCGGTGGGAGGGATGTAAAGGGTTTTCATGGCCAAACGGGTCGGCATCCTCACCGGCGGCGGCGACGTTCCTGGCCTGAACGCCGCCATCCAGCAGTTCGTCTGGCGCATGGAAGAGGAGGGCTACGAGGTGGTGGGGCTGCGCCGCGGCTGGGCGGCGCTGCTCCACGTCAAGCCCTACCACGCCGAGGACAACTCGAGCTGGCTCGTCCCCCTGACGCGGGCCAACACCCGCACCATCGACCGGAGCGGCGGCACCATCCTCCACACCTCCCGCATCAACCCCGCCCTCACCAAGGCGGACATCATCCCCGACCATCTGCGGGACCGGGAGAACAAGATCCTCCCCGACGGCCGTTACGACCTCACCGATGCGGCCCTGGAAGTGCTCCGCTTCCTCCACCTCGACACCCTGGTGGCCATCGGCGGCGACGGCACCCTCTCCTTCGCCCGCCGCCTCCACCTCGAAGGCGTGAAGGTGATCGGCCTGCCGAAGACGATGGACAACGACGTCTTCGGCACCGACTACTGCATCGGCTTCTCGACGGCCATCACGAGGTCGGTCACCGCCATCAACGACTTGCGGACGGTGGCGGGCTCCCACGAGCGCTTCCTGGTGGTGGAGCTCTTCGGCCGCTACTCCGGGGAGACCTGCCTCCTCTCCTCCTACCTCGCGGGGACCGACCGGGCGCTCATCGCCGAGGTCAACTTCGACACCCAGAAATTCGTGGAGATGCTGGCCGAGGACAAGCGGACCAATCCCAGCAACTATGCCGTGGCGGCTGTCTCCGAAGGCGCCTACCCTCTAGGCGGCAAGCCCTTCGAGACCGGTGAAGCCGACGCCGTGGGCAACCGCGAGCTCGGAGGCGTGGGGCGCTTTCTGCGCGAAGAGCTCCAGCGGCACACTCGGGACCGCGTCATCTACCAGCGCCTCGGCTACCTGATGCGCTCCGGTCCCCCGGATTCCCTCGACCGTCTGGTCGCCAAAAACTTCGCCGCTTTGGCCGCCGACCTCATCCTCGCCGGCAAAACCGGCCGCCTCGTCGCCATCCAGGAAGGCCGCTACACCACCCAGCCCCTGGACATCGTGGGCGAGGGCAAGAAGCAGGTGGACGTCGAAAGGTTCTACGACCGCGAGCGATATCGGCCCCACTTCGTGGGAGTGATGGGGTTGCCGATGTTTTTGGGGTGAGGGGAGCTCTAGCAGGCCGTCTTTATTTCTTTCGGGCACAGGCTATTGGGCAAACAGGATTTTGTCCCGCTAGGACGAGCAACCAGATGGCAAAAAAGGCCGTGCCGCCAGGCCGGACTCATTGCCTGGCACTTGAAAGAAGTAGAGTTTTAAGGTATGATACTTGCCATGCTCACGGAGAGAAAATGCTAGGCAGGCGCGCATTCTGGCTTGTCCTCGGAAGCTGGTTGCTCACCGGCGCGACTTCATTTGAAACTCTAATAGACTTACCCTATTTCATCCGATTCCCTGCGGCTTGTCTTTTTGCTGTTGTCGGCATGGTGACGTTAGCGGTTTCTTTGCCTACTTCCAGCAGCAGAACAAAAAGGCGCCGCGCGTTTATTTTCTTGTTCTATTGCACTGTCTATATTTTAATGGCTCTATTAGCCGTTCTGTTGCTAAACGTGTGCCTGACTTTTCATAGCCTGACGATCGAAGAGCATTCCTGTGGAAGGGCACAATGCATTGAAATCGCGCCTCCCCGACAAGGCTCTGTGACTTGCGAAATAATTTTGCCAGGCGAAGTGACATCAAGGTGCATGCCCTACGATCCAGCGCCAGAGATTGCTAATGTGTCTCAAGTGAACTGGAATACAGGTAGTCCTCTGATGAGAATTGAAGACTTCCGATTCCCACAGAAAGTGGGGCTGCGATGTTCTCCATCTGTCAATTGCAGCAATCTTCGCCCGGGGCCGGGCGTTGAGTTTATTTCGGCCGTCCGATTAAATTTCTACAAAACAATCCGCTATTGTTTCGGAGGTGCACTATGGCTAATCGCGGTTCTCATTACAGTCATACGGTGGAAAAAGTTGCGGCCTTAGGATTCTTCTTCTTATTGGCGGCTCAATCTCACGGAATAGCCGCTTCTGACCAGAAGCGTGAGGGCGGAGTTTTGGATTGGTTAACTCACAAACCAGTTGTTGCGGCAGAAGTCTCAGCTTGGATGGGTGAGAGCAAGGCGCCAAAAGGTGACTGCCCTACCTTTACTAAGCTCATAGATCAAGGGACAACGCGAGCAGATGGTGTATTTTTTGTGTCTATAGATTCTGGAGTACGGGCTTACGATGCCGTATTCTGTTCTAGCGGCTACTTTCCTCGCACCGAGCGCCAGATAGATTCGGAAAGCAATGGCAAGGTACAGCCGTTTCCTGTCAGATTATATCCGCGCTCTTCAGATGCCACTACATTTAAGGCGACGACAAAGGAAACTGTTCGTCGGTTTGTATCCGATATCAGCTATCTGGCTCAAAGCAGGCCGGACGCCTTCCGGGAAGCTGTGGAAGAGATGAGGAAATCTGAGATTTTAGGGCCCAAAAATCGTCCAGGCCTCGACATGTTCCTGGAAAATGCTCCCCACGTGCCCGCGTACTAGGGAATCTGCTACTTCGCGAGGTCTGCTGCCTGTATCGTCGCATGCTTGCCTGGTGATGGAATTGTCGCTCCATCGGCTGAGCGTTGCTCCGAGATCCGGTAGCATCTGTCTTGGGGGCGCCGCATGGAAGGTGTACTGCCTGCTAGGCAGCCTCGGTGCCGAGACTCCGGTGGGAGGCGAGGTCTTCTTCCAAGTCGGCCTGCGTGTAGTGAAGGGGCACTTTGTGCTCCTTCAACAGCCCGTGGACCTCAAATCGTGTCTCCAACCCGAGGAGGCGCCGGACCTGCGTCTCGGTCAAGGCGCCCGTTCTATAGCCCTCCACGGCAATGGCCTCCAAGGCGTGGCGCGAGATGTTCCCCCAGCGGCCTTGAAGGGATTCGGAGATGTCTTCGGGTAGGCTAATGGTGACTTCCATGGCATGGGGCTCCGCGATTGGCCTCATTCTAGCGTAAAAGGACGGGCGGAGATGCGGAGAGCCGCGGCCAGGGATGTCTGCGACGCCAATTTGCCCTGAAGGGGCTCAGGCATGTAGCCCGGGGTCAGAGCGCCAACGGCGCGGCGACCCCGGGTAATGATCCAACAGTCTCCTAAGTCCCGAAGGGGCGACGGCAGCTTTTAGGCGAGCCGGCGAGGGAACTGCCGCCGCCCCTATCGGGGCTAGACAACGGGGTCTTGCTCATTCCGGGGACTCCGCTTCGCTCTGTCCCCGGCTACATGCCTGAGCCCCTTCGGGGCACAAGACTCACGAGACCGCGCATGCTTATCGCTCCCCGAGGCATCGACGAGAGATCCGCTATACGCCCAAGGTGCGGCGGCGGAGGGAGTGGAGAATGCTCCCGAGGAACTCTCTCATTCGCCGATTTCGGCCATAAGGTCTTCGACCGTACCCCGCAGACGGCGGCAACCCGAGGAAGGTGGAGCCAGAGTCGCACGTGGTCAGCGTGAGCCCTGCGGAGAGAGCGGCGAAAGGTGTTGCTTCAGAGGAGCTTCCCTCATTCGGCGAGCTCTGCCATCAGGTCGTCGACCGTACCCCGCTGAACCTCTCCCCGAGAGAGCTCTCGCCGTGCTTGTTCGGCGCTGGCTGCGAGGGTCTCGCGGCGACGCTCCTGCGCCTTTCGAAAGACCTCTTCCGCCGGAATTCCTGGCTCTTCGCCGCTCTCCATGGCTTGATCGCGCCTCTCCGCCTCCTCCGCCCAGGCGCGGGTGATCTCGTCATCCTCAGGAGCCTGGAAGCTGAGCAGCAGACTCTCAAAAACGCGAGCCCGATCCGCTTCGGGCAGATTCAGGGCTTCGGCTTCGATCTCATCCGCGGTGCGTGCCATAGGGATCTCCTCGTCGCCCTCCAGCCTAACATCGCATTGAGGATCTCGCCAAGTCGCTCCGCACCTCGTAACGCGGTCGGAGCAGTCGCGCGGGCTCACGGAGCTTCGAACCCGAGCACCAGGCGCTTTCCCAAAGCCTTGGCAGCGCGTTCCAACTGCTTGAGAGTAGGATTGGCGTTGGGCTTTTCCAGGCGTTGTACAGCAGGCCAGGATGTACCGAGAGCCCTCGCCAAGTCTGCCAGGCTCTTGCCTTCTTCCTGCCGGGTCACGCGCAATAGAATTGCCGTCTGTACCGCTGCGCTGGGGCTTGCCGTCGGTCGGCGGCCATGTTTGCCAGGCAGAGGAATCTCGACTCCGTCGGCCAGGCGCTGCTCCAAGATGCCCGTCAACATCTCGGCCGCATTGAAGGCGCACTCTTCCGGAGTCTCACCTTCGGTGAAAGCATCCTCGATGTCGAGGAATTGGACCACGAAGCCGCCGCTCACCTGCGGCTCCAGTGTGTAAGGGTACTCCGGTTTCATGTCAACCTCCCGTCTGCTTCTCAGGAGTGATAATAACTCTGCCAGGGCCGCGGGCGCGTCCATCGCGTCCGGTGGTCTGCAAGGTTCGAATCCATCGTAATAGACTAGATCCCATGCCCAAAACCAGCGCCGGCCTCCTCCTCTATCGCCACCGGAAGGGCCGGCTCGAGGTGTTTCTGGTTCATCCCGGGGGACCGTTCTGGGCTCGGAAGGACCTGGGGGCGTGGTCCATTCCCAAGGGAGAATTCAGCGCGCCGGAGGAGCCTCTGGCGGCGGCGATCCGCGAGTTTCAGGAGGAGACGGGGTTCCCGATCACGGGCACGTTCTTGCCGCTCACGCCGCGCAAGCAGACGGGCGGCAAGGTCGTTCTGGCCTGGGCCGTGGAGGGCGATGTGGACCCGGAGCAGGTCCGGAGCAACACGTTTCTCCTGGAGTGGCCCAAGGGATCGACCCGGCAGAAGGAGTTTCCCGAGGTCGATCGGGCCGAGTGGTTCGAGATCCCCGAGGCGAGGCGGCGGATTCTCCCGGGTCAGGCCGGCTTTCTCGACGAGCTGGGGGAGTTTGCTCCGGTAGCGCCGGCGGAGGCTCGGGATCGAGAATCGTAGCGTCATGTCCGTCTAGAAATGTCATACTGTCGAGGGCGACAGGAGGGACTTTGGGTGCGAGTCTTCGTCGCATTTCTTGCCATGAACGCATTGCTTTTCGGTGTCGCTGCCGGCGCTGATCCGGTGGCTCGACCTCTCCTTCAATTCAACAATCAGTTCCTCATCGCCGTCGACCGGCCGGTTGGCTTCGCTTTGCGCGTTGCGCTGCCCAACGCCAGCGAGAGTGATGCCCGCTTTCCGCTCAAGCTCCTTTTCTCCGCCACCGCTCCCGATGAGTCGGGTTCCACGGCGGGTGAGCGGCGAATGCTCACCGATGCCGTTGCCTTCGGTGCGCAACGAGACTGGCTGACGCTTCCCTTCCCGGCCCCGCCCCCGGCCCTGGAGGGCCTGCGGGCCGTTGCGCCGAGTGCTGCTGTCCAGCGCAATCCATGGGACATCGCGCACGAGCTTGTCGACACCGGGCAGACGAAGAGCGAGCTCGTCGAATCGGTGGAGACGCAGCACGCAGGTGTGCTCTCGGCGATCGAGCCTGACATGGTCTATCTGCTGCCCCTCGACGACGCGAGGAAGGCGGAAGCCCTCGAGCCCGTCCCGGTAACCGTGGGAGCAGAACCCTCGTTTCACTGGCCGGTCGGAGACAGCATCGCATGGCACCTTGAGCCCGCGTTTACCCAACTGAGCGATGCGCGCGAGCATGCGGCGAGCGCCTTTGCCGATCCGGCGACCCGGATTCTCGTGGCTCACCTCGATACCGGCGCCGAGAAGGCCGCCGATGGCCTCACGCCCAAGTCCTTCGACGGCGACCACTCGCGCAACTTCGTCCGGGACAATGGCCAGGATCCCGTCGAGGATCACTGGCAGGATCAGGTCGGACACGGCACGGGGACGCTGAGCATCCTTGCAGGCGGCGAAGCCAAAGCGACCTGGAACGGAAAGGCTTTCTCCGGCGCGATCGGCGGCGCTCCGCTCGCCCACGTGGTCACCTACCGCATTTCCAACTCGGTCATTCACATCTGGCCCAGCGCGATGTCGGAGGCGGTCTCGTACGCCGCGGATCAGGGTGTCGACGTCATCTCGATGAGCGCCGGTGGCACACCCTCGCTCGCCCTTCGCGACGCCGTCAATAAGGCGTACCTGAACGGCGTTGCGATGTTCTTCGCATCGGGCGACTTCTACCGTTTCCCGTTGCTCAATTTTTCGACGCCGGCGAGCACTGTGTATCCAGCGCGCTTCACCCGCACGATCTCGGTCTGTGGCGCGACCTCCGACCGCACCAGCTACGGCCTCGATCCAGGCTGGCTCTCTCTCCTCCGCTTTCGGGACTGGACCAGTTGGATGACGCGCGGCAGCTATGGGCCGTCGAAGGTCATGGAGCACTCGATTGCAGCTTACAGTCCGAACATCACGCGCCACCATTTCAAGGATCCAATCAATTCTGTGGATCTGGACTTCAGTGGCACGTCGGCGGCCACGCCGCAGGTCGCCGCTGCGGCTGCCTTATGGCTGCAAATGCACCGGCACGAGATTGAGACGGCCGGCGACTGGCGGACATGGCGGAAGGCGCAAGGGGTCTACGATGCAGTGACAAGCTCAGCGGATCATACCTTCGCGGGCTATAAGCCGATCTATTTCGGAGCCGGAACGGTGCGCGCCGATACTGCGCTTGGCTGCCCTTATAGCCCCAAGGAGGAGGCCCCTCCGGCGAAGATCGGCTTCGACTGGCTGACGCTCATCGCGACGATCATCGCACCGTCGAATTTCGATGCGGCAACGCAGTCGAAGGTCACGGCTCTGCATCAGCAGATGCTCGCCAGCGAAGTGGGCGCTTTGGTGGCGACGTCGCGGACGCTCCAGACAACGCTCGCCGACGAGAGTGGCGACTACTCGGCCCCTCCCGACGAGGCTCATCAAGCGGTGTTCGTGGCGGCTTTGCGGAGTGACCCGCGTTCGTCCAAGTACTTGCGCGATGCGCTCAAGAAGTTGGTCCCGCTCAATCTGAACGAGTCAAAGACCCTTCGCGTCTCCTCGCGTGTGAAATGGAACGGTTCAGGCATCGGGGTCGGGCCGAACGAGACGTATCGCATCACGCTCGATCCACCCGGACAGCGCTGGGTCGACTTCTTCATCCCGAGCAAGGCCACCGGCTACTCTTCTTTTCTCACGAACCCTTTGCGCTGCAAGCTTCGGCAGCCGAAGTATCCGTTCTTTGCGCTCCTCGTCGCAGCAGGAGAGGACGAGTCGATGGCCAGCCCCGCGGTCGTCCAGAATCAGGACTTCGTGGACTTCAACCCGCCGCAACGAGGCGAGCTGCTCTTCTTTGCGAACGACCTCCCACCTATGTACTGGAACAATTTTGGTAGTATCCGCGTGCGAGTGACGCGAATTCACTGACGATACAGAGGATGCCAATCCGTTCGGTATACTCCCGGCAGGAGGATTGACGTGGAACCAACCGCTCTTCTCGGCTCCTGGGAAAACTTCTATGTCATCGTTGGATCTTCGGGCGCGGCGCTGACGGGGCTGCAGTTCGTCGTCATTGCCCTGATCGCAGAGACGTCCTTGGTCCGGTCGTCTCGGGAGATCGATGCCTTCGGTACGCCCACGGTCGTACACTTCTGCGCCGTCCTGTTGATTGCCGCGGTTCTCAGCGCACCCTGGCAGACGCTCTCGGGCCCGGCGATCCTGCTGGGAATTGGTGGGCTCCTGGGAGTGATCTACGCGATCGTGATCGTGATTCGGACGCGAGCCCAAACCAATTACCGGCCGGTGCTGGAGGACTGGATTTGGCACGTCGTCTTGCCGTTCATCGCCTATGCCACGGTGCTCGGGGCCGCGCTGTCCTTGCGGCTGCACCCGACGCCGGCGCTTTTTTCCTTGGGTGCGGCCTCCCTCCTGCTCCTCTTCATTGGGATTCACAACGCCTGGGACACCGTCACCTACATCACGACCAGCCCTGAGTTCCGCCGCGCCCCCGATCGCCCGCCTCGGGAGTAGAGCGCCCCTCAGGGAGGAGCGGCGGGACGGCCTTCTCGGATCGCGCACGGGCACGTTGTGGAAGACGCTCTCCGACAAGGCCCCATCGACATCGCTGGCGCCATAGAGGGTGGAGACCACACGCCCCGAGAATCCTTAAAGGGGTGGAAGCGGCCGTGGCCGAAGCCGGGATTGAGCTCGGTCGCTCCGAACGGCTGTTATGGCAGCGCAGGATTCCCCGGCCCTTGGTCTCCAAGAGCGGGGCGAGAGTCGCCGTGCCGGGAGGCTCCGGGAAGGGCCGCTCACTAGTCCACGATCAGAATCCCGGCCCGGTCGGCGGCGCTGCGGACGAGATCGTATCCGGGGCCATTGTGGAGCGGGAGGGAGATTCCGACACTCCGGAGAGCCGAGGAAGGAACCCGGTCGCCGAACAGGACGATCGACCGGACGCCGTCGTGCTGGCGCGAGATCCAGACCAATCCGTCGATCTTCTCGTCGCAATGATGGAGCGATCGGGCCCAAGCTGTGGTCCGCGGGTACTGCTTCTTGGAGGCTTCGATCAGCTCCCGCCGGGTGACCCCCAGACGGCGAAGACCGAACCCGAAGAGCTGAGCCAGCTTCAAATTGCGGGAAGGGCTCAACGCCGAAAGGACCAGCGGATCCAGGACGGACTTAGGGATTCGCTTGGCAAACCCTCGGACCGGAACGTCGTGAAAGATGGTCTCAGCCAGAGCGCCGTCCGGGTGTTCGGCCGCGTAGAGAATCGGAACCACGTTTCCATCGGCATCTTCGAAGGGATGGAAACGTCCAGATCCCATCCCCGGGTTGAAGCTCGTGGGCTCGAATAGGGTGTTGTGACAGCGAATGAGATAGCGGCCCTTCCTCCAAGAGTAGACTAGCGGGTGAAGCAGATCTGGGAGAGGAGGATCCGGGGTTCTAGAAGACAAGTTCAGCAGCCTCTTGTTCCGCTGCTTGTAACACTTCCTCGGGATGGGAGCTCAACAGATCGACCGGCCGCTTACCGTCCAGATAGCCGCTCACGGCGGTGAACCAAAGGGCTAGTCCCCAATCCGAGGTGTCCCTTCCCAGAATCTGAATGACCCTCGCGACGGCAGGCCGGGGCGTTCCCTTCTCGTCGAACTGAAAGCTCGGGACGTAAGTGGTACCCCGGTGCGTCACGGTAAAGATCCTGCGCTCTTGCTGCAGGCGTTTGCAGTCGACAGGCGTCTCGCCAAGGCTGCCAAACTCTTTCAGGAAAGCCCTGCGGGCTGCTGCAAGACGACGCGCCTGCCGGGTCTCGATGCTCTTCTTCTCCTCGGCCGTAGGAAGAAACTTGTAGAGAGGAGAGATTCCGCGTCCCCGATTGCTCCTTTCCAATACTTCCGTTTTTGCGGAGACATGACCAACCTCCTCATACGCCTTCACCGATGCACTCGTGACAGCTCCGAGCTTGGGCCACCTCTCCACCACTCCTAACCTCGGATGAAGTAATTCCCCTGGCTCAAGAGGCCTCCCGACCAGGATCTCGCGCCCCTTCTTCACGAGTTGCTGAAAAAGATCGTTCCCTTCCTGCTCGGCGACCGCCAAAGCCCCTAGTCCTGCCAGCCAGACGCGATCCGTAGTCTCTTGCAGCTTCTTGCTCATGAGTTTTTTTATTGTACAGCAGCGGCCTTCGGAGCGAGCCCCCGCATCATCTTCTCCAGCTCCGGCAGCACGTTCTTCGCCACGATCTCCTGCCCCGCAGCCGTGGGGTGGATGCCGTCCATCTGGTTGAGGTTCTGGATGCCGCCGACGCCGGCGAGCAGGAAGGGCAGGAAGTCGACGTTCAGGTCCTTGGCGATCTTCGGGTAGATGGCGGCGAAGCGGGCAGTGTACTCGGGGCCGTAATTGGGCGGCATCCGCACGCCCAGGAGGAGGACGCGGGATCCGGCCGCCTGGGAGCGGCGCACGATCTCGCGCAGGTTGTGATCGACCTCCTCGACGGGCAGGCCGCGCAGGCCGTCGTTGCCGCCGAGGGCCACCACCACGACGTCAGGATGCTGGTTGAGGAGCCAGCTCAAGCGCGAGAGTCCGCCGGCCGTGGTGTCACCGCTGACTCCGGCGTTGATCACCCGGACGGGCAGGCCCTCCTCCCGGAGCTTCTTGCCGAGGAGAGCCGGGTAGGCCTGATCTTCGTTCAGCCCCAGGCCGGCCGTGAGGCTGTCGCCCAGGAAGACGACGACGGGGAGCTTCTGCGGAGACTTCGCGGTCGCCGGGGCGCCGGACGCTGCTGCCGGCGCAGGGGGCGCCGGAGGAAACCGCCGCGCGACGGCGGGGCCGTCCCCGGAAACCCCCTGTCCGCAGCCGGCGGCCAGGGGAATAAGGAGAACGAGGGTGAGGGTTGCCAGCTTTCGCCACGTAGAGTTGGCCATTCCATCTGAGAAAACCGCATCTCCTTCCGCTTATTTCCATGACTGTTCCCATCAACGGGCCACGCATCGAGCTCCGGCAGCTCACCCGCAAGCTCCCGTCCGGCGGCCGGGAGCTGACGATCCTCGACCGGGTCGACCTCACGTTCCAGGCCGGCGAGTTCGCCGCCGTGCTGGGTCCCTCGGGGAGCGGCAAGTCGACCCTCCTCGCCCTCATGGCCGGGCTCGACCGCCCCACGTCCGGTGAGGTGAGGATCGACGGCACCCCCATCCAGGCGATGTCGGAGGACGGTCTGGCCCTGTTGCGCCGCCACAAGATCGGCTTCGTCTTCCAGAGCTTCCAGCTCCTGGGCAACCTGACGGCGCGGGAGAACGTGCTGCTCCCCATCGAGCTCCTCGGCCAGCCCGACCCGGTCGGCCGCGCCAACGAGCTGCTCGCCGCCGTGGGGCTCGACGACCGCGGCCATCACTATCCGAGCCAGCTCTCCGGCGGCGAGCAGCAGCGGGTGGCCCTCGCCCGCGCCTTTGCCGCCCGGCCCCCGATCCTGCTGGCCGACGAGCCCACGGGCAACCTGGACGGCGCCACCGGACGCAAGATCCTCGAGATCCTGACCGAGCTGCGGCGCCGCGAGGGCACGACGCTGGTGCTCGTCACTCACGATCCGGCGGTGGCCGCGCTCGCCGGCCGGCGGATCCACCTGCTCGACGGCCGGGTGGAGCGGGACGAGCAGCCGGTGCTCGTAGAGGCCGGAGTGCTGGCGTGAGCCCAGGCTTCTTCCTGCGCACCCTGTTGCGGGAGTCTCGCGGCTCGCGCGGCCGGTTGGCCTTCTTCGTCGCCTGCCTGGCGGTGGGGGTCTCCGCCGTGGTGGCCGTGGCGGGCCTTTCGGCGAGCCTCGACCAGGGAATCCGCCGCGAGGCCCGCCAGCTCCTCGCGGCCGATCTGGCGATTCGCGGCAGCCAGCCGATTCCGCCCGCGGTGGACAAGGCCTTGTCCCAGGTGGCCGGCTTGCAGCGCACGAACCTGGAAGAGACGGTGACCGTGGCCACGGTTGCAGAGAGTGGCGGCCGGCCCGGCCCCAGCCAGCTCGTGGAGCTCAAGGTGTTGGACGGCGTCTATCCCTTCTACGGCAAGCTCGTGCTGCGCCCCGGCCGGCCGCTCCACGAGCTGCTGACCCCGCGCACGACGGTGGTGGGCTCAGAGCTGCTGGTCCGCCTGGGGCGCAGAGTGGGCGACGACGTCCTGATCGGCGGCCAGCCGTTCCGCGTCGCCGGCACCGTGGTGTCCGAGCCGGACCGGGTGGGCATCTCCCTCACCCTCGGTCCCCGGGCCTTCCTCTCGGAAGCAGGTTTCGCCCGCACCTCGCTCGTGGGCCAGGGGAGCCGGGTCAGCTACCGTGCGCTCATCAAGCTGCCGGAGGGTTCCACGGCGGCCGAGCTCAACCGGGCCGCGGCGGCGGTGCGGAGGGTCCTGCCGGCCAGCGAGAACTACCGCGTCGAGACCTACCGCCAGGCGCAGCCGGCGCTGCGGGAGAACCTCTCGCGCATCGAGCGGTTCCTCGGCCTGGTGGCCCTGCTCTCGCTGTTCGTGGGAGGCATCGGCGTCGCCCAAAGCGTGCGCGCCTGGCTGAGCGGCCGGCTGGACGCGATCGCCATCCTCAAGTGCCTGGGGATGCGCCCGCGCGAGATCTTCCCCCTCTATCTCGGGCAGACGCTCCTGCTCGGCCTCGCCGGCAGCCTCGTGGGGATCGCGGCCGGAGCGGCCCTGCAGATGGTTCTGCCGCAGCTCTTCCCGGATCTGATCCCCCCTGAGCTGATCCATCCCTGGCAGCCCGTGGCCCTGCTCCGTGGCCTGGCGCTCGGCGTGGGCGTCGCCCTGCTGTTCAGCCTGCCGCCGCTCTCCACCGTGCTGCGCGTGCCCCCCGCCCGGGTGCTGCGCCGCGACGCCGAGCCCCTTCCCCGCCACCGCTGGGTGGCGACCGTCACGATGCTGGTGCTGGGATTGGGGATCTGGGGCATGGCCGCTTTCCAGTCGCACTCGGCTCTCCTGGGGACGCAGTTCACGCTCGGCGTGGGGTTGGTGACGGCCCTCCTCGGCGGCGCCGCGCTGCTGGTGACCTGGCTGGTGCGCCGGCTGCCCCGGGATTTCGCCAGCCTGTGGCTGCGCCAGGGTCTCGCGGCCCTGGCCCGGCCAGGTGCCGCGGGAGCGAGCGCCATCGTCGCCCTGGGGCTCGGCGTGCTGGTGGTGCTCGGCATGTCGCTCGTCCAGCAGCGCCTCGCCGCACAGCTCTCGGCGGAAATGCCGACCAACGCGCCCAGCGCTTTCCTGGTGGACATCCAGCCCGCGCAATGGCCCGGCATCGAGAAGTTGCTCCACGATGCGGGCGCCACGAGAGTCGAGTCGGTACCGGTGATCATGGCCCGGCTCAAGGTCATCGACGGCGTCAAGGTCGAGGACTTGGTGGAACGGCGGGAACAGGGGGGACGGGAGCGCCGCTGGGGGCTCACCCGCGAGCAGCGCCTCACCTACATGCGGGAGCTGCCGAAGGACAACCAGATCGTCGCCGGCAGGCTGTGGAGCGATCCCGATCCCTCTCCCCATCATGCCGAGGTGAGCCTCGAAAAGGAGTTCGCCGACGGCATCGGCGCGCGGCTGGGCTCGACTCTGACCTTCGACGTTCAGGGCGTGCCCATCGATCTCAAGGTCACCAGCCTGCGGACGGTGAACTGGCAGACCTTCGGCATCAACTTCTTCCTGGTCGTCGAGCCCGGCGTGCTGGAGTCGGCGCCGCAGACGCGCCTCGCCGTGGCCCGCCTGCCCAAGGGTGGCGAGCAGCGGGCGCAGGACGCCCTCGCCGCGAGCTACCCCAACGTCACCCTGTTGCGCATTCGCGAGATCCTGGAGAAGGTCCTCAAGGTGCTGCAGCGCATCAGCCTGGGCATCCGCTTCCTCGGCGGCTTCACGGTGGTGGCGGGCATCGCCATCCTGGCGGGGGCGATCAGCGCCGGCTCGGCCCGCCGCGGCCGGGAAGTGGCGCTGCTGAAGACGCTGGGCATGACCCGCCGCGGTGTGGCGGCCACCTTCGCCGCCGAGTACTCCCTGATCGGCTTGGTGGCCGGCGGCATCGGCACCGCGGGCGCCACCGTTCTCGCCTATGGCGTGATCACCCGCGGCTTCAAGATCCCCTGGCAGCTCGATCCGCTGTCGATGACCGTAGCCCTGGGCGGCACCGTCATTCTCGCCGTCCTCGCCGGCCTCGCCGCCAGTTACCGGGCGTTGCAGCGGCGGCCAATCGAGGTCCTGCGGGCGGAATGAGGCCTCGATAGCTTCGATCCAGCCCGCCGCCGGAGCCCCGGCGGACCCTCACTCCCCCGACCCCTCTCTCCCAGCCTCCCCCCCGCCGGCCGGGAGAGAGGGGAGAAAAAGCAAGACACGACGAAGAGAGCTTCTTTGCTTCTTCAAGACTAACCCCTCCCTCTTCTCCCGGCGGAAGGGGGGGAGGCTGGGAGAAGAGGGCCGGGGTGATGAGGGTCTTGGGCGGGGGCGGGCAGTCTGCCCTGCCCCCTCATTCGCCCCCTGGCTGCGTCAGCAGATAGCTCACCGGCACGAAGTCGTAGCCCGCCGCCTTCGCTTTCGGCACCTCGTCCACCAGCACCGCCAGGGTCGCCGGATGGGGATGGCCGATGGCGATCGCCGCGCGGCGGGCGCGGGCGAGCTCCAGCAGACGCTGGAACTGGGCGCGGATGGCCTCGGGGCCGGGGTCGTCGTCGAGGAAAATCTGGCGCTCAGCGGCGGGGATGCCGAGCTCGGTCGCCACTTTGTAGCCCACGCTCCCGGCGCTGGTGCGGGAGTCGAGGAAGAAGAGCCGGCGCTCGCCGATCACTTCCAGCACCGTGTGCATGGGCCCCTCCTCGGACGACAACAGCGAGCCCATGTGGTTGTTCACGCCCACCGCGCCGGGGACGGCGCGCAGGGCGGCGATCGTCTTCTGCCGCAGCTCGTCGTCCGTCATCCGCTCGAGCAGGGCCCCGGGGCCCGGGTTGCCATGGTTCTTCGGCTCCATGGGCAGGTGGAGGAGGAATTCCGCATGGCGCCGCTGCAGCTCGGCTACCACCTCGGGGGTCTCCGTCTCGAACGGCAGGACGGCGTAGGTGACCGGCACGCCCAGGGCCGCGAGCAGGCGCAGGTCGTCGACGCTGCGGCCGAGGTCGTCGATCACCAGCGCCACACGGGCGCCCTGCACGGGAGCGCTGGATACCGTGACCGGCGTCACCGCCGGTGACGGCTCGGCGGTTTCGGATCGGTCGGATGGGTCCGATCGGTCGGATGAGACCGCGGGGAGGGTGTGGGCGAGCCGTGGCTTTGCAGGAGTGGCCTCCCGCGGTGCGGGGGAAGCGGAAGGCTCCGCCGGGCGCTGAACGTAAAAGTAGAGGGCGCCGGCCCCCATCGCCAGGCCGAGCAGGAAAAGCCACACCCCGCCGGATCTCGATCCTCGCGAGCGGGGGGGACGGCGAGCCATGCGTTTCGGGAAGCGCTGGGATACGGCTTCAGGCGGCCTTGGCTTCGGTCTCCGGCTCCTGACCCAGCAGGCGGCGGATGCCGCGGCGCAGGATCAGCTCGCCCATCGGCGTATCCTTCTCCAGGTACGTGCGGCTGCGCTCGTCGACCAGGAGGTCGGGCTTGAGCGCCTCGTTGAGCGGCTTCTTGTCCGGGCCGGTGTAGAAGGCCTCGGTGAACAGCAGCCGGCCGCCCGACGAGAGGTCGGCGGAGCCCTGGCGGCCGGCGTGGCCGAAGGTCCGCTCGCCCACCAGTTGGGTCTTCTGCTTCTGCCGCAGGACGGTGGCGAAGACCTCGGCGGCGCCGAGGGTGCCGCGGTCCACCACGATCACCATCTTGCCCTTCCAGGCCGGCTGCTCGTCGCTCTTGAAGACCTGCAGCTCCTCGGCGCGGCGCTTCAGGGCGCCCAGGTCGCCGGTGGTGAACAGGCGGGCCGTGGCGTAGGCGGACTCGGCGTCGCCCGAGGAGACTCCCCGCAGGTCGACGAGGAGCTTGTCCTTCACCTTGTCGCCGTTCTTGGCCAGCGTCTCGCGCACGGCGGCGGCCGTCTTGTCGTCGAAGGTCGGAATGCGCAGCACCGCAACGCCTTCGATCTGGTCCAGGCTGACCGGCGGCGGCTCGAAGGCCTTCAGCTCGAAGGAGACCTGCTTCGGCTCGCCGGCGCGGATCAGCTCCATGGAGATCTTGCTGCCGGGTTTGGCGGCGAGCGCTTCCTGCATCTCCCAGAGCGGCATGATGCGAGTCGAGCGGTCGTTCATCTTGGCCACGATGTCGCCGGGCTTGATGCCGGCGCCGTCGCCCGGGCTGCCCTTTTCCACGGCCACCACGAAAGCGATTCCCCGCTCCTTGAGCAGGGTCATGCCGCTGAAGCGCTTGCCGACCGTGTTGGCCTGGAGATAGCCCGCGACCTGGGAGGCCGGCACGTAAAGCGAGAAGGGATCGAGTGCGTCGGTCGTGCCGTCGAGGGCGCCGGCCATGAGGACGTCCATGTTCGGCTCGTCGACGTAGGCCTGGCGCACCAGGCCCAGCGTCTCGCTGAACACGGCGAGGTATTTATAGAACGAGTCGTCGTCCGGCTTGGCCTGGCCGGCGTCGGCGGCGCGCAGCAGCGTCGCCGCGAGCAGCGGGAAGACGAGGATGGCGGAGAGGAGGAAGAAGACGATACGGCTGCGGCTCATGATTCCCCTACCTTAACCAAGTCAAGGGGTCCTCTGGATGGTTCTCGACGCGGATCTCAAAGTAGAGCTTGTCCGCGGCGAGCCCCACGACGTCCCCCAAAGATACCATATCTTCCTTCGCGACCCGCATCGCGCCGAGCCCGGCGTAGAGCGTGAACACCCGCCCCGGATGCTGCACGATCACCGTGTTGCCGTAACCCTGAAATGGCGCGGCGAACAACACCTTGCCGGCGAAGACGGCCTTCACCTCGGCGCCGGGAGCCACTGCGAGGTCGACGCCGGTGTGGGGCACCTTGGTGTGGTAGCGGGGGTCGAGAAGGGAGCCGAAGCCGGAGGTCACCCGCCCCTCGGCCGGCCAGTCGAGGACGCCCCGGAACTGCTCGATGGGCGTGCCGGCGGGCGAGCCGGGGTTCTTGCCGGCGAGGAAGTCGAGGAAGGCGGCGAGCTTCTTCTCCTTGTCCTGGAGCTCGGTGGCCCGGGCGGTGAGGCTCTGCCCTTCCTTGACCAGGCGGGCGAGGATCTGCTGCTTGTGCTCGCGCACGGCCACGAGCTGGCCGCGGCGCACCTGCTCGCTGCGGATCCACTGCTCGGTCTCCTGCCGGCGGGCCACCAGCCGCTCGCGTTCCTGGTCGAGGTCCGCCCGTGCCTGCTGGTAGCGGTCGATGGCGGCGCGGTCGCGGCGGGCGAGATAGCGCAACAGGCGCACCGAGGGGAGGAGCCGGCGATCGGGCTTGAGCGACAGGAAGAGGCGCAGGTACCCCTGGCGGCCCAGGCGGTAGAGACCGCCGAGCCGCCGCCGCAGATCCACCCGGGCGGTGGCGAGCTCGCCTTCGAGACGGTGGACGTCCGCCTCGCCCGCCTCCACCCGCCGGGCCGCGAGATCGCGGGCCGCCGCCGCCTCGGCCAGGCGGGTCTCCTGGAGCTGCAGCTCCACGTCCACGGTTTGGAGCTCGCCCTGGATGCCCGTCTGCGCCTGCCGCGCCGCCTCCAGGCGCTGCGTGAGCCGGGCGATCTCCGACCGCAGCAACGCGAGCTCGGACTCCCGGGAGCGTTGCGGCTGGGCAGGCAGGGGAAGGGAGGAGGCGAGGAGGATCAGGAGGAGGATCCCGAGAGCGAAACTGGAGGAGAGTCGCCGAGCACGCCCCCGCCCAAGACCCTCATCACCCCGGCCCTCTTCTCCCGACCACCCCATTCCCCCTCCCCGGGAGAAGAGGGAGAACAGCTTGCGGGGGTCTTGGGAACGAGCCCACACCGCCCCAACCGAGAACCCCTCTCCCGGGGCGGGGGACGGGGTGGTCGGGAGAGGGGCAGGGGTGAGGGTCTTCGGGTGGGGGAGACTCTCAGACACGGTACGTTGGCGCCTGCGAGGAATCAGCGCCCTCACTCCCCGCCCGTCCCCCGCGTCTCCCCACCCGCAGCCGTGCGCTTCGGTGCCAGCGCATTGACGAGGAAGGAGAGCTCGTCGGCGGCCTCCTCGATCTTCTTCGACACGGGCTTGCCGCCGCCGTGGCCGGCGCGGGTCTCGATGCGGATCAGCGTCGGGTGCGAGCCGTCGTTGGCCTTCTGCAGGGCCGCCGCGAACTTGAAGCTGTGGGCCGGCACCACCCGGTCGTCGTGGTCCGCCGTGGTGATCAGCGTCGGCGGATAGGACGCTCCCGGCCGCAGGTTGTGGTAGGGCGAATAGGCGTAGAGCACCTTGAACTCCTGGGGATCGTCCGGCGAGCCGTAGTCGGAGGTCCACCCCCAGCCGATGGTGAACTTGTGGAAGCGCAGCATGTCGAGCACACCGACGCCCACGATCACCGCGCCGAAGAGATCGGGGCGCTGCGCCATGCAGGCGGCGGTGAGCAGGCCGCCATTGCTGTAGCCGGCGATCGCCAGCTTGGAGCGCGAGGTATAGCCGTTGGTCACCAGCCACTCGCCGGCGGCGATGAAGTCGTCGAAGACGTTCTGCTTGCGCAGCTTGATCCCCGCCTGGTGCCAGTCCTCACCGTACTCGCCGCCGCCCCGCAGGTTGGCCACGGCATAGATGCCGCCGCGCTCCATCCACACCACGTGGGAGAGCGAGAAGGCCGGCGTCAGCGCCACGCTGAAGCCGCCGTAGCCGTAGAGGTAGGTGGGATTCGAGCCGTCGAGCTTCAGCCCCTTCTTGTAGGTGAGGAACATGGGGATGCGGGTGCCGTCCTTGCTCGGGTAGAAGACCTGCCGGGTCTCGTACTGATTGGGATCGAACCCCTGGATCTCCGGCCGGCGGAACACCGTGCTCCGGCCCGTCTCCAGGTCGTAGCGGTAGATGGTGCCGGGCGAGGTGTAGCTGGCGAAGGAGTAGAAGGTCTCGCTGTCCTTCCGCCGCCCGGTGAAACCCTCGACCGTCCCCAGCCCGGGGAGGTCGGGCTCGTGCAGGAACTTACCCGTGAGGTCGAACTGCCGCACCTGGGAGTGGGCGTCCTTCAGATAGAGGGCGACCAGCGTGTCGTGCAGGCAGCTCACCCCCTGGAGGGTCTCGGCCGCCTGCGGAATGATCTCCCGCCAGTGCTCTCGTCCGGGACGGCGGATGTCCACGGCGATCACCCGGCCGCGGGGAGCGCCGAGGTCGGTCTGGAACCAGAAGATCGGCCCGTCATTCTCGATCAGGGAGTAGGAGGCGTCGAACTTCGGCAGCAGCTCCACGACCCTGGAGACCGGCGGCTGGAGGTCCTTGTAGAAGATGCCGTTGTCGGTCTCCGTCCCCCGCCAGGCGTGGATGATCAGGTAGCGGCCGTCCTCGGTGACGGAGGCGACGAAGCCCATCTCCTTGCTGTCCGGCCGCTGATAGACGAGCTCGTCCGCGGACTGGGGGGTGCCCAGCCGGTGGTAGTAGAGCTTCTGGTTGAAGTTGGCGTCCTCGAGCTGGCGTCCCTCGCGGGGCTCGTCGTAGCGGCTGTAGAAGAAGCCCTGGTTGTCGTGGGTCCAGGCGGCAGCGGAGAACTTCACCCACTTCAGGACGTCCGGCAGGTCGCGCCCGGTGTCCACCTCGCGTACGTGCCACTCCTGCCAGTCCGAGCCGCCGGAGGAGAGGCCGTAGGCGAGCAGCTTGCCGTCCTCGCTGACGCTGACGCCGGAGAGGGCCACGGTACCGTCCTGCGACAGCAGGTTGGGATCGAGCACGATCTTGGCCTCGCCATTGAGGGAGTCGACCCGGTAGAAGACGTTCTGGTTCTGCAGACCGTCGTTGCGGGTGAAGAAATAACGCCCGCCGTGCTCGGCGGGGACGCCGTAACGCTCGTAGTTCCACAGCTCCGTCAGCCGGTGGCGGATGGGCTCGCGGTCGGGAATGGCGGCGAGGTACGCCGAGGTCACCTGGTTCTGTGCCGTCACCCAGGCACGGGTGGGCGCGGAGTCGACGTCCTCCAGCCAGCGATAGGGATCCGAGACCTTGACGCCGTGATAATCGTCCACCTGGTCGACGCGGGCCGACTCCGGGTAGACGATGCGGTTCTCCGTAGCGTGTTCGACTGGCAGTTGCATGGATTCAGCCATCTCCGCGAGGACCGGCGCAGCCGCCAGAGCGAGCAACACAGGCACGATCCGCAAGGACATAAGGATCTCCTTCTTCTAAGAGTGCGGCTGACCCCGATTCCGGGGTCAAACAGTCAACAAGCCGCGCCGACGGCAACATTTCGTCTTAAAGATAGCCCAGCGACCGGAGGCTCCGAAGATAGTCCGCGCTCTCGGGGCCGTGAGGTGTGCCGCGGTGCGGCTCGCCGTAGCCGGCGACCACCACCGGCGGCGGTTCCCACCGGCATCCCGGAGGAGGCAGCGGCAGCTCGGCGCTCTGCGGCAGACCCAGGGCCCGCAGCAGGGCGGCGGCGACCGCCTCGGGAGTGCTCTTCGCCAATCCCGCCAGGCTCTCCCGGCTGCCGGCACAGCCCGCGCGCCGCCAGAGGAGGATGCGCCCCTCGCCCCCCTCCCTTCGCCGGCCGGCATCGAGCACCACCACCACCGTGCCGACGCCGTCGAGCGAGCCGGCCAGCAGCCGGTCCGTCGCCGCCAGCTCGGAGCGCACCAGGTCTGCGAAGGCCACGTCGCCGCCCCGCCAGCCGGCGGCGGCGATGTCGAGACCGGGCAGATAGAGGGCCGCCGCGCGGGGGCTCGAGCCCAGGCGCCGGGTGAAGACCTCGCGGTAGAAACGATCGGGGACGATGGCGCGGTCGAGCACCGCGGCCGCCTGGGCCGGAGGGAGCGCCGCCACGAGGCGTGGATCGCCGTTGCCGGGAACACCCGACGCGGCTGCCGCGATCGCCGCCGTCTCACTTTTGGGGGCTACTGCGCCGTCGGCCTTCTCTCGCAGAAGCTGGTAGGCGCCGTGCGCCACCACCAGGCCGGGGATGGGCTCCGCCGGATAGGTGGCCCACCAGTTCACCGCCAGCGCCGGATCGCCGCCCCGGGAGGCCAGCTCCCAGACCGTGAACGCCCGCCGCCGGTTGGCGAGGATGGGCCGGTGCTCGGCAAGGCCCAGCGGCACCTCGACGCCGCTCCACCAGGCGCGCAGGGGGCCGCTTTTGGCGAGCGGCGTCCGGCATCCCAGGGGCAGGAAGCTGTCGAGCGAGGTGACGCCGTGGTCCGGTCCCGGCACGCCCGTCGCGACGGCCGTCCAGAACGAGGCCGGGGGCTCCGCCCGGCGGCGATAGCTGAGCACCCGGCCCTCATGGGCGAGGCGGGTCAGCTCCGGCAACTCGCCCAGCGTCATCAGATAGTCGATCTCCTCGGGCAGCACGCCGTCGATGCCCAGCAGCAGCACCCGCTCGCCCGGCCCCGTGGGCAGTGCCGCGGGCGCCGGAGCCGGCGCCCGGCGGGCGAGGACGACCGCCGGCAGGGTGAGAAGCGCCACGGAAAGCACGATGGCGAACCCCAGCCAGCGGCGCGAGAACAGGCGTCCCAGCGGCGCCTCCTCGGTGAAGCGGATGGCCAGGGAGAGAAGTCCTTGATAGACCAGCTTGATGAGCAGGTAGACCACGGGAGGCGTCGCCAGGACGAGCACCGCCACCTGTTCCAGCCGTCCCTCGGAGAGCACCTCGCGTCCGAGCTGCAGCGCCAGCGCCAGCACCCCCGCGCCGGCAGCCAGGGCCACCACCAGGGAGAGCGTCTCGATGCGCCGCACGTGCGTGAGGCGAATGACCAATAGGATGACCCCGCACAGGGCGAGAAAGGCCAGGCCGGTGGTGAGAGCCAGGGGAGGAAAGAGGTGGAGGACGAGGACGAACAGGTCCAGCGGGCTCGCCGTCAGGCTGCCGTTGGCGACCGCCAGCGCCAGGGAAAGGGCCGCCGCCAGCGCCAGCCCCGCGAGCAGGCCGACCTTGACGATGAGCCCCAGCAGCGCCCGCGCCGTCTGTCGCGGCTTGAGCGCATCCTGCAGCAGAAAGCGCTCGAACCCGCGATCGAGATACCCCAGCCGCCGCAGCTCGGAGCGGACTCCGTCGAGGTCGTGGGCGGGCGTCATGCAAGGTAGTGTACCCCGCCCCCCTACCCCCGCTCCCGCTCCAGGAAGTAATCGATCAGCTCCGAGGACGAGCTCTCCATCTCCACCCCCAGGCGCTGCACCCGCTGGCTGATGAAGTTGAACATCCAGGCAGCCGGCACGGCCACCACCAGGCCCAGCGCCGTGGTGAGCAGCGCCTCGGCGATGCCCTGGGAGACGGTGGCGAAGCCACCCTGGCCGCCCGTGGCCGCGATGTCTTTGAAGGCGTGGACGATGCCGACGACCGTGCCGAAGAGGCCGATGAAGGGGGCGGTCGTGGCGATCGTCGCCAGGCTCGCCACGCCGCGGTTGAGCTCGGCCGTCGTCTGCATCGCCGTGCGCGCCAGGGCCCGGCCGGTGGCCTCGATCACCTCGGCGGCGGTCAATCCCTTGGCGCTCTTCTGCTGGAAGGTCGTCAGGCCGGCGGCTACCACCCGCGCCACGTGGCTGTGGGGAAACCGGCGGGCGGCCTCGATGGCCGTCTGCGCCCGGCCGCCCTCGGCGAGGTGGGGCGACACCGCCCGCGCGAAGGCGATCGACTGCCTGCGGGCGCGCGCCAGCACGAACAGCCGCTCCATGGAAACGCCGAGCGACCAGACGGAGAGCAGGACGAGGATGACGATCACCACGAAGCCCGTGGCGCTGGTCTTGCCGGCGAGGCCCAAGAGTGCGGTGTTCACGAGCAGGCTCCTTTCCACGAAATCCAGAGTCGAGGATCTCGAACCGGGCCCGCCGGCAAACGGCGAGCCCGCGATGGTTGGTTGGGAGCGCTCCCCGTCTGAATTAGAGGGGAGGGCTTGGGATTTGGTTCCGGGTTTTCTCTCGGATCACCGCGACCGGTGCCGGACGAACACCGCCAGCTCGCGCAGCGGCTCGGCCTTCCGTCCCAGCGGCGCCAGGGAGTCGACGGCGAAGCCCAGGAGCTCGGCGGCGAGCGACTGGGAGCCTTCCACGCCGAGGAGACGGACGAAGGTGACTTTCCCCTCGTCCTTCCCCGTGTCCTTGCCCGTCACTTCGGGGGTGCCCAGGACGTCGAGGAGGTCGTCGGCGATCTGGAAGGCGAGACCCAGGTTCTTGGCGTAGCGCGCGATCACCTCGAGGTCCCGCCTTTTGGCGTCGGCGGCCATGGCCCCGAGCTCGCCGGCGGCCATGAACAGGGCGCCCGTCTTGTGGCTGTGGATGTATTCGAGGACGTCGAGGTTCATCTCCTCCGGTTTCGCCAGGAGGTCCAGGGCCTGGCCGCCGATCAGGCCGTCGCTGCCGATGGCCGCCGCCAGGTGGTGGACGACGTCCTCGGCGGTGTAGCGGCGCAGCGAGAGGCGGTGGGCGGCCTCGGCCACCAGCGCGTAGGCGCGGTTGAGCAACCCGAGGGCCGCGAGCAGGGCCACGCTCTCGCCGAAGGCCCGGTGGACGGTCGGCCGGCCGCGGCGCAGGGCCGCGTCGTCCATGGCGGGGAGATCGTCCAGCACCAGCGAGCAGGCGTGCACCATCTCGACGGCGCAGGCGAGGTCGAGCACGGGCTCGGAGCGCACGCCGAAGAGGTCGGCCACCGCCAGGGTGAGCACCGGCCGCACCCGCTTGCCGGCGCCGGTG
>JBAPYB010000017.1:0-4006 GCA_049284515.1 Thermoanaerobaculia bacterium
AGGGCGGGTCGAACCCCCTCCCGCCCGTCCAGACCCGCCCCTACCCTAAGCGAGGGTAAGGTCAACCGAAATCTCATCGACCGCTCCCGCTTAAGCGCCGGACGAGGTCCACGAGCTCGCCGGCGTCCAGGCTCTGCTTGGTGAGATACGCGTCCGCTCCGACCTTGAGGCCGCGCAGGCGGTCCTCGGGACGGTCGCGGGTGGAGACGACGATGATCGGCAGTTGGGCGAAGTGCTCCATGCTGCGGAGCTGGGCGGCCAGCTCGAAGCCGTCCATGCGCGGCATCTCGATGTCGGTGACGACGCAGTCGAAGCTCTCTTCGGCGAGCAGCGACAGGGCCTCTTCGGCGTCGGCGGCGGCGGAGACGTGAAACCCCGCATCCTCCAGCAGCCGCCGCTCCATCTCCCGGGTGACCAGCGAATCGTCCACCAGCAGCACCCGCACCCGCCGCACCACCACCTGCGGCCGGGCCGCGGGGAGGGCCCGCAGGTACTCGGCCTGCGCCAGCACGGCCGGCGAGAGCACGCCCACCGGCTCGCCGGAGGCGAGGAGCGCCACCCCCTCCAGCAGCAGGTCGGTCGGCACCCGGAGGGTGATGGGGCGCACCAGCACCTCGTGCTCGCCCTCGACGTCGTCCACCGCCAGCGCCAGCGGCTGGCCCGAGACCACCCCCTCCAGCAGGAGCAGCCGCTCGGCCACGGCCTGGCCGTAGAGGCGCGAGAGGGGGACGAAGGGCACCAGCCGGTCGGGGAAGACGGCGAGCGTCCGCCCGTCGCGCTCGACGATTCCGCCATCCCCCGCCGGATCGAGCCGGGTGGCGCGCCGCACCACGGAGGCCGGCAGGGCGACCTTGAGCTGCCCCACCCGCAGCAGCATCACCGACTCGCCGCGGCGGGCGACCGGCACCTCGACGATGAAGCTCGTCCCCCGGCGCGCCTCGGTCTCCACGAACACCTCGCCGCCCACCCGGTTGACGACGTTGGCCACCACGTCGAGGCCGACGCCGCGGCCGGAGATCTCGGAAACCTGTTTGCGGGTGGAAAATCCCGGCGAGAAGAGGAGGCGCAGGGCCTCGGCCTTGCCCATGCCGGCGGCGCTCGCGGCATCCACCAACCCCACCGCCACGGCCTGCTGGATCACCCGGGCGACGTCGATGCCGCCGCCGTCGTCGGCGATCACCAGCCGCACCTTGGGGCCGGCCGCCAGGGCCTGGATGCGCAGGCGGCCGGCCCGCGGCTTCTGGCGCGCCTCCCGCACCTCCGGCGACTCGACGCCGTGATCAACGGCGTTGCGCACCAGGTGGAGCAGGGCCTCCTCCAGCTCGCGGGCGATGCGGCGGTCGAGACGGGTCTCCTCGCCTTCGAGCTCTACCTCGACCTCCTTCTTGACCGCCCGGGCCAGCTCGCGGGCGTAGCGGGCGAAGGAGAGGAGGAAGCCGCGCATGGGCTGGAGCTGGAGGGAGAGCATCTGCTCGAGCTGCTCCTCCGCCGAGCGGATGAGCCGCCGCTGCCCCCCTTCGAGCTCCACCGCCACCCGCCGCAGCATGGTGGCGAGCACCGCCAGCACCTGCGTCGGCTGCGGCTCGTGCAGCCCCTCTTCGGCCAACCGGGCGAGGTCGTAGATGCGGTCCACCACCTGCCGCCCGGCGATCGCCATGATGCGCACCTGGGTGGCGCGCTCGGCCACCGCGTCGAGCGCCCCGGTGTCCACCCGCACGTCGCCCGAGACCGTGCCGCTCTTGGGAGCGGCAGGCGGCGGGGGCGAAGCGGCGGCGGGGGCTGCTTCCGGGGCGGGCGGCGGATCGGACCGATCGGTCGGATCCGTCGGATCGGTCGGATGGGCGGGCGGGGGAACTGGAGCCTCCGCTTCGGCAGCGCTGGCGACGTTGGCCCGCAACAGCTCCACCAGCTCCGGGTCCACCGGCGGGTCGTTCCCCTTGGAGACCGCCTCGACGAGCACGCTCAGCTCGTCCACCACGCGGGTGAGCAGGGCGACCATGCCCGGACGGGCGGCGTGGAGCACCTCCTCGGCGGCATGGCAGAGCTCGGCGAGATCGCCGATGCGCATCATGCGCCCCGCGCCCTTCAGCGTGTGGAGCTCGCGCTTCACCTCGATCGCCGACTGCGCATCGGTCTCCAGGCGGGGAACGTGCGTGGCCAGCCGCTCCAGCCGGTCGCGGGCCTCCTCGACGAAGAGGGGAATGAGGTCCGCGAACTCGGCTTCCAAGGGCTCCCCCGCCTCTAGATCTTGGTCCAGCTATCGACGTTGACGTCGAGACCGAGGACGCCTTCCAGCTCCCCGTTCTCGTAGATGGGTGTCGCGGCGGTGAAGATCGGCTGCTCGGAGAGCAGCGAGTTGAACAGCGGCGTCAGGATGGTGTGCTCCTCGCGCACCGCCGCCGTGTACCACGGCCGCCCGGCGAAGCCGTCGCCGGCCTTCACCGCCGCCGGCACCGGCCGGTCGCCGACGATCTGGCGGCTGACGGTGAGGGCGGCCTGGTGGTGCGTATCGTCGTAGAAGTAGAGGCATTCGACGAACGACTGGCGGTGCACCAGGTCCTCCAGCAGCCTCTCGATCGCCTCCCAGTTGCCGAGCCGGCGCCGCACCTCGCGAGCCCAGGCCTCGGCCGTGTGCTTGAGCGAGTGGGGCGAGTCGAGATGGAAGGACTGGGCCAGCATTTGGATGACGAGCCCGAGATGGTTCAGCCGGTCGGCCGTCTCGGAGAACTGTTTGAGGCCGTCGGCCATGCGCTGCACCACCTGGCTGACCTCCTTGAGGGTCAGCACCACCTCGTCGGAGGCGGCGTTCTGCTGCTGGGTGGCGAGCGAGATCTCGCGCGCCACCCGGGCGGTGTCGCTGGAGGCGCCGCGCAGGTCCTCGATGGCGGAGGCGGCGGCGCGGGCCCGCTCCAGCACCTGGCTGGCTTCTCCGCTCCCCTCTTCGGTGGCGACGACGGTGGTGCGGATCGAGCCGGCGAACTCGTCCAGCAGGTTGCGCACCGACTCCACCGACTCCTGCGAGCGCTGGGCGAGACGCCGCACCTCCTCGGCCACCACCGAGAACCGGCGGCCGTGATCGCCGGCGGCGGCGGCTTCGATGGCGGCGTTGAGCGACAGGATGTGGGTCTCCTGGGCGATCTCGGTGATCAGGTCGAGCACGCGGTAGATCTCTTTCGAGCGGATGCCCAGGATCTCGGCGCGGCTGGCGATGCCGCTGATCCGTTTCTTGACCTCCTCGACGCCGTCCACCGCCTCCGCGACCGCCCCCTGGCCGGCGTTGCCGCTCTCCTCGGCGGTCTGCGCGAGGTCGGCCTGGGCGGCGGCGTTGTCGGCGATCTGGCCGGCGGTGCGCGCCAGCTCTTCCATGGCGGCGGTGATCTCCACCACCGAGGCCGCCTGCTCGGAGGAGCCGGAGGCCAGCTCGGAGGCGATCTCGTTGACGGCGTTGGCGGCTGTCGCCACCTCGATGGAGCTCGACTGGATCTGCTGCGCCAGCACGTCCAGCGAATTGACGGCGTTGCCCAGCACCTGCGCCAGCCGGCCGGGAAGCGAGCGGGCCTGCTCCGAGCAGTTCACCAGGTCGCCGGCCCGCAGCCGGTCCAGGGCCGCCACCAGGGTGCGCTCGATGCCCGCGTGCCTCACCTCGGCGCTCTCCACCCGGTCGCGCAGGTGCTGCTGCGGCCGGTAGACGCTCTGCCGGTAGACGGCGAAGGTGGCCACGGCGAGCAGCAGGAAGGCGTTGAACGGCCAGTTCGGGCCGCCGCCCGCCTGAGTCGCCAGCAGCAGGACCAGCCCCGCGAGACCGATGCCGCCCAGGATGAGCAGGCCGGTCAGGGCGGGGTTGAAGGCTGGGCTCGGTGGGCTCGCGTCCTTCGTGTCACTCATGTCTTTCACGTCCTTCCTCGGGGCGATCTCCTTCTCCGGGCCCTGCCGCGGACCCTTCTGCTGACAACGCCGCCGGCAGCCGGCCCGGGTCCACCACCACCACCGGCTCGCGGCCGTGCAC
>JBAPYB010000018.1:0-4545 GCA_049284515.1 Thermoanaerobaculia bacterium
CCCCTACTCGAAGCAAAGTTCCCGCCTAATACAGCGCCGCGTACTGCCCTTCTGCCATCAGCACGCGGCCGACGAAGTCGCGGGTCTCCGCGGCTCCGATCTTGGTGAAGAATTCGTCGGGGTCCTGGCTGAAGCACCAGTTTCTCCAGACCTGGGCCTGGGACTCGCCGGCCTGGCGGGCGGCCAGGGCCGCCACAGGGGAGCTCCCGAAGACCTTGAGCAGCTCGCTGAGGTGCGCGGCGCCGAGCGCGATGGAGACCTCGGGAACGTAGAGATCCTCCGGATTGACCCGCGCCGCCAGGTTGAGCTGCACGCTCAGTTGGCGGGCCGTTGCCGGGCTGAGTTGCGTCAGGCCGCGGAGGGCCGCGGGGGAGAGCGCCGAGGCGTCGAAGCGGCTCTCCTCGCGGATGAGGGCGGTGATCAGATGGGGATCGACGCCGCGGATCCGCCCCTGGGCGAGAATGGCCGCCTGATACGGAAAGGGGTAGAGGAGCCGGCGAAAATCCCGCGACTGTAAGGCGAGCGGCAGCCGTTGCGGCGCCCGTGCACGCAAGGCCTCGGCCAGAGAGATCGAGCGCGCGTACTCACCGCCCAGCACCAGCAGGCGGCAGCCGGTGTAGACCAGATTGGGATCGGAGAGGGGGAAGTGCTCGCGCACGGCCGGCGCTCCGTCGTGCCAGAGGCCCAGGGCGAGAAGCATCTCTTCCGGCCGGGCGAGGCGGTGGCTCCAGAGCGGCCAGCGGCGCACCGGCACGTCGGCCAGCTTGAGATAGGGGGCCGCGCCCCGGTCCGCCAGGAGCCGCTGCTCCAGCTTCAGTTGCGCCAACCGTCCGGTGGAATCGTCGGCGCCCAGCAGCAGCCAGGCGCCGTGGAGGTCCGCGAGCCGGCCCGTGGCGGCGAGACGCCGGCCTTCGGCATCGGCCGTGGCGCTCAAGGGATCGGCGGCGAGCCGGGCCATGGCGGCGCGGGCCAGCGGGTGGAACGGCTGGCTGCGAATCACCTCCAGGTAGCGGCTCACGGCCTGCCGCGGGTCGTGCTCGATCTCGGCCAGCCGGCCGCGCCAGTAGGTGACCTCGAGGTGGTCTTCCCGCGCCTGATCGAGCCAGGGGCGGACGCGGTCCCGCCGGCCCCGGACGAGGTCGGAGGCGGCGAGGAAGAGCGCGGCGCGTGCGGCCTGCGCGTGCCACTCCGGCCGCGCGGCGAGCTGGTCATAGAGCTTCAAGGCCGAGACTTCGGAGCCGCTTCGCCACTCCAGGCGCAGGGCACCGAGAAGCGCCGGGGCCGCCCAATCCCTGCCCTGGGAGTCGGCCTGCCAAGCCTGGCGATAGCTGGCGATGGCGGCGGACCAGGTGCCACGCAACTCGTGGGCGCGCCCCTCCTGGAAGAGGGCACGGGCCTTCTCGCCGGGAGTCCGGGCCAGCTTGACCAGCTCGCCGAATGCCGCCGAGGCTTCCGGATAGCGCTGCTGCGAGAGAAGCGCCGCACCGATCAGCGCCTGCGTCTCGAAGGCGTCGTGCGCCGAGAGCGATTTACGGTCGCCGGCCTGTTTCAGGTGGCGGAGGGCGAGGTCGAACTCCTTGTGCTCCTGGAACGTCCTCCCCAGGAGCATGGGCACGCGCCCGCGCTCAGCCCCGGCGACCAGTTGCGACAGGCTTTCGGCGGCGAGGCGGGCGAGCTCGTCCTCGCGGCTCTCCTCCAGCAGGCTCGTCATCAGGCTGCGGGCCATCTCGCGATAGCCGATGCGCAGGGCGCACACCGCCTGGGCGAGCTGGATTTCGCGGCGCTGCGGCGATGGCAGCGCTTCCGCGCGCAGGCTTCCCAGCAGCCGGCACTCGCCCCCCTTGGCAAGCACCTGGGCGAACAGGTGGACGGCGGCGGGGAGCAGCGGCGAGCCGGGATCGCCCGCCACGACGTTGGAGACGAGGCCGGCCGCCACCTCGGGATGGCCGATCTGGACCTGGCCGAGGGCCATGCGATAGCGGCTGTAGGGGGCCAGGGTGGGATTGAGGGCCATGCCAAGGACGAACGCGTCCCCGGCCTCGCGCGGGCGGCCCGCGCGCTCGAGCAGGAGACCGTGGAGGTAGTCGAGGCCCAGCCGGTGCGCGTCGGGATTCTGCGCCAGCTCCTGCTCGACACGCCCGAGCTCCTCCTGGGGCTTGCCGGCGAGCTGCAGCTCCAGCAGGTCCGGCCGCGGATCTGCGGCGGCGAGGGCGAGGGCGAGAGTGAAAGTGCCGAACATCCGGGGGGCCGTTTTGCGGCGTCGGCTCTGCAGATCCCCCGAGAATCAGCCCATGGGAACGGACCAGCGTGCGACGCGCGCGCCCAGCTTTTGCAATTTCAGTTCCATCCCCTCGTAACCCCGGTCCAGGTGATAAATGCGGTCCACCACCGTCTCGCCCTCGGCCGCCACGCCGGCCAGCACGAGGCAGGCGGAAGCCCGCAGATCGGTGGCCATGACGCCGGCGCCGGTCAGCCGCTTGGGACCGTAGACCCGGGCGTGGTTGCCGTCGACGCGGATGTCGGCGCCCATTCGCGCCAGCTCGGGAGCGTGCTGGAAGCGGTTCTCGAAGATGGTCTCGCTGATCGTCGCGACGCCGTCCGCCCGGGTCATGAGGGCCATGTACTGAGCCTGGAGGTCCGTGGGGAAGCCGGGATGGGGCGAAGTCTCGAGGTCCAGGGACTGGATGTCGCCCGCGCACTGGACGCGAATCCCTTCAGCGTTCACTTCGACATTGGCCCCCACTTCGGCCAGTTTGTCCAGCAGGGGCGCCAGATCGGCGGCATGGGCTCCCTCCAGGAGCACGTCGCCGCGGGTCATGACCGCGCCGATGAGGTAGGTGCCGCCCTCGATGCGGTCGGGGATGATGGAGTGCTCGGCGGCGCCCAGGCTCTCGACGCCGTCGACGACGATCGTCTCGGTGCCGGCGCCGGAGATCCGGGCGCCCATGGCGTTGAGCAGGTTGGCGAGATCTACCACCTCCGGTTCGCGGGCGCAGTTCTCCAGCACGGTGGTGCCGCGGGCGAGCGATGCGGCCATCATCACGTTCTCCGTGCCGGTCACCGTCGCGAGGTCGAAGCGGAAACGGGTGCCGGTGAGCTTGCCGCTCACCTCGACGTAGCCGTGGGTGAGCTGCACGTCCGCGCCCATGGCGGTGAGCGCCTTGAGATGCTGGTCGATGGGGCGCACGCCGATGGCGCAGCCGCCGGGGAGCGAGACGCGGGCGTGCCCCTCCTTGGCGAGCAGCGGCCCGAGGACGAGGACGCTGGCCCGCATCGTCCGCACCAGGTCGTAAGGCGCGTCATGCTCCGGGTTCGGCCGCTCGCGGCGGAGGATCATGGCGCCCCCTCGCTCCTCGGTGACGACGCCGAGATGGTCGAGCAGCTTCTGGAGGGTGCGGATGTCGCGCACGTGCGGCACGCGGCGCAGGGTGAGCGGCTCGTCGGTCAGCAGGCTCGCAGTGAGCGCCGGCAGGGCGGCGTTCTTGGCGCCCGAGGCCGTCACCCGGCCGGCGAGGCGGGTCGGCCCTACGATGTGAAACTTGTCCATTCCTGGCCTCTCCCCCTCAAAGCGAACGGCGTTGCAGCACGAGGACCCGCGGGATGCCGGCGTAATCGTTCCGCACGCGGACGAGCTCGAAACCGGACGATTCGGCATGGCGGCGGGCGGCGTCGAGCTGGCCGAAGCCGATCTCGACCGCCAGTCTAACCCCGGGACGCAGCGCCGCACACTGGGCGAAGAGACGGGCGAGCACGGAGTCGCCGGAGCCAGGAGCGAACAGGGCGAGCGCCGGCTCGAACTCGCGCACCTCGGGCGACAGCGACGGGGCGTCCGCCGGGTCGATATAAGGGGGATTGCTGACCACCAGGTCGAAGCGGACGAGGTCGAGCCCCGCCGTGAGGTCGGTCCTCACGAGCCGGACCGTGGCGCCGAGCCGCCGGGCGTTGCCGGCCGCGACGGCGAGAGCCCCCAGAGAGAGGTCCGTGGCGACGCACCGCGCTCCAGGGATCTCCAGGGCCAGGGTGACGGCGAGAATCCCGGAGCCGGTGCCGCCGTCGAGGATCCACGGCCGCGCCGGCAACGGCTCGCCGAGCGCCTCCTCCACCACGTGCTCCGTCTCCGGCCGCGGAATGAGCACCCGCGAATCGACCTGGAACGGTCGCCGCCAGAACTCCCGCTCCCCGAGCAGATAGGCCGTGGGCTCGCCCGTGAGCCGGCGCGCCAGCAGGGCGCGGAACCGCGCCTCGTCCGCCGCCGGCACTACGGCCTCTCCCCGCGCCAGCACCTGCGCCTCCGACCATCCGAGGACGTGGCCGAGGAGGAGCAATGCCTCCCGGGGCGGTGCGCCGAAGGGCGTCGCCGCGAGCCGTGGGCGGGCCTCGGCGAGGAGCTGGCGGAGGGTGGGCACCCGGGGGAGTGTACCCATAGGCGCTAACTTTGGTCTCCAAGCTTCGAGTAGGGGCGGGTCTGGGCGGCAGGTTGGGGGCTCGACCCGCCTGATTTCGACGATTTCGCCGCTGCAGGGCGGGTCGCGCCCCCTCCCGCCC
>JBAPYB010000019.1:0-8160 GCA_049284515.1 Thermoanaerobaculia bacterium
GCCGGCGGATCGTCGCCACGTTCCGATACGCCCGGGAGTGCCGTGCCCTGGCGGCGGAGCTGGCGGGCGTTTGGGCGCGCAGCGGCGGGGAGGACGAGGACATCCGGGCGGGACCGCTCATAGAGCGCCACGAGCGCGAAGCGACGTAGCACCGGGCCGGCTCCTTCGAGGGGCCAGCCCTTTTTTCGGCGCACTGCGCCCCGTTGCATGTCTGCAACGCGCCAAACTATTTGCTTGTGTGAGAGCGACGAAACATGCTATGGTCGCTCGGCAGGGGAGGACGACATGCAAAAAGCACTATTAGCCCCGATTCGGCAGGACTTGCTAAGAGAGGCAGAGCGATTGCGCGAGCAGGTAGAGCGATTGCGCGAGCGGCTCGCCGTCATCGACACGGCCGTCAAGGGCCTCGATGCTGCCATCAGCCTGGACTTCGGAGATGTCCAAGAGCCGGGGAGAACAGGCGAAGCAGCAACGCAACGGCCCGGGATCAAACAAAGCGTAATTCGGGAAGCGACGTCCTGCACAGGAGAGATCACCGCGCCGGAGCTATACGACGACCTCCGGGCTCGCGAGGAATTCGCCGACGACAAGCGGCTGAGCAAGTCGGTCGTCTCTCACGCCCTCAGAGAAGCGGCTGAGACCGGGGAACTGGTATTGATCGAGAAGGGGGCCGGCAGTAGGGCGGCGCGGTACAGAAGCGCCCAGGTAGGATTAGACTTAGGCGATTTGAAGACAGAGGCCGAGCCCCCGGCTGGGGACTCGGCCTCTTGAACAGCAACTTAGTGGGGGTAGCGGGTTGCCGGCAGCGGGCTCGAGATCCACGGCCGGAGGGTTCAACTCCCTCTACCTCCACACCTTTTAGGGAGAGTGGCGTAACCAGGTAGCCGCGCCGGACCTTGACTCCGGTGTGTCTCGCGACACGTGCGGGTTCGATTCCCGTCTCTCCCACTTTCAATCCTACACAACGGTCTGGCATGTGCAAGTCTGCAATCCTGGCAGACTTGTCGGTTGCTTGCTTGTACCGCTGTTGTACCGCCCTTGTACCGCAGTTGTCTTGCCGTGACCCGGGCTTTATGCCGCCAGCAACTCCCGCACGTTCCAGGGCTTCCGGGCGATCCCGGCGGCCATAGCGGGCGTGCAACCCTTCAGCGTGCGGTGACACCAGGTGAAGTTGTAGGCGGCGAAGTGGAGCGCCAGCGCCGCATTCAGGTTGGACCGCCGCCGGCTGAAGGCGTTCGTCAGCCGGGTGAAGCGGCGCATTTGCATTCTCGTGTGGAGGTTGGACCGTTCCACGTGTGAGGTACAAATCCGCTCTTCCGCCGGGCTTCCCGAGACGCTGATCTTCTCAGCCGATATTATCCGCGCCGGAGAGTACCGGCGCTCACTGTCCACCGTCTCGGCGCTGTACGTCTTGATAAGCTGGCCGAAGTCCACCCGACCGCCGAAGTGCTGTTCTACCGCCGCGGGATAGGCTCCGAAACCGTCCGTTGTGAGCTGGAAGCGGCCCGCTGTGGCACCGGCGAGCTTGGCCATGAACAGGGAGGTATCTTCGGAGGTACGGCGGCCCATGTGGAAGGCGAGCGCCAGCTTGGTTTCCCGCTCGATTCCGACGAAGGTGTAGGCGTCCCCGAGTTCCGGGTCCGTCTTGCCAAGCCGTTGCTTCGTCTTTTCCTTCATTCCGACGAAGTTCCAAAGCTCATCCGCTTGAACGTCCTTGACCGGGACGTTGCGCACCAGGCGGTCTAGCAGCGTCTCGCACTTGGCGCCCGCAACCCGCAGGAGCCGCATGATGGTGTCCCGATGGACGCCCGAGATGCGCTCGGAAGACCGAATCGAGGAACCCTCCGTCAGAAGGGAGAGGACCAGCACGGCCTTGTCCATGTCCAGGCGCATCGTCCCCAACGGGCGGACGGGGACCAGGGCGACCGTGACGCCGCACGCCTTGCAGCGGCGCCGGGCGTTGCCCTTGCGATCCTTGCCCCAGCCGATCGTACGCCCGCCGCAGGACCGGCAAGCGGTCCCTTCGGGGGCGGTCATGGGATCGGTGGGGGAGGCGTTCATGGCTTGTTCTCTTCGGTACAGCCATAATATATCCAAAGCAAATCCATTTGTCAAGCGGTGGATTGACGGCGGATGCAAGATGGATTATCCTTGGATGCATGAGCGACGATACCAAAGCCAAAAGACAGCACACGGAACAGGTACTCCTCCGGTTCAACCCCGAGCAGCTCGGGCTCATCGATGAAGCGGCGGACCAGGCCGGGCTCAATCGCACGGCCTGGCTACGCATGACGGCGCTCCGCGTCGCGAAGGACGAGCTTGGACGCGACGCGAAGGGCGGAGCCACAGGGGAGGGATAGAGGCCCCCGCCCGGCCCTATGAAGCGGCGCGGCAGGGAGAGGAGCAGGAGCCCGAGTTGCCAGCGGTAGAGCGGACGGGCGGCATTGGAATCGCGCATGGCGCGTACCTCCGGTATTGACCGGGGGCGCCCTGCGGAGTAGGATGGCGCTTGTCTAGGACGCTCATCCCCTTGTGCCGCAAGGCTCCCGGGGCCGAGTTAGAGAGGCCCGCTTCGGCGGGCTTTTCGCTTTCTAGGTCACCCCCATTGTTTTACGTGTTCCCGGAATGCTCGTAAGTTGAAGCAAACACTTGGGTTAGCGCCGTCATGGCACCATAGTAGCCGATCCGGCCGTTGCCGTCAAGGGCTACTAGTTGCGGAAGGTTCGTATAGAACCGTTCTATACGGCGTCTATACGATGCTCCTGGGTGCGGGAACCGGTAACGCCAAAAGTTGCAGAAAGTTGACTAAAGATGACAAAGGGCGCCGAAGGTCAACGGCTACTCACGTCCCCGTACCGCCCACACGCTGTAAGGACACCACCCCCAGGGTCCTGTGAGGCGACCCAAAGGTCGTGTAGTGCGACCCGAGGGTCCTGTGATGCGACCCATGGATTCTGTGATGCGACCCGAGGGTCCTGTGATGTGACCCGCGGGTCCCGTGATGCGACCCCAGGGTCCCGTGATGCGACCTTTGGGTCGCATCACCTGACCCGCGGGTCGCGCGACTCGTTCCTCGGGTCCCCCGATGCACAACGGGGGGCCGATCCCGCGACCCGAGAGGCCCGCGACACAGGCCGCGGGTCCTGTCGCGCAGATCCGGAGCGCCGTAATGCGAACGCCGGGTTGGATGTCTCGCGACTCGGGGGTGGTGTCCTAAAGACCGGGAGGAGCCCCTCCCCACTCCTCGGCCGACCTTCTGTCGTTCAAGCACGATCCCGGGGCTCCATCCGCCCACTTGCTTATGCGACATTCCGCATGGCATTGACGCGAATACAGTTCACCGGTCGCCTGTATCCAAGCTGCACCAACAGAAGGAGATCGAGATACGAGGCACCGTTCTCCGTGATGTTCACCAAGCCCAGAAGTTGTTGTGATGGCTGGTTTGGGGGCTTGGGTGATTAGACGGTGACTCCAAGGTTCGGCCACCGAAGCCATCTCAATCGCCACACAGAACGCCTATCGTCAGAAGCCAGCCTGCATATGCATCGCACCCTCGCCGTCGCCGTTAGGGTCCTCACCGTCCTAGCCCTTTCTGCGATCACTGCGCTAATCGCTGGCTTGTTGGCCGGCGCCGTGTACATCGCACTCAGCGGAGGTCATTACGAGCGCGAACCAGCCATGACCGCCTTTCTGGTAGCAATACTTTCCTTGCTGGTGACGCTGCCGCTGTACGCATACGTTTTCTTTCGCCGCCGTCAACAGAGCCACTAATTTCAACTGCCGAAGAGGGCACGAGGGAGATGCCGCTGGGGCCATGACCGGAGAGAGCACCTCGGTGGCCTAACATGCCGTTGCAGTCTGTCACGTGCCCTTAGAAACGCAGCTTGCCTCCGCTCTGCTTCGGCAAACTGCTAAGCTGCCGCCCCCTACCGCCGCTTGACCCTCATCGCCGTCTTCCGCCCCGAGAGGCTGACTCTGGGCTTCATCTCGACGTAGGGCTCGACGCCGGGGACGGTGCAGCGGGGGAGGTCTTCGCCGAGCGTCGACTCGATCTCTTTGATCCTCATTTTGTCGATCCAGGAGGCAATCGTGGAGACGATGCCGGTGGCGGTGCCGCGGGCGGTGCGGCCGGCGCGGTGGATGTAGTCTTCCACCGTCTCGGGCACGTCGAAGTTGATGATGTGGCGCACGCGGGGGATGTCGAGGCCGCGGGCGGCGATGTCGGTCGCCACCAGGATGCGGTGCTCGCCTTCGCGGAAGCCCTGGAGGGCCTGCACCCGCTGCCCCTGGGAGAGGTCCGAGTGGATGCGCTCCACCGGGTGCCCCTCGCGCTCCAGCACGCCGGAGAGCCACTCGGCGTCGGTCTTGCGGCGGATGAAGACGAGCGTGCTCCCGAGCTCCTGGTGCAGGAGGGCCAGCAGGCAGGCCTTCTTGTTCTCCGGCTCCACCAGGTAGAGGCGATGGCTGATCCCCTGGGCGGCGCCCTTGGGGGTGATGTCCACCCGCACCGGGTCCGCCATGAACTGTTGGGCCAGCCGCTCGATGGGCGGTGGCATGGTGGCCGAGAACATCAGCGTCTGCCGCTGGGTGGGGACCTGCTGGAGGATGCGCAGCACCTGCGGCAGGAAGCCCATGTCCAGCATGTGGTCCGCTTCGTCCAGCACCAGGACGGCGACGTCGCCCAGCCGGGCCGTGCCCTGCTCCATGTGGTCGAGCAACCGGCCGGGGGTCGCCACGATGATGTGCGGCTTGTGGCGGAGGGCCGTGTGCTGCGGCCCCATCTTGACGCCGCCGATGAGGCACGCCGTGCGCAGGCCGTAGTCGCCGCCGAAGAGGTCGAGGAAGGTCTGGGTCTGGAGGGCGATCTCGCGGGTGGGGGAGAGGATGAGCCCCCGCGTCTTGAGCGACTTGGTGGGCGAGCTCGCGAGCCGCTCGGCGATGGGGATGGTGAAGGCCGCGGTCTTGCCGGAGCCGGTCTCCGCCAGCCCGACGAGGTCCGAGCCGGTGAGCGCCACCGGGATGACGGCGGCCTGGATGGGGGTGGGATGCTCGAAGCCCACCAAGCGGATGCACCGCAGGATCGAGTGGCTCAACCCCAACGATTCAAAGCTTTTTTCTGTGGTTTCAACGGGATGCTGGGGAATGGCCAGACTCTGCATGACGCTCGCTTATAGCCGATTCACCGGCGGGCAGGCAAGCGCGGCCGGATCTCAATGCCGTGGACTGCGGCCGGGACCACCCACGGCGGTGAGCCGGTCCCCGGTCCTGCGGAAAGGACACCAAGGACTCCAGGGACCTCAGGGACAAGGAGGTTCGGTTCTTTACTGTCCTTGAGGTCCTTGGTGTCCTTAGGGTCCTTTTCGCGGTGATAAACTGCGCCGGCCCCTGACGGCCCTTTCTTGCCGGAGAAACCATGAAGTCACCTGTTGGGAAGTCTCTCGCCGCTGCCTCTCTCCTCTTGGTTCTTCTGGGGGCAATCCCTGCCCCGGCTCAGCCGCCTCAAGGCGAGGACGGCATGCCGATGGCCGAGGCCCGGAGCCACGGGCCCCTGCCCGGAATGGCCAAGCTGACGGCGGGGCTCGACAAGCGCGAGGGGCTCCTGACCTTCTACGCCGACCGGCAGCGGGGGAAGGTCTGGCTGGAGGTGCCGCCCGCCAAGGGGCCGCGGGGCGAGGTGGCAACCTATCTCTATCAGGAAGGGCTGGTCTCAGGGCTCGGCTCCAACCCCGTGGGCCTCGACCGCGGCCAGCTCGGCGACACCCGCATCGTCACCCTGCGCCGGGTGGGCGGGCGCGTGCTCGTCGAGCAGCCCAACCTGAAATTCCGCGCCCTCACCGAAGACCCCGCGGAACGCCAGGCCGTGCGCGAGTCCTTCGCCCCTTCGGTCCTATGGGGCGGCGAGGTCGCCGCCATCGAGCCGGACGGCCGCACCCTGGTGGACTTCACGTCGTTCCTGGTGCGGGACGCCCACGGTATCGCCCAGCGGATGAAGGCGGCCGGCCAGGGGAGCTGGTCGCTGGACGACAAGCGCAGTGCCGTCGATCTCGAAGACTGCCTGGCCTTCCCCGAAAACCTTGAATTCGAAACGCTGCTGACCTACCAGTCCGCCGAACCCGGGCCGCTGGTGCGCGAGACCGTGCCGGGGGGGAGCGTCACCCTGGTGCAGCACTACACCTTCGTGCGCCTGCCCGATATTGGCGATGGTGGCTACAAGCCGCGGCGGTTCGATCCCCGCACCGGCTATTTCGGCATCGAGTTCCTGAACTACTCAGCCCCCTTGGGCGAGCCCATCGAGACCCGCTGGCTGTCGCGCCACCGGCTGGAAAAGGTCGATCCCACGGCGGCCCGTTCGCGGGTGAAGAAACCCATCGTCTACTACATCGACAACGCCGCTCCCGAGCCGGTGCGCAGCGCCCTGATCGAAGGCGTGAGCTGGTGGAAGGAGGCCTTCGACAAGGCCGGCTTCATCGACGCCTTCGAGGTCAAGGTGCTGCCCAAGGACGCCCATCCCCTCGACGTGCGCTACAACGTCGTGCAGTGGGTGCACCGCTCCACCCGCGGCTGGTCGTATGGCGGCGGCGTGATCGATCCGCGGACAGGGGAGATCCTCAAGGGGCACGTCACCCTGGGCTCGCTGCGCGTGCGGCAGGACCGGTTGATCTTCGAGGGCCTGGCCGGCGCGGACAAGACGGGGACCGGGGCGCCGGACGATCCCATCCAACTCGCGCTCGCCCGCATCCGCCAGCTCGGGGCCCACGAGGTAGGGCACAGCCTGGGCCTATCTCACAACTTCGCCGCCTCGACCTACGGCCGCGCCTCGGTGATGGACTACCCGGCCCCGCTGGTGGGGATCTCGGCCGACGGCAAGCTCGACTTTTCCAAGGCCTACGCGGTGGGCGTGGGAGCCTGGGACGACCAGGCCATCCGCTTCGGCTACAGCGAGTTTCCGCCCGGCACGGACGAGCCCAAGGCCCTGGATGCCATCGTGCGCGACGGCCTCGCCCGCCATCTGGTCTACCTCACCGACCAGGACGCCCGGCCCGAAGGCTCGGCGAGCCCGCTGGCGCACCTCTGGGACAACGGCGCCGATGCCGCCGAGGGGCTGAAGCACGCTCTCGCCGTGCGCCGCATCGCCCTGTCTCATTTCGGCGAGCACAACATCGCCCCGGGGCAGCCCCTTTCCTTGCTGCAGGAGGTGCTGGTGCCTGTCTACTTCCATCACCGCTATGAGCTGGAGGCCGCCTCGAAGATGGTGGGCGGCCTGGAGTACACCTATGCGTTGCGGGGCGATGGCCAGCCGGCGTCGAAGCCGGTGCCGGGGGCGGACCAGCGGCGCGCCCTGGCGGCCGTGCTGGAGGTCCTGTCGCCCGAGGCCCTGGATCTTCCGGAGCCGGTGATCGACCTGCTGCTCCCGCGGCCCGGCGAATACCGGTCCAACGAGGAGATGTTCACGGGTCTCACCTCGCCCGCCTTCGATCCCCTTTCGGCGGCGGCCACGGCGTCCGACATGGCCGTGCGGCTGCTGCTGCGGCCGGAGCGTACGGCCCGCCTGGTGGACTTCCACCGCCGCGATCCGTCGCTGCCGGGATTGGAAGAGGTGATCAAGGGCCTGGAGGACAAGGCCTTCGGCGCCCCCCCGAAGACGCCGCGGCTGGCGGAGATCCGCCGCTCGGAGCAGTGGGTGGTGGTGCGGCGGTTGATCGGGCTCGCGGGCGATCCCCAGGCCGCACCGGGAGTCCGCTCGCGGGTCGAGAACGCGCTTCGCTCCCTCGGCAAGAAGCTCGGCTCCTCCGGCGTCGCAGACCCCGCCGAAGCGGCCCAGCGCACCTTCCTGGCCGGTGAGATCTCCCGCTATCTCCAACGCCCGCAGCCGGAAACCGGCAAGCGTCCGGAGCCGATCCAGCCGCCGCCCGGCCAGCCCATCGGCGGCGCGGATTCGGAGCTTGGTTATCTGGGAGGGTGTTCGTGGCCGTAGGGGGAAGAGAAAAGGCAGTGCCAGTTGCCCAGCAAAAGCCTCCGGGAGAAAAGTAGCACCTGATTGCCGTTTCGTCCAGGCTTGCTCAAGATCGCGCCTCCGCCCGGGCATAAATGCCAGGGCTATGAACAGCGCCCCCTGAAGGGGACTTTAAGCCGGATTCATCCGGCGTCGTTATCTAGCCC
>JBAPYB010000020.1:0-16483 GCA_049284515.1 Thermoanaerobaculia bacterium
GCGGTGCGGTGACCGGTCCGGTTCATGTCGCCTTGATAGGTTAGAATCGGACCGTTTTCGGGAGGGTTCCCATGGATTCAACGAAAGCGGAACAAGCCGTCCTCACACGATTCAAGGAGAGGTGCCACACGGCGGGAGCCGTCCAGGCGGGGTACGGCATGCGGAAGCAGGCCATCCGCATCGCCCTGCCTTCCGGCACGGACGTCGATGGGCTGCTCAAGGGGATGGTGGAGAAGGGCTGGTTGAAGGTCAACCCGGCGGGGACCTGGTACTACCTGACGGCGGACGGGGCGGACCGGGTGAAGGCGGCTTGAGGTAGTCTGGCTCCGGGCGAAAGGAGGCGGCGAATGGCCAGGGACGGCAAACGTGATGATCTTCCGGAGCTTCCTGGTGGCGGCCTTTCCCGTCGCGACTTTCTGCGCGGCGGCGCGGTGGCAGGCGCCCTGGGCGGCGCGGGGCTGCTGGCCGGGGAGATGCTGGAGGCGGCGAAGAAGGGCCCGCACGCGCCGCGCATGGAGGCCGGCGTCGAGGTCTGGGGTCCGGGACCCGTTCCCATGCGGCTGCGGATCAACGACAAGCCGGTGGATCTCCTGCTGGAGCCTCGGACCACGCTGCTCGATGCCCTCCGCAATGAGCTGGAGCTGACGGGGGCCAAGCGGGTCTGCGACCGCGGCACCTGCGGCGCCTGCACGGTGCTGCTGGACGGCGACCCGGTCTACGCCTGCAGCATCCTGGCGATCACCGCCCAGTACACGCCCATCCAGACCGTGGAGAGCCTCGGCCGGCCCGGCGAGCTCGACTCCCTGCCCGCCGCCTTCGTGGAGCACGACGCCCAGCAGTGCGGCTTCTGCACGCCCGGCTTCATCATGGCCGCCAAGGCGCTCATCGACAGCAATCCCAACCCTACGCTCAAGGACATCCACCACGGCTTGTCCGGCAACTTCTGCCGCTGCGGCACCTACGCCGGCATGCGCCAGGCCGTGCTCGCCGCGGCGGCCGAGGATGCCGCCGACAACAAGAAGGGCAAGACGAAGGGGGACGGCGAGCCGCCCAAGCAGCCGAAGGGGGTGGCCCATGGTTGACTACTTCTGGCCGGAGGCCAAGGACCGCCATCTCCTCGGGCAGCGGCTCTCCCGGTTGGACGGACCGGCCAAGGCGACCGGCCGGGCCAAGTACACCTACGACCTCGTGCCGAAGGGGATGTTGTGGGGCAAGATCCTGCGCTGCCCTCACGCCCACGCGAAGATCAAGTCGCTCGACGTCTCGGCCGCCGAGAAGATGCCCGGCGTCAAGGCCGTGCGGGTGATCCAGGGGCCGGGCACGGAGATCCAGTGGGCGCTCGACGAGGTGGTGGGGGTCGCCGCCGTCACCGAGGCCCAAGCCGAGGAGGCGCTGCGCGCCGTCAAGGTCGAATACGAGGTGCTGCCGCACTTCGTCAATGAGGCGGATCCCACCAAAGCTCCCAAGGTGGACGCCGGCGCCGAGGAGGTGGTGGGCGATCCCGACGGGGCGATGGCCGCGGCCGAGGTGAGGGTCAAGGGCACCTACGGCATGCCGCCGGTGGCCCACAACTGCATGGAGGCCCACGGCCAGATCTGCGAGTGGACGGGGGCGGACACGCTCAACGCCTGGTGCTCCACCCAGGCCGTGGCCGGGCTCGCCGGGCAGTTCGCCGAGGGGCTCGGCATCCCCGCCGCCAACGTCCGCGTAATGACCGACTACATGGGCGGCGGCTACGGCAGCAAGTTCAGCGTCGACCGCTGGGGCATCGAGTGCGCCAAGCTGGCCAAGCTGGCCGGCGCGCCGGTGAAGCTGATGCTGGACCGCCGCGCGGAAATCACCGTCGCCGGCGACCGGCCGTCCGCCTACGGCGAAATCGAGGTGGGCGCGAAGAAGGACGGCACTCTGGTCGCCTGGAAATCGAGGTCCTGGGCCTCGGGCGGCCCCGGCGGCGCCGGCAATCCGCCCATCCCCTATATCTTCCAGATCCCCAACCGGCGGCACAAGCACTCGTCGGTGCCCACCAACCGGGCGAGCGCCCGGGCCTGGCGGGCGCCCAACCATCCCCAGGGGGCCTTCCTCACCTTCAGCGCCCTGGACGACCTGGCCGCGGCCCTGGGGATGAACCCCCTGGATTTCTTCATCCAGAACCTCTCCATCACCGGCCAGCTCGAGAAGGTCTACCGCGAGGAGCTGCAGGTCGCGGACGACCTCATGGGCTGGCGCCAGCGCTGGCACCCGCGGGGAGACTCGGCGAAGGGAGCGGTCAAGCGCGGCCTCGGCCTCTCGATCCACACCTGGGGCGGGCGCGGCCATCGCAGCAACTGCGAGATCACCGTCCATCCGGACGGCATCGCGGAGGCCAAGATCGCCACCCAGGACCTCGGCACCGGCACCCGCACGGTGATTGCCATCGTCCTCGCGGACTCGCTGGGCCTGCCGCTCGACTCCGTGCGGGTGACCATCGGCGACAGCCGTCTCCCGGCCTCCGGCGGTTCGGGAGGGAGCACGACGGTGGGCGGCGTCAGCTCGTCCACCCGGCGGGCGGCGCAGAACCTCCTCGCCACTCTGTTCGGAAAAGCGGCGCTGGAGCTCGGGGTCAAACCTGAAGAGCTGGAGGCGGCGGAGGGGAAGATCCGCGTCAAGGCCGAGCCCGCCAAGAGCCTCACCTGGCGCCAGGCCTTGGCGCTCTTCGGCCAGACGCCGGTCACCGCCACGGGCGCCAACCCGGGGACGGGCGATCTCACCACCAGCGGCGTCGGCGGCGTGCAGATGGCGGACGTCTCCGTGGACGTCGAGACGGGGGTCGTCCGCATCAACAAGATGGTGGCGGTGCAGGACTGCGGCCTGATCATCGACTTGAAGACGGCCGAGAGCCAGGTCTACGGCGGCATGATCATGGGGATCTCGGCGGCGCTGTCGGAGGAGAAGGTGCTGGACCCGGTGACGGGCCAGGTGCTGACCACCGACTTCGAGGCCTACAAGATGGCCGGCATCGCCGACGTGGGCGAGCTGGTGGTGCGCATGATGACCGGCCCGGGCTACGACGAGCGCGGCGTCATCGGCGTCGGCGAGCCGCCGGTGATCTCGCCCGGCCCGGCGATCGCCAACGCCGTGGCCAACGCCACCGGCGTGCGCGTCCCCTTCCTGCCGCTCAACCCCCGGCGGGTGCTCGACGCGCTGGAGGCAGCGAACGCCGGGACCGCCGTGAAGAAGGAGACCGCCTGATGCAACCCTTCGAGCTGGCGAGCCCCAAGACCCGCGAGCAGGCCGTGCGCCTGCGCGGCACCGATCCGGCCCGGGCCACCTTCCTGGCGGGCGGCAGCGATCTGCTGGGCCTGATGAAGGACCGCATCGAGACTCCCGACCGGCTGGTCTTCCTCAAGAGCGTAGGCGGCCTGGTGGGCGTGCGCAGCGAGAAGTCCGGAGGCAAGCTGCGCATCGGCGCCCTCACTACCGTGGACGACCTTTCGGCCGACGCCGCCCTCGGCTTCGAATACCCGGCGATCACCGCCGCCGCCGGGCGCGTGGCCGGCCCGCAGATCCGCAACGTGGCCACCGTCGGCGGCAACCTCCTCCAGCGCCCCCGCTGCTGGTACTTCCGCAACGGCTTCGGCCTCCTGGCCCAGCGCGACGGCAAGTCGATGGTGGTGGAGGGCGACAATCGCTACCACGCCATCCTGGGCAACGACGGACCGGCCTACTTCGTCCAGCCTTCGACCCTGGCGCCGCTGCTGATCGCGGCGGGCGCGCAGGTCATCCTCTTCGGTCCCCAGGGGGAGCGCTGGCTCGACCTGGAAAAGCTCTACCGGATTCCCAAGGCCGAGGGCGAGCGGGAGCACGACCTGCGGCCGGGGGAGATGCTGACCGAGGTCATCCTGCCGCCGGCGGCCGGCCGCAAGGTCGCGAGCTACGAGGTGCGCCAGCGGCAGACGCTCGACTGGTCGCTGGCGACCGCCGCCGTCTCCCTGGAGATGGACGGCGACCAGGTGAAGCGGGCGCGGGTGATCCTGGGCCAGGTGGCGCCGGTGCCCTGGGCCGCCACCGAGGCCGAGGAGCTTTTGAAGGGGAAGACCGTAGACCTGGACTTGGCGGCGAAGGCGGGGGAGGCGGCGGTGGCGAAGGCCAAGGCGCTCTCCCAGAACCGGTACAAGATTCAGCTCGCGCGGGTGGCCGTGAAGCGGGCCTTGATCGCCGCCGCGGGCCTCACGGAAGAGGGGGCTTGAGCCATGGAACCCGTCAACAAGCCCGTATCAAGCAGGCAGATGTGCTGCCTCCATCTCCGTTGGAAGGGGATGTACGTGGACGTCGAGCCCGATCCGTCGATCCCCAACATGCGCGACGGCCTGTTCTGGTGCAGCCACACCATGACCTGCCTCGGCCCCGACGGCCAGGCCGCCACCGAGGCCAACTGCTGCGATGGGCGGGGGTGCTTCAACCCGGTGTAGGGATCCCCCCCCGGGCCCTCACCCCTGTCCCCTCTCCCACCGCACTCCCCCCGACCGGGAGAGGGGGACCCGGTTGAGGCGGTCTTGCTGGTCTCCCTCTTCTCCCGGTGTGGGGGGGTGGGAGGGGGCGGGAGAAGAGGGCCGGGGTGATGAGGGTCTTGGGGGCCGGAGTGGGAAGCTTCTCTGACACGCACTGGTTGAGTCCTTACGGAGGTGGAATCATGACGCGTCCAATCCTCAACTTGACCTTGCTCGCCCTGCTGCTCCTTCTCACCGCGGCCCCCGTCTGTCTGGCGGCGCCGTTGATCTCCGGGATCTCGGGCGACTACCTGGAGGCCCGCACCTCGGACGTCTACACCGGCCCCTGCTTCGCCAACTCCGAGGTGAACACGGCCGGAGAGGAAGCCGTCTTCGCCTGGCGGGTCCGCCAGGGCGCCTGGAACGGGGTGGCGCTCGACGGGCTCTCGGTGGTGGCGGTGGTGCGCGCCGCGGCGACGCTGGGCGATCCCACCCGCAGCCCGCTGCCGGCACATTCCGTCCTGTTGGTGGACGAGCGGGCCGACGCGGCCCAGAAGGCGGCGCTGCTGGGTCTTGCCCACGAGTTGGGTGGCGATCTCCTGTCGGACGTCGTCTCCGTCGAGAGCGCGCCCATCGCGCTGACCGTCGAGGCCGGCGCCGCGCCGGCGGGCCATCCGGGTCACGGGACCGCGTCCCTCTCGGGAGTCGCCAGCCTGACGGCCGGCCCCGAGGTGGAGCTGAGGACCCGGCCGCTCAACCACCACGATCACGTCTGCGGCAATGAAGAGGTCTACTATCCGCCGCTGACTCCCACCGCCGAAGCGGTGCCGGCGGTTACCCTGGCCCATGCCTTCCGCGGCGCCGAGCTCGGCAAGACGTGGAGCAGCCCGGGCAAGCGCAGTGCCTTCGTCGGCCGCTTCGAGCGCTGAGCCCACCCCTGATCCCGGGGGGCCCCTCTCGGCCCCCTCTCCTCGCCGGTTTCCACAAGTCGTCACCTTCCTCGGTCCTTTAATCCCGCGAACCTTGTGGCGATTTGCGGTCCTCAGGACCGCTTTCAGGGAAGAAGTGTCACTCTTTACGTTAGGGGGGATGTAGGTGGCCATGAAGGCCACTTAAAAATGGTCCGCCCGAAGGAGAGGCCCGTCATGTCCCGAAAGATCCGCTTGGCTGCTCTCGTGCTCGTTTTATCTACTCTCTTCGTGTCTTCAGCGTACGCCCTGCCACCGGTCCACGCCGCGGGCGGACCCCAGCACCAAGGATTTCTCGCCGCCGCCTGGAGTTGGCTCGCCTCGTTTGTCCTCCCGGACGCCCCTGCCCACACTCCTGGATTGACGGCAATCCGGGGAAAGGCGGGAAGCCAGATGGACCCTAATGGACCGACGAGCAATTTTTCGTCGAATGCAACCACGGACCTAGGCAGTTCCATGGACCCGAACGGCCATATATAGGGCCTTCTAGAACCTCTTGGGCGCCGGTCCCCGGCCGGCGCCTATTTTTTGTCGGTTCGCGTTGTCACGTTTGGTCCCTCTGCGGTAACTAATGTTGTAGAGGCGGAATCGTCATCGGCCTCATACTTTGCTTTCCGGAGAGGAGGACCCCGCGTTGAAGATCCACCCCAATGGATTCACCTTGGAGGAGTTCCTCGTGTCGCTGTCCAGGCCTCACCTGGAGGTGGTGGACCATCTCATTGGTTGCGCGACCTGCCGGCGACGCTTCCAGGGAATCCTGCGCCAGCGATCCATGTCGAAGAAGACGGCGGACATCCTGCCGTGGCCCCGAAGGCCTGCCGAAACGGAAACCGTCCAGGCGGAAGGGCAGGACCTCCTGGACCGGGGGCGGGCTCTCGCCAAGGAGCGGATGGAGGCACCTAGCCTCTTTGTAGAGCTGACGCGGCAACCCGTCGAGCAGCAGGATCTCTTGCTGAGCTTGCCGCGTTTCCATTCTTGGGGCCTTTTGGAGCTCCTCCTCGAGCGCAGCCTGGAGGCTGGAATCAACCATCCGGAACGGGGCGAGGAGCTCGGTCGGCTCGCACTTCGGCTTTCCGACCACCTGGACGCTGGCTATTATGGTGAAGAGCGCATTGAGGACTTGCGGGCGCGAGCCTGGGGCTACATCGGTAATTCCTACCGGCTGCGCTGCGACTTTCAACGGGCGGACGAGATCTTCGCCTCGGCGTACGAGCATCTTCGCCGCGGTACCCAGGACTCCCTGGAACGTGCCGTTCTCCTCGACCTCGAAGCCTCCCTGCGACGGGAGCAAAGACGGTTTGAGGAGGCTTTCAAGCTCCTGCGGCGGGCGGTCGCGCTTTTCCTCCAGAGCGACCAACGGCACCGGGCAGGCAGATCTCTGGTCAACCTGTCGATCGTCTACCACTACGCGGGAGATCCGGAAGGTGGAATTCCCATCCTCTTTCAGGCGGTCGAGCTGATCGATCCAGAGCAGGAACCTCGGCTTCTACTCTGTGCCCGGCACAATCTGATCGACTATCTCGCGGCTTCGGGTCGTTATCTGGAGGCGCAGAGGGTCTATCGCGAGGCCCGCACCTTGTATCGCAGTTTTCCGGACGCTTGGTCGCAGAACCGCCGCAAGTGGGTGAAGGGCAAGATCGCCTCTGGCCTGGGTCAGGAGGAACAGGCGGAATCGCTCTTCCGGGCCGCCCGCGAGGGCTTCATCGGGGAAGGGGTTCCCTATGACACCGCCTTCGTTTCCCTGGAGCTCGCCGTGCTGTATGCCAGGCAGGGGCGGATGGCGGACCTCAAGGAGCTGGCAGCCGAGATGGCGCCTCTCTTTTCCTCGCTCCACATTCACTCCGAGGCCCTGGTTGCCCTGGCCTACTTCAAGCAGGCCGTGGAATCGGAGCGGGTGAGCCTCGCCCTGGTCACCGGCGTCGCCGCCTATCTACGCCGCGCCGAGCACGACCCGACGCTGCGATTCCAGGAGCCGGGGGAGTAGAAGACCGGGGCGGACTGGGAGACAATACCCCTCCGGTCGACCGGACTTCCTGGCCTGGAGGGGTGATGCTCCGCAAACGCGCTCGTCGGGTCCTTATCCTTACCGTCTTTCTGTTGCCTTCCCTACCCCGGGCTGGCGGGGCCGCGGTCACTCTCGAAGAGCTGCTGGCGGCGCCTTTCCCCTCGGAGCTGCTGGCGTCCCCCACGGGGGGGAAGCTGGCGTGGGTCCAGAACGCCGGCGGGGTGCGCAATCTCTGGGTGGCCGAGCCCCCAGACTACAAGGGGCGGCAGGTCACCCGCTATGCCGCGGACGACGGCCAGCAGCTCGGCGGCCTCGAATGGGCTCCGGACGGCAAGAGCCTCATCTACGTCCGCGGCGGTGGCGCCAACCGGCAGGGCGAGATCCCCAACCCGACGAGCGATCCGGCGGGTGCCGAGCAGGCCGTCTGGCGCCTCGGTGTCGCCGGCGCCGAGACCGAGTCGCCGGTGAAGATCGGGTCGGGTCACGGCGCGGCGGTTTCCCCCCGTGGAGACGGCGTCGCCTTCGTGAGCCACGGCAAAATCCTCTGGTCCGCTTTCGCCGTCAAGGGCGATCCCGTGCAATGGGTCGAGGCCCGGGGCGGCGCCCGGGAGCTCCGCTTCTCGCCGGACGGCTCCAAGCTCGCCTTCGTCAGCGACCGTGGCGACCACGGCCTCGTCGGCGTCTACGACCTGGCGGGGAAGACCCTGCACTGGATGGCCCCCAGTGTCGACACCGATAGCGAGCCTGCATGGTCGCCGGACGGCTCGCGGCTGGCGTTCCTGCGCATTCCGGCGTCATCCAAGGTCACGCTTTTCCACGCCAACCCGAGCGCCGAGCCGTGGTCCATCCTCGTCGCGGACGCCGCGACCGGCCAGGCGAAGACCGCCTGGCGGGCGGACCCAGGTCCCGGCAGCGCCTTCGCCGAGATGGTGGCGGCCAACCAGGTGCTTTGGGCTGCGGGCGATCGCCTGGTCTTTCCCTGGGAGAAGGACGGCTGGCTCCATCTGTACTCCGTCTCGGCTTCCCCGTCGGGGTCAATCGGGACGGCGACGCTCCTGACGCCGGGCGATTTCGAGATCGAGACTGTCAACCTCACCCCGGACCGCCGGCAGATCGTCTTCAATTCCAACCAGGACGACCTCGACCGGCGCCACCTCTGGAAAGTCGACGTGGCCGGCGGCCCGCCCGTCCAGCTCACGAAGGGGAGCGGCATCGAGTGGCTGCCCGTGGTACTTGGAGATAAGGCGCTGGCCTATCTGCGCTCGGGGGCGAAGAGGCCGGCCGAGGGGGTGATCCAAACAGGAAATGGTGAGGCCCGGCCCCTGGCTCCGGGCACCCTACCTGCCGGCTTCCCCGAGAACGCCCTGGTGGAGCCCCAGCCGGTGATCTTCAATGCCTCCGACGGGATGCGCATCCACGGCCAGCTCTTCCTGCCGCCGGGCGGGAAGCCGGGAGAGCGGCGGCCGGCGCTCCTCTTCTTCCATGGCGGCTCGCACCGACAGATGCTGCTGGGCTGGCACTACATCGGCTACTACAACAACGCCTACGCCATGAACCAGTACCTGGCAGCCAGCGGCTACGTGGTGCTGGCGGTGAATTACCGCTCGGGCACGGGGTATGGGCTGGCGTTTCGCGAGGCGCCGGCGCAAGGCGCCACGGGCGCGAGCGAATTCAATGACGTGCTGGGCGCCGGGTTCTACCTGCGCAACCGGCCGGACGTCGACCCCACCCGCATCGGTCTCTGGGGCGGCTCCTACGGCGGCTTCCTCACGGCGCTGGGGCTCGCCCGCTCGTCAACTCTGTTCGCCGCCGGAGTGGATCTCCACGGCGTGCACAACTGGAACTTGGGGCTCCGCACCTTCATCCCCAGCTACAACCCGAAGCCGGACGAGGAGAAGCTGGCCTTCGAGTCGTCGCCCATGGCCTCGCTCGACGGCTGGAAGTCGCCCGTGCTGGTGATCCACGGCGACGACGACCGAAACGTATCCTTCCGCGAAACGGTCGATCTGGTCGAGGCGCTGCGCGCGCGGCACGTCGAGGTGGAACAGCTCATCCTGCCCGACGAGATCCACGGCTTCCTGCGCACGGCGAGCTGGCTGGCCGCCTACCGGGCGGCGGCGGACTTCTTCGACCGCCGGCTGGGGCGGGCCGCGCCGTGATGGACTCCCGCCTCCCGGGCCTCTATGGAATCCGGGGAGTCATGAGCGTCTTTCACCTCTTGGTGGAGGGAGACCGGGCCTGGCTGATCGACACCGGCATGACGCCGGTGGAGCCCTCGTTCCTCCGGTGGAAGATGCGAGGCTTGGGCCTGGGCGCCAAATCCATTCAGGGAATCCTCCTCACCCACGGCCATCTCGATCACGCCGGAAACCTGGCCGCCGTCAAGGCATGGACGGGCGCCCCGGTGTACGGCCATCCCGCCGAGCAGCGGCATGTCGACGGCACCTATCCCTACGAGGGCCTTGCTCGCTGGTGCGGGCGCCTCGAGGCCCTGGGCCGCTGGGCTTACCACTACCGGCCGGCCGGGATCGACGAGCCGTTTGGCGAAGGCGACGAGCTCCCGGTCTGGGGAGGCTTGAAGGTGGTCCACCTGCCCGGCCATACGGAGGGTCATTGCGGCTTCTACAGCGCCCGGCACGACCTTCTGTTCTCGGGCGACCTCTTCGCCAGCTACTTCTTCAACACGCACCGGCCGCCGCCCATCCTCAACACCCAGCCGGAGCTGATTCCGGAGAGCCTGCGGCGGGTCCTGGCGCTCGATCCCCGCTGGATCGTCCCCAACCACTACGACGTCCTGGACGGAGATTTGCACAAGCGCAGATTCCTGGAGCTGTGCCGCAAAGCTCTCGGATAGGAGGTCGAGATCGTGGAAAACCCGCTCTGGCTGCTGGCCGCCATCCTGGTGTTGGTGGGGATCGCGGGCACGGTGCTTCCCGCCCTGCCGGGGGCGCCGCTGGTCTTCCTGGGGCTGGTTTGTGCCGCCTGGACGGACGGTTTTCAGAAAGTCGGCTGGGTCACGCTCTCCATCCTGGCGGTCCTGATGGTGCTGACCTTCGTCGTGGACTTTCTGGCATCGCGGTGGGGCGCCAAGCGGGCGGGAGCGAGCTGGCTCGCCCTCCTGGGAGCCTTTCTGGGGACGATCGTGGGCCTCTTCTTCGGCATCCCCGGCTTGATCTTTGGCCCCTTCCTGGGCGCGGTGGCGGGAGAATGGCTCGCCGTGCGCAATCTCCGGCAGGCCGGCAAGGTGGGCCTCGGCACCTGGCTCGGCATGATCCTCGGCGTCGGCGCCAAGCTGGCCCTGGTCTTCGCGATGGTGGGGATCTTCGCGCTGGCGTACGCGTTCTGAAGAACACCGGAACAAGGGACAAAAGGGACAGCAGGGACATCAAGGACGGGTGATCAGCCATCCACCACCAGCGGCGCCACGCAGTCCGGCGCGTCGTGGGCCGGGCTGTTCACGTTGCGGCTGACGGGGAAGGCTTCGAAGCCGTCCACGGGGTGGGGGACTAGGAGGGGCTGGAGCTTGGCGGCGTCCTCGATCTTGGGGTCCAGCCAGAGGTCGAAGTTTTCCCGATCGACGATGACCGGCATGCGGTTGTGGAGGGGACGCATCAGGTCGTTGGGGTCCGTGGTGAGGATGGTGAAGGTCTCGACGGGAGCAGCGCCGCCGTGCTCCCTGTCCACCCAGGTGGACCACAGGCCGGCGAAGGCGAAGGGTTTGCCGTCCTGGCGATGGATGAGGTACGGCTGCTTGGTCTTGCCCTCCTTCTTCCACTCGTAGAAGCCGTCGGCCGGGACCAGGCAGCGCTTCTTCTTGAAGCTCCACTTGAACGAGGCCTTCTCGGCGATGCTCTCGGCGCGGGCGTTGATCAGCTTGTTGCCGATGGCCGCCTCCTTGGCCCAATAGGGGATAAGCCCCCAGCGCAGCGGCACGAGCTGCCGCGGAGCCCCCGGCGCCGGGACGCGCACCACCGCGGCCTCCTGGGTGGGGGCGAGGTTGTAGCGCGGGAGGACCGGAGGCAGATCGTGTAGATCGAACAGCAGGGCGATCTCGTCGCTGGATGAGCTGAGTGTGTAGCGTCCGCACATTCCGGTATCTCCTCGGGGTGTGGTGCGAGGACTGCCTCGGCAACGAGGATTCTATCCTGCGGTGGCGCTTTCGCCGGTGTGCCCTTCGAATCCTCACCCCCGGCCCCTCTCCTGAAGGAGAGGGGGGACTTTTGCGGGCGGGATTGCCGAGCGCAGGCACTGGAGCTTGCAGGCGTCCCCCCTCTCCCGGCGGGGGTGGATGGGAGACGGGAGAGGGGGACAGGGGGTGAGGATTCGGAGGGCAGACCGCACGAACTTTCGAGATACCTTCTGAGACAGCAAAGTCAGCGCCTCCGCCGCTCCCCCCACTCCCCACCCACGCACGTCGCCGCCACGACTTCCTCCGTCGCCCCAAAGATCACGGACTCCAGCAGTGTCTCCGGCGTCCAGCCGGCCAGCGCGGGGGACTCCAGATCGATCGCGACGAAGTCAGCCCAGAGACCGGGGGCGATGCGGCCGGCTTCGATGCCTAGCGCTTTCGCGCCGCCGATCGTGGCCGCCTCCAGCAGGAGCTTCGCGACGCTCCCGTGCTCGTTCCGTAGCGCTCCGCGGGTCTCCGTGGCCAAGCGCTGGCCGTATTCGAGCCAGCGCATCTCTTCGATGGGGGAGATGCGATTGTTGGAGTCGCTGCCCAGGCAGAAGGCCCCGCTCGTCGGGTGAGCCCGCGGAGCGGCCGGAATGCCGTCGCCCAGGTTCCCCTCGGTCAGCGGACAGAAACAGACGGTACCTCCCGAGGCGAGGAATCGCTCCATCTCTTCGGCGTCGGTGTGGGTGCAGTGGACGGCGGTCAGGTCCGTGGCCGTGCCCAGCGTCTCCAGCAGCAGGGCCATGGGGCGCTTGCCATAAAACGTAAGGACGTCCTCGATCTCCCTCTGCTGCTCCTCGACGTGGAGGTGGAACGGCAGGTCCCGCCGCCGGGCTTCGTGATAGATGGCGGCCAGGTCTTCCGGCCCCGCGGCCCGCAGGCTGTGGACCGACGCGGCCAGGCTCTGCCGGCGGGGATCGACGAGCCCCGCCAGACGCTCCATCTGCTCCCAGTAGACCGCGGGCGACGGGGAGCGGAAGCGGCGCTGCGCCCCCTCCAGCGGTTGCCCCACGGCCCCCGTGTGGTAGTAGGACTGGATGAGCACGATGCGGATGCCCGCCTCGGCGGCGGCGGCGAGCACCAGCGCGTCCAATTCGTAGTCGGCGGCGTCCGGCCCTTCCACTTGGTGATGGAAGTAGTGAAACTCCCCCACGGTGGTGATGCCAGCCGAACGCATCTCGCGGAAGGTCTGGAGGCAAAGCGCGCGGAAGGTGCCCGCGTCGAGCCGCGAGACCAGGTCGTACATCGCCTCCCGCCACGTCCAGAAGCTGCCGCTGCCATGGGGGAAGGTCTCACCCCGCCCGCGCAGGCCGCGCTGGAAGGCGTGGGAGTGGGCGATCACGAAACCGGGGAGCAGGGCGCGGCCGGCGAGACGGACGTCGGGGGTCTGGCTCAGGCCGCCCAGGGACTCGATGCGGCCGTTGTCACCCACGGCGATCTGGACGCCGGATTCGAAACGGTCGCCGGTCCAGGTCAGGTCGGCCTCGAGGACCGTCATCCCCCCTCCTGGCAGAAGTGGTGGATCGTCCGGGCCACCAGCTCGCGGGCGGCGGCGAATTCCGCTTTCGGCAGGTGCTCGTTGGGCTTGTGGGCGACCTCGATCGTGCCGGGGCCGAAGATGGCGCAGTCGAGCCCCAGGCGCTGCAGCCAGCCGGCGTCCGTGGCGTAGGAGACGCTGGCGCCAACGGTCTGGCCGACGAGAGCGCAGAGGTGGCGATGGATGGGGGCCGCCTCGGCGAGGAGCATGGGAGGGCTGTCCGAGAGCAGCTCGAAGTCCGGCATGAAAGGCGCCGCGGCGTCGCGTGCCGCCCGCTCCACCCGCGCGAGGAGCTCGGCGGAGGTGATGCCCGGCAGGGGGCGGACTCCCACCTCCACCGCGCAGCGGTCCGGCACGACGTTGATCGCCGAGCCGCCGTGGATGGTGCCGATGTTGAGGGGCACGAAGGGGACCTCGGGGAACAGCTCGCGGTGGAACGGCGCCTCGGCTTCGAGCTCCCGGCGCAGGGCGGCCAAGGCCTCGATCACTTGGCCGGCGGGCTCGATGGCGTTGGCTCCCAGGTGAGGATAGCCGCTGTGGGCCGAGACGCCGTGAAGGGTCAACCGCACCTTGACGTGCCCCTTGTGGGCGCGCACCACGCGCAGCGACGTGGGCTCGCCGATGACGGCGCTCCGGGGCAGGGCCGCCGCGTCAGGAAAGCTCTCGGTGAGCCGCTTCGCCCCCAGGGTGCCCACCTCCTCGTCGTAGGTGAAGACCAGGGCGAGGGGAGCTCGCCAGCGTTCCGTCCCTGCTTCGACAGCTTCGGCGGCGAGGTTGGTGGCGAGGGCCAGGAAGCCTTTCATGTCGCAGGCGCCACGGGCCACCCAGCGGTCGCCGCCGTCGGTCAGGGTGAAGGGATCGCTCGTCCACCCGTCCTCTTCGGCGGGGACGACGTCCATGTGTCCCGAGAGCACCAGCCCCCGCCGGTCCTCCGTGGGCTCGGGACCGATCCAGACGACGAGGTTCGTCTTGTCGCCATCGGCCGAGGGGACGCGGGAGATCCGCACTTCAGGTAAGTCCAGGTAGTCGCACAGGAAGTCGGCGAGGGGGAGGTTGCTGTTGCGGCTCGTGGTGTCGAAGGCGATCAGGCGACCCAGGAGGGCGTCATCGGGGAGGAGGGGCATGGCGGGGTCCGATTATAGGCGCGGCCAGGGAGCGCGCCAGGGCGGGGGGATTCTTCTCCTCCCAGACGCGGTGCAGGTGGTCCCCCATCTCCTGGATCAGCTCGAAGGAGGAGACCTTCTCCGCGTTCTTGCGGAAGGAGAGGAGGGCGACCAGGGTCTCGCGAACCATGGCGCCGGAGCGGAAGAGGGGGAGCATCTGGTCGGCCAGCCGGCGCATGGCGGCACCCTTGCTCTCGCCGGCGTAGAGCAGGGCGAGATCCATGGCCGCCAGCGCCGCCTCGTAGGAGAGCCCCTCCCGCGCCAGCTCGTCCCGGGCTTCGCTCAAGGCCCCCTCGGCGCCGTCGAGGCCGGGGGCGAGCTTGCCTTCCAGCCAGCGCAGGCGGCCGAGGTGCTGGCGGTCTCCCGCCTGCCGGTAGAGCCGGCGGGCGCTCTGGAGGGAGGCGGCCGCGTCGCCGGCCCGGCCGCTCTCGTTGAGGAACCAGATGAAATTGTGGGTGGCGCAGACCATCAGCCGCGGCTCGCGCGGCGGATCGATCAGGTCCATGCAATGGCGGATCAGGCGCACGGCGAGGTCCGGCCGGCCGGCGTTGCCGATGACAGTCCCTTTCTTGAGCAGCGTCCGGCCGAGGAGGTGGCGGTCGCCCTCCCGGCGGTAGATCGTCGCCGCCTGGTTGAGCAGGCCTAGGGCCTCTTCGAAACGGCCGCCATAGGCGCGCAGCGAGGCCTGGAGGGTCAACAGCTCGGCGCGGGCCCGGGGGGGCCAGCCGGTTCCTGCCGCCAGCAGTCGGCCGGCGGTGGTCATGGAGATCTCGGCGGAGCGCAGATCGGCTGCGACCCGCTGCGACCCGTTCAGGTAGGCCCAGGCGCTCGCTCGCGCGTCCTGGACGACCGGGGCGCCGTACAGGTCGAGGTCGAGTTGCTCGGCCGCGACCGCCGCCAGGTCCATCGCCCGCCGCGCCTGTTCCGGAGCCGTCACGGCCAGCTCGCGGCTCTTCCGCAGCAAGAGCTCACAGAGCGCGAGGCTCGCGTACCGCCGGGTGCTGTGGATCTGGAAGAGCCCCTCGACCGCTCGATGGTCGAGCAGCTCCCTATAGAGCGAACGGGCGCCGCCGGCCAGTGCCTCCGTCCCCTGGGCGAGCCGGCCTTCCAAGCGGTCGAAGACGGCGTCGTAGGTTTCGGCCTCGAGGGATGGCGACAGGGATCGGCTGCGTATTTCTTCCACGATACGTTCACATCTCGAACAGCCGGCGAGCAGGTGGCGAACGATCTCCCGGCTCTCTCCGGCCGCGGCCTCGCGGCAGACCAGCCGCTCGAAAGCGTCGCGCGGAGGGTGCTCAGGCCATGGCAATCCGAAGCTCTCCGCAGGTGCTGCGCCGGAATCTTAGTATCTTCATGAAGATACCAGGGGTAGCCCAGGATCGCGCAAGGGTTTTGGCACCCATCCTGCGCTCAGCTTTCGTCCCTGGGCTCGTCTCCCTGGGTCGGATCGCCGGGGGCGGGGAGCGCTTTCGGCCCTTCGCGGGCCAGGCACCGTGCCTCGTCGCGGGTCCGGCCGAGGGAGCGCCAGAGGCTTGCCGCGTCGCTCCAGCGCTTCTCCCTCTCCGCCTGCCAGGCGGCGACGACGACGTGGGGCGAAGCGGACAAGCCGCTGGAGACCGCCGCTTCCAGGGCCTGGACGGCGCGCTCCGGCTCTCCGGCGGCCACCCAGGCCCGGGCCCGGCGGACCGGATCGCGCAGCGTCTCGATCCATCTCCGCCGTGCCACCATGGCGCGCTGGGTCTCGCCGAGCTCCAGCCAGAGGCGGGCGGCGCGCGACCAGGTGCCGGAGGCCTCGGCGCCCAGGGCGTTGCACTTCTTTTCCGAGAGTTGAAGAGAGCAGTACTCCTGCCAGACGAGACGCTCTTTTTCCACGAAGACGAACCAGGGGAGCTCCGGCAGGCGGGGACGCAATGCCTCCATGCGCGCCCGCGCCAGGCGGCCGGCGTCCTCCCAGGCCTCCGCATCCATCAGCTCCCGGACGCGGGCCATGACGCGCTGCTGGCTCTCCGGCTGAACGCCTTCCAGGCGGGCCACCGCCTGCCACTCGCCTGCCTGCGCATAGAGGACGACGGCGCGCTCCGTCTCGCCGAGCCTCTCCCGGAGGCGGGCGGCGCGCTCCGGCCGGCCGGCTTCTTCGTGGGCCTGGGCCCGGCAGCGAGCGGCCCTCTCC
>JBAPYB010000021.1:0-12381 GCA_049284515.1 Thermoanaerobaculia bacterium
GCGCGGAATGCCGCCGCCGGCAGGCCTGGCGGCTCCGTCGTCAACAGGGAAAGGTCGATCCGCAGCCGATTGCCCGCGGCGCGGACCTGGCCGCCGACCAGCCGGTCGGCGTCGAGCAGGACCGCCAGGCGCCGGGCTTCCGTTTCCGGCAGGGGACCGCGCGGCAGCTTGAGATCCTCCAGGGTGCGCAAGACCCGCTGGCTGTCGAGCACCCGCAGCTCCGGGCTCTCGGCCAGGGAGGAGGCGAGCATCTCCGGGATCCCCGTGGCCACCCAGGCGAGGTCCGGCCGGCCGGTGTCGTCGGCCAGCGGGAGAATGGCGATGGCGTGGCGCGGTGCCGCAGGGGCGACCGGGGCCGGGCCTCTCTGCGCCACCCGGACGCGTTCGCGCACGGTCCAGCCGAGAGCCACGAGGGCGACGAGACAGAACGCCGCCACCGCGGCCCGCCAGATCTGGGAGGAGGGAGAAACGCTGCGCCGGTCGAGGGCCCGGACCACCTCGGCCGCGCTCTGGTAGCGCCGGACCGGATCGCGCGCCAGCAGCCGCTGGACGACCTCGCGCAGGTGCAACGGCACCTTCACCCCTCCCCAACGGAGGTTGCGCGGCGCTCCGGTCAGCCGCTGGGCGAGCATCTCGGCCTCGGTGGCGGCCGAGAACGGCAGCTCGCCGGTGAGCATCTCGTAGAGGAGGAGGCCCAGGGTATAGAGATCGGACCGGCCGTCCATGGCGATGCCTCGCGCCTGCTCCGGCGAGAGGTAGCCCAGGGTGCCGACGACCATTCCGGGCACGGTCAGCCCCGCGCCCCCGAGCGAACGGGCGATCCCGAAGTCGGTGATGGCAACCCGCAGGGAACCTCCGGCCGTCTCCTCGACGAGGACGTTGCCGGGCTTGAGGTCGCGGTGGATCACCCCCGCACGGTGGGCCGCGCCCAAGGCGAGGGCGAGCTGGCGGGCGATCTCGGCCGCCCGCTCCGGCGCCAGCCGGCGGTGCTCTTCGAGCAGGTCGCGCAGCGAGCGGCCAGGGACGAAATCCATGGTGAGGAAGACGAGGTCGCCATCGCTGCCGATGTCGTGAATGCGGACGACGTTGGGATGGGTGACCTGCCGCGCCAGCACCAACTCCTGCTTGAAGCGTTCGAGCCACCGCCCGTCCTGCGCCAGGTCGGCGCGCAGGACCTTGACCGCCACCGTCACGTCGAGCTGCTCGTCCTGCGCCCGATAGACCACCCCCATGCCGCCGGCGCCGGCCAGCTCCAGGATGCGGTAGCGCCCGCCGAGCAGGGTGCCCAACGCCAGATGCCGGATGGCGCTCTCGGCGGTGCGGGTGGGAAGGTCCCAGGTCCGGGGCGGCAGCTCTTCGCTCATGAAGGGCTCCCCAACGACGCGTGCGCCGCCAGGAGGCCGTTCCAGGAGCCGGGGCTGGGGGACGGCCGGTCCGCCGGCTGGCGGTCGCCGCCGGGGAGCGACAGCGACCGGTCCAGGATCTCCGTGATCTGGCGGGCCAGCCGGGCCCGCAGCCCCGCATCGCCGTCTCCGGTGTCGTGGGAGATCTGCTCGGCCAGTTGCCGGAGCTCGTCGTCGAGGCACCTCACGGCGATGGCGAGCCCCGCCTGCGCGGCCAGCGCTTCCAGGATATCCAGATCGAGCTCGGTGAACGCGGCACCGGGCTTGCGGCTGTCCGCGTACAGCACCCCGATCCGCCGGTCGTGCACCAGGACGGGCACACAGAGGAGGGCGCGGATGCCGCCGGCGACGACGCTCGCCCGCGATCCCAAAAGAGCGTCCGCGCGGGCGTCCGAGCTGACCACCGGCTGCCCGCCGGACAGCGCCCGCTCGACGGCGCCGACGCTGCCGCCGAACTCCGCCGCCTGCAGGTCGTCCCAGGAGAGCCCCGAGCGGGCCGCCACCTCCAGGTCGCCGTCCGCCCGGGCGAGGAGCAGGAAGCCGCGTTCCGCGTTGGCGAGCGACAACATGGAGGCGACCACCCGCGACAGGAGCTGCGGCAGGCCGACGCTGGGATCCAGAGCCCGCCGGGCCTCCAAGGCCGTCGTCAGGCGCCGCAACCGCTCCTCCTGGAGCGCCTCGACCGATCCCGCCACGGCCTGGAAGCGGGCGACCAGACCGCCGAAGCTGATCCAGCTCTGCTCCGCGAGCCGCGCGTTTTCCACCGGCACGCCGTCGACCAGGGTGCCGTTCTTGCTCCCGAGGTCGGTCAGCGTCCACCCCGCAGGGCCGGGCCTCAGGGCGGCATGCCGCCGGGAGACGCGGTCATCCTCGACCGCGACCCCGCACTCCGGATCGCGGCCGACGATCGTCTCGCACCCCTCGGGCAGGACCAGCTCCCGGGCTGGCGCTGCGGAGAAGTGGAGAGTCAGGCACGCCGGCATCCCCGCTCCGCGCTACAGGTCCAGGTTGAGACTGAACCGCAGGGTCCTGCCTCCCGCGCGCAGTTGCCCGGCCACGTCCACCACGTCGTGGGTCGACCGCCAGACGTCCGGGATGTCCGCTCCGCTGTGCAGCTCGGCCATGGCGATGAAGACGTCCAGGTCGTCGATGGCGGCCGACGTATTTCCCGCCACGTAATGGGCGCGGGAGGCGGCGAGATCCGACGTGAGGTCGGCGAGGACCGGCGCGGAGATCGCGCCGGCGTTGTTCGTGAGGATCTGGCTCAGCCGGTCGTATTTGGCCAGGATGACCTGGTGGACGGGGGTCAGGTCTGCCACGATCAGGAACTCGGAGAACCCTCCCCGCGAGCCGCTCACCCGGTAGCTTCCCGATCCCACGTAGTCCGTGATGTCCGTGAAGGTGCCGCCCAGGGGAGCTGCGAAAAGACGCAGGGGAGTGCCCGGAAAATACAGGAGGTTGTGGGTGTGGAGCTGGACCTCCGCGATGCCGGTGAAGGAGAGCCCGCCGGCCGCGGGCGGCTCGATTCGCAACAGCACCGGGAAGCTGGAGAGGATCGCGGTGATCCCCGGCAGGCGGGAGAGCAGGCCGAGATTGAACGGGGAGACCAGTTGGCTCGTGACCCCCAGGTGGGCGGGGCTCAGGCCCGTGACGTCCTCGAAGCTCACCGTCAGGTCGGCGCTGATGCCGCCCGGCAGCAAGATCGGCAGATTGAGCAGGTCTCCTAGGATCGAAAGGTCGCCCGGCAGCGAAATCGGGAGGCTGAGCTGGTTCCCGGCCCGGTGGAGAGCGCTCCCCTCACCGGCAGCCGGCAGAGTCGCACCAAGGAAAAGCAGGCAGTAAACGAGGACTCTATTCAAGACCACACCTCCCGAGACTCAATAGCCTCCCGAAGAGTGCCGGCCGGAACAACGCAAGTCCCCAACGAGAGATACTCAAGCCACTGAAATAAAAAGACCCATGGTGAGTTGGAAGCCACTATACACTCCCCCGGACGGGAGAGCACTGAGGGAAATCCCCCAGCGTGGGCGCTCCGAGGCTCGATTTTCCCCTGCGCCGCCGGCAACGTAGAATGCCCCGGCCATGCGTCCCGATCTATCGTCCAGCAATACGCTCGATGCCCTGGTGATCGGCGGCGGCCCTGCCGGGTCGACCGCCGCGCTGGTCATGGCGCGCGCCGGGCTGCGGGTGCGGCTCCTGGAGCGGACGCCGTTTCCGCGTTTCCACATCGGCGAATCGCTGCTGCCGCGCAACTACGCGCTGTTTCGCGAGCTCGGTCTCCTGGGCGCGCTGGAAGGGATTCCCAAGGTCGACAAATACGGAGCGGAGTTCATCCTGGGGAACGGCGGCGACGCATCTCTCTTCCCCTTCACCCTGAGCCTGATGCCCAGCGAGCCGATGTCGTTCAACCTCGAGCGTGCGCCGTTCGACGCGCGGCTGCTCGACCTCGCCCGGCAAGCCGGCGTGGAAGTCCGCGAGGGAATCGCCGTGCGCAAGATCCTCCGTCTGGAGGACGGGCAGGTCGAGGTCACCACCGACGAGGGCGACGTCTCGGCCCGCTTCCTGGTCGACGCGAGCGGCCAGTCGACGCTGCTCGGCAAGCACTTGGGCCTGCGCCGCGTCCTCCCCCACCTGAAGAAGATCGCCTACTTCGGGCACTTCGAAAACGTCTGGCGCCGGCCTGGAGACGAAGGCGGCTACATCGTGATCGTGGTCTGCGAGGAGGGGTGGTTCTGGATGATCCCCCTCGACGAGACCCGCACCAGCATCGGCATGGTCCTGCACGACCACGAGGCGCGCCGGGTGGGGCTGCCGGCGGACCGGATGCTCGCCTGGGGAATCTCGCGCTGCCCGGTGCTGCGGGAGCGCACGGCCGGCGCGACGATGCTCACCGAAACGCACGTGCTGGCCGATTTCAGCTACCGGTGTGCACCGTTCGCCGGCCCTGGCTACTTCCTGGCCGGCGATGCGGCGACCTTCATCGATCCGATCTTTTCGACCGGCGTCTGCCTGGGGATGATGAGCGGCGCCGAAGCGGGCCGGGCGATCGCCGCCATCGTACAGAAGGGAGAGGCGCCCGCTCCCCTCCGGCGGCGTTACATCCGCTTCATCCGGCAGAGCTCCGCGGCGTTCTTCCGCCTGGTTGACCTCTACTACGACCACTCCTTCCGCGAGCTTTTCCTGCACGGGCAGGGCCCCCTCCAGGTGCATCGCGCCGCCATGTCGATCCTGGCCGGCAACGTCTTCCCGCGGCCCGCCTTCGCGCTGCGCTGGCGCTTCGCCCTGCTCGGCCTCTTCACCCGGATCAACCGCTTCGTACCCCTCGTCCCCCGCCGCGAGCGCTTCTCCCTGCGGGCCGAGCCTGCGTGCTCGCCCGAAGAGATTTCGACCTGATCCACGATGACGGGCGCGGCTTGGGGTATCATCGCCACATGGGCCACGCACTGAGAAAGATCCAGCCGGAATCGCGAAGCTACAGCGAGAGAATCCGCGAGCTGGTCGAGGCCGACAAGGTCAAGGGAGCCCGGCGGCTGCTCGCCGAGGCCTTGGAGAGGGAAGAGAGAGAACCGGATCTCCTGGAATGGCAGAAGATCTTGGCTCCTGGAAGGATCCTGGGGACCAGCAGCGAGTTGAGCCCAGAGCTCACGCCTGAGTTCCAGTGGCTGAACGCCAACAGCAGGAACTATCGGCGGCAATGGGTTGCGCTGGCAGAAAATCGGCTCCTCGCCCACTCGGAAGACATGGATGAGGTCCTCTCAGCCATCAAAGGCCTGAAGCTCGGGCGGCGCCCACTTCTCCACTACATCGCGTGACAGATCTGACCTGGAGGCTCAGGCTAGGTGAAGCGGACTTCACCCAGGGGCGCTCAACCTTTCGCGACCATGTGGAAGAGCCCCGGGAACCGACAGCGAAGGTCTATGTGCCCATCCTGGTGGGGGCCTTCGAGCCGATCGTCCTGGCGCAGCTCGATACAGGCGCCGCATGGTCCGTTCTGGACCCTCGCATCGCTGGGGCCTTGGGTATCCTTCATGCTGCCGGCCTTCTGACAAGGCTGGAAACCCGCTTCGGCGTACAGGAGGGCAGGCTGGTCCGGGTGCCGATTCGATTCATTGCCGATCACGGGACCTCGCTCGACACCGAAGCCACCTTCTTCATCTCCCCCGACTGGCCGCCGGGCCGTACCTTCCTCGGCTACTCCGGTCTCCTGGATGCCATGCGCTTCGCCGTCGATCCCCAGGCGAACCACTTCTACTTCGGCTCCTAATACTGCGGCCGGCGTACTCACCTGAAGAGATTTCGACCTGATCCACCATGACTGGCCGCAGCCTCCGAGCTGGGATATAATATTCAGGGAGATCGAAATGGGCCACGCACTCAGAAAGATCGAGCCGGGGTCTCGCAGCTACAGCGAGAGGATCCGCGAGTTGGTCGAGGCCGACAAGGTCGGCGGCGCCCGGAGACTGCTCGCAGATGCCTTGGAGAGCTATCACGAAGAAGACCTTTCCGGCTGGCAAAGGGTGCTGGCCAAAACCAAAGGCCGGCCCAACCCTGACGTGGAGGCCGATGTTGACCGCGCTCCAGAGTTTCGCTGGCTCACAGAGCATTCGGAAGCCTACCGGGGACAATGGGTCGCTCTTCTGGGGAATGAGCTGCTGGCTCACTCGATGTCTCTCAAAGAGGTTGTCGCCGCCCTGGAGAGAAACAAGCCACCGCGCCGGGCCATGCTTCACTACGTTGACTGACCGCTACCCATGTTCAAGCTGGGGAGCCTTGACTTTTCGTGCGGTCGATCCTTGTTCCGCGATGCCTTGACCGAGGCTCCAGAACCCACGGCCAAGGTCTTCGTGAAAATTCGCCTCGAGGGGCAGCGCGTGTCCTACCTCTACGCCCAGGTCGATACCGGTGCCGCTTGGTCTGTCTTGGATCCCGTTGTTGCCGAGAGCCTAGGGCTCCTGTATCTCGATGGGCAGAAAATCACGCTCAATTCTCGTTTTGGCCGAATTGAAGGAACTTTGGTGCAGCTTCTCGTCACCTTCCTGGCGGATGACGGGATTGCCCTCGATAAGTATGCCACCTTCTTCATCTCCCCCGACTGGCCGCCGGGCCGCACTTTTCTCGGCTACTCCGGCCTCCTCGACGGCATGCGATTCGCCATCGATCCCCAGGTGAACCACTTCTACTTCGGTCCCTAATTCTGCGGCCGGTCCACGAACATCGCCGTCAGGGCCGCGGCTCCCGTGGCCCAGCTCCACCAGGGATTGCCGTTCAACAGCGCGAGCACGAAGCCGACGAGGCCCGCTCCCTCCCGGAGGGCGAAGGCGAGGAGGGTGGCGGTGCTCCAGGCCGTCATCCAGCGCTCGCGATTGCCTTCGAACTCGGCCTCGGTGCGCTTGAGGATCGCCCTTTTCACCGAGGGCGCAGCCACCAGCATCACCAGCGCGGCAGCGAACGTACCGAGAATCTCGGACTCGGGCAGGACCTTCGGCGGCAACGAGCCGGAGAGCCACAGGACCGTGATGGCCACGTTGATCAGAACGACGCTCAGGGCCATCGCGCCGCAGACGACTCGGAGTCTCCGGGAACGGTCCATCACAGCCTGGCACGACCGCGGATCAGGCGGTCCAACTCGGAGGCGCGGGGCCAGCGGTTGAGCATGCAAAACGCGCTCGCCAGGCACAGGACGATGCCGTAGGCGCCCGAGCCCGTGGTCAAGGCCGCCCCGACTCCCAAGATGGCGGCGAATTCCAGAATCGCGAAGCTCAGGAGCGTACCCCGCTTGTAGGCGGCGAGGACGGCGTCGGGACGGACCGGCAGGGCCGGCGAGCGGGGAATGGCCCGGCGGACGGGCGTGGACCGGAAACGCGAGGAGAGGAGGATCATCGCCGCGGCCAGCAGGCTCAGGACCAGCGGCATGGCGATGGGCAGCCCCGCAATCCCCCCGCCCTGCCGCGTCAACGCCCAGCAGAGGAGCGCCAGGAGCACCACCGTTCCCAATTGAAAGGTACAGATGCGGACCGCCGGCCGCAGCCGCAGGGCGTAGCCGGGCACGGGATCGTCGCGCCGCCGGCCGGTGAGATCGAGATCCAGCTCCGGTTCCACGGAAATCACTCTACCGCACGGCTCGATGAGAGGACCAGATGGCCCGCCCCGTCCACCCGGCCCACCCACGCCTCCCCCACGAAGGTGGCGCTGTGGCTCTCGAAGACGAGGCAGGGACCGGCAAACGTGGCGCCGGGACCGAGCGCGGAGCGGTCGAAGACGGGGACCTCCCGCCAGCCCGCGCCCGTCCAGCAGCGGCGGGTTCCAATGGGAACGGCCGGATGTGCCTCGGGAGCCCGAGCCGGCCCGGCCGTCTCGCCTGCCGAGCGCGAGGAGGCGACGACGCGGACAGATTCCAGCTCGATCGCCCTGCCTTCCGGGGCGTAGCCATAGATCTCGCGGTAGGCGGCGTCGAACGCGGGCTCGACCGCCTCGTCCCCCCCGTACTCGACGGCCAGCGACGTCTCCTGGCCGGCAAAGCGCAGGTTGAGCAGCCGGCGCCGGACCGCGATCTCCTCAGCCGCAATGCCCTCCGCCGCCACCGCCGCCGCGGCCTCCTCTCCCAGCTCCGCGAGCCAGCCCGCCAGCCGCTCCCGGGCTCGCGCCAACGGCTCCAGCACCTGCCGTTGCGCGAATCGCTCCACCACCGCGGCGCTTAAGCCCAAGGCCGAAAGCAACCCCGCGTCCGCCGGCACCACGACGCTGGAAATCCCCAACAGCCCCGCCACGGCGCAGGCGTGCTGGGCTCCGGCGCCACCGAACGCCACCAGCGCATGGCCTGCCGGATCGAAACCGCGGCGCAGGGAGATGGCGCGAATCGCCTCGGCCATGCGCTCGTCCGCGATCTCCAGCAGGCCGGCAAGCAGGGCCTCGGGTCCCGGATCCCGCTCTCCCATCTCCGACCGCAAGCGGGCGAGCACTGCCGCCGCCGCTTGCGGATTCAAGGGGATTTCGAAACGGCTCGGGTCGAGCCGCCCCAGGATGAGATTGACGTCCGTCAGCGTCAGCGGTCCGCCCGCGCCATAGCAAGCCGGACCGGGCCAGGCGCCGGCGCTCTCCGGCCCGACCTTGAGCTGGGCGCCGTCGAACGAGCAGATCGAGCCGCCCCCCGCCGCCACGCTCTCGATGGCGAGGGCCGGGGCCACGAGGTGCGCGTCGCCCACACGGTGCTCGAAGAGGTACTCGAAATCGCCCTCCCAGCGGGCCACGTCGGTGCTGGTGCCGCCCATGTCGAAGGCGATCACCCGGCCGAAGCCGCTGCTGCGCCCGGCCAGCGCCGCCCCCACCACTCCGCCGGCGGGGCCGGAGAGAAGACCGTCCTTGGCGCGGAACGAGCTCGCCCGCACGAGGCCGCCGGCGCTCGTCATGACGTGCAGCGAGCCCGGCCCCAAGGCTCCCGCCACGCCCGAGAGATAGCGCTCCAGGAGAGGCGAGAGATAGGCGTCCACCACCGCGGTCTCCGCCCGCGGCAGGAGCTTGATGAGCGGCGCCAGCCGCGAGGAGAGGGAGACGTGACGAAAGCCCGCCGTGCGCAGCATCTCGCCGAGCTCCTCCTCGTGCCGGGGGTTGCGATAGGAGTGCATCAAAGCCACGGCCGCGGATTCGATGCCGCCGTCCAGCAACCGGCGAGCGGTCTCCCGCACAGGCTCCACCTCCAGCGGCAGCAGCACGGAGCCGTCCGCCGCCAGGCGCTCGGGGATCTCCACCACCTCGCGGTACAGCGGCGCCGGCCGCACGATCTCCAGGGCGAAGAGGTCCGGCCGTGCCTGGGTGCCGATGACGGGCACGTCGGCGAAGCCGCGGGTGATGAAGAGGGCCGTGGCCGCTCCCTTGCGTTCCAGCAGCGCGTTGGTTCCCCGCGTCGTGGCGAGGCGCATGGCGATCGGGGGCAGTGGAGCGTCCAGCGCCGTGCCGGTCACCAGCCGGGCCGCCAGCACCGGCGCCTCCTCCGGCGAGCGCAGCTCGAAGGTGGCCCCGGCGATGGCTTCCCTCCGGATCGGCGCGGCGAGCCGCAGGAATCGCCCTTCCGGCTCCCAGTCCAGAACCGCCACCGGCGCCGCGTCCTCTCCCAGCAGCCGGAAGGCGAAGCCGCGAAAGAAACCGGCGGGGACAGCCCATGCGGGCGACTCGACCTGCACGGAGTCCTCAACATCGGCGCCAAGCCGCGCCGCGATCCGCCCGCGCACGGCGCTCGTCGAGAGCACCTTGGCGCGGTGGAGACGGCCCGCGGGATCGACGGCGAGGCAGTCCGTGAACGTGCCGCCCGTGTCCGCCCAGATTTGCCAGGACGAGGCTGGGATCATCCCGTGGTCCGCGGTGCCGGCGCTGCGAGCTTGTTGCCGAGCTGCCGCACGCGCTCGTTCTGCCGGTCCCGAGACTCGCCCTTGCGCAGCCAGCGCTGGGCCTCGCGGGAATCGCCGCCGGCCAGCGCCACCATCCCCAGGGCCGCGTAGACGCTCGCGTCGTCGCGGTTCAGCCGCAGCGCCTTCTGGTAGAAGCGCCTGGCCTCCTCCAGCCGGCCGTGGGACAGGGCGAGATCGCCAAGGGCGATGTAGCTGAAGGGATTGCGGCTATCCGCCCGCGCCGCCAGGGAGAGGAGCTCCCCGGCTTCGACGTCCCGCCCGTGGACGCGCAGCAGCGCCGCCAGATTGGTGTAGGCCGCGGCGGCGTCGGGGCTCACCTCCAGGGCCTTGCGATAAGCGGCCTCGGCTCCGGCCTCGTCGCCCGCACGGCGCAGCCCCACGCCCAGATTGACCCAGGCGCCACCCAGCTCGGGATCGATAGCCACCGCCTTGCGCAGCCAGGAAAGGGCCTCGTCGCCGCGGGCGGCGCGGATGAGCTCCGCGCCGCGGTTGGAGTAATAGAGGGCGATGGCGCGCAGGTCCGTCAGCGGCCGGACGCGGCGGTATCCGGGCTGAGCCGCGGGCGTGAAATCGAGGATCTTCACCTTGCCGCCGCCGGTGTCATAGCCGCCGCTGACGTGTCCCGAAACCACCATGAGGTCGCCGTCCTTCTCGAACCTCTCCACGTCGTCCACGTCGAGGTAGAAGGCCGGCAGGCCCAGCTCCCGCGCCATCCCCACGAACAGGCTGGTGAAGGCGAGGCAATTCGCTTTGTGGCTCTCGAAGGCTTCGCGGGCCGTGGCGGTGTGGCCCGGCTGATAGACGAGGTCGAGGCGCTGGGGGTCCACCAGGGCGGCCAGGAGCGCTTCGAGACGCTGCGTCGCAGGCGTCGTGTCCGGCACCTGCTGGTGGGCCCAGGCCCGCATTTCGTCCGTGATCTCGAACGGCACCACGACGGTGTGCGGATCGAGCCCCCGCGCGCGCAAGTCCTTCGCCAGCCCCGCCGAGCCCACAGGACCGCGAGACGCGCAGCCCGCAGCCAGGAGACCCGGGATCAGAAAGAGCAGTGCAGCCCGTTTTCTCACAACGCCTCTGCGTCGCCTCGGAATGGACGCCTCCGGTCTCAAGCCGCCCGCGGAGCCGGCCGCCGGAAAAGCAGCTTCTTGGCTCCGAACCAGATCAGCCAGACCACGCACAGGAAAGCCACCGCCGGCAGGGTGATGGCCAGCACGGCGAGGAGCGCCGAGCCCCCGGCCTCGGCCGTGGCCAGCACGGGATTGCCCAGACCCCCGGTGGTGAACGACGAGATGTGCCGGGCCGTGGCCGTGATTCCCTGAAACACCGCCGTCGTGCCGCCGCCGGCCAGCACCGCCAGCGTCCACTTGAGGAACGGGCTGACGTCGGTGATCGCGGAAGCCGTCACCAGAATGCCGGCCACGATGGCGGTCGGCGTCGCCACCGTATCGAGCAGGTTGTCCACCCAGGGAATGTAGTAACCGGTGATCTCCAGCACCGTCGCCACCGAAAAGGCGATCAGCGCCGGCGTCGAGCCGATCCAGGCGAAGTGCGGACCCAACGTGAGGTGGCCGACCTCTGCCCGCGAGGCCAGGCTCATGATGAGCAGGGGAACGAAGACCCGGAAGCCGCAGGCTGCGGCAAGACCGAGGCCGATGAAGAGACTCAAGACCATGTCCATCTCTCTCCCTCCCCTCCTTTCTCGTCGGCGACGGCAAGGGGCCGCCCCTGGAGATGTTAACGCATCGCGGGGCGCAGGTGTTTCCGGCGTTCCTTTAGCCCGCCTCCCAAGCCAGCACCAACACCCGCGTCTCCACGTCCGCCTTCCGCGGCTTGAGGCTCATCGCCTCCAACTCGACGGCCGCGGGAGCGAAGCGTTCCTGGAGCTTGCCGGCCTCCCGCTCCAGCTCGGCGTTGAGATCCGCGAGCTGCTGCTGGAGGGCGCCGATCGTCTCCTCGGCGCGGCCGACGTCCTGCCGCTCCTGGAAGGTGCGGCCGACGCCGCGGGCGGTGCGGGCGGCGGCGGTGAACGGCGAGCTGCGACGGCCGAAGAACATCCCCAGCACGGCGGCGCCGGCCGTGACCACGGTCGACAGCGTCTGCTGGCTCGCCTGCTCCTGCTGTCTCTCCCGCTCCTGGCCGGCCCGCCGGATGCGCTCCTGGAGCTGGGCGATCTTCACCCCGTGCTTCTGGCGCAGAGCCGCGACCTGCTCGTCCCGCGCCATCCGGGCCGTCTCCGCCAACCGGATGCGGAAATCCCGCTCGGGCTCGTCCGGCTTCGACACCTCTCCCAGCGCGGCGCTGCGCCACAGGTCGCAGGTGCGGGTGCGGTAGAGGCAATCTTCCAGGGCCTGGCGCCAGGCGTCGTAGCTCTTGGCCTTCACCGCGGCGTCCGGCAAGGGCGCGAAACGGGCGCCCGCCACGGGTTCGTTTTCGAGATCGTCCTTCCCCAGCTCCACGGTCTCCGCGGCGTACCAGTCGACCCCGTCGTCGGTGAGGGGGGCCAACAGCGAGACCTCCTCCGCGTGCTCGACGCCGAGCTTCTTGTCCTGGTAGTGGACCGTGGCCGCGGCGAACAGGCG
>JBAPYB010000022.1:0-8838 GCA_049284515.1 Thermoanaerobaculia bacterium
CCCCCGGCGGCTCGAGCAGCGGCTCGGCGGCGGCGGTGGCGGCCGGCCTCTGCCCGGCGGCGCTCGGCACGCAGACGATCGGATCGATCATCCGGCCGGCCGCTTTTTGCGGCGTGGTCGGCTTCAAGCCCAGCTTTGGACGCATCTCGACCGAGGGGTTGATCCCCCTGTCTCCCTCGCTCGACCATGCCGGTTTCATCACCCTCGACGTGGCGGGCGCGGCGGCTCTCGCGGCGCTCCTGTTGAAGGATTACCACCCCGATCGCGCCGCACCGCTCCGCCGGCCGGTGCTGGGGATCCCGGAAGGCTCCTACCTCGCGCACGCCTCCGAGGAGGGCCTGGCCCACTTCCGCGCGACCTTTGACCGGCTGGCCGCGGAGTACGAGGTGCTGCCGGTGCCGGCGATGCCGGATTTCAGCCGGATCGTGGCGCGGCATCACCGCCTGATGGCGGCCGAGGCGTCGCAGGTCCACGCGGACTGGTTCCGGCGTTTCCCCGAGCTGTACGCGCCGCAGACCGCGGAGCTGATCGAGCGCGGACGGGAGATCCCGCCGCAGCAGACGAAGCAGGACCGCGCCGGCTGCAAGGCGCTCTATACCGAGCTGACCGAGCTGATGGACAAGCACGGCATCGACGTCTGGATCTCGCCCTCCGCGCCCGGCCCGGCGCCGCGCCGGTTCGCCGGCACCGGCGATCCGGTGATGAACCTGCCCTGGACCCATGCCGGCTTCCCCGCCCTCGGCGTCCCGGCGGGCCGCAACGCGGACGGGCTGCCGATGGGGCTGCAGCTCACCGGGCGCTGGCTGAGAGATGAGGACCTGCTGAGCTTCGGCCACGAGATCGCGCGCCGGGTCGCTCCCACACCCTCCTGAAGCCCCAAGGGCGCCGCGGTTGGCTCCGGCCGCGGGGACCGTGGTGGTTCGTGAGGGGCGAAGGGCAGCCGCGGGCTCTCTGCTATTATCATCGCCCAAAATCAAGGAGGGCACGATGAGGAAGATCGGTTTGCCTGCGATGTCCCTGCTCTGCCTGACGCTGCTGCCGGCGGCGATCCATGGTGCGGCCGCCGAGGCTCCCGCGGTCGAGATCACGGCCGAGCCCTCGCACCACCTGGCGCTCGAGAACGAGAACGTCCGCGTCTTCAAGGTCGAGGTGGCGCCGCATGCCGCCACGCTGATGCACCTCCACGGGCACGACTACCTGTTCGTCGCCATAGGGGACGCCCACTTCATGAACGAGGTGCAGGGCAAGGCGCCGGCCGAGGTCAAGCTGGCGGACGGGGAGGTCCGTTTCGCTTCCGCTCCTCTCACGCACGCGGTCAAGAATCTCGCCGATACGCCGTTCCGCAACGTCACCGTCGAGCTGGTGCAGGATGCCAAGCTCCGCCAGGCGCCGTCTCCCTGGCCGCCGGAATCCGAGGGCAACCGGGAGCTCCCGGGCGTCCACCTCAAGGTGCTCTTCATCCACGACGGCGCCCGCGTCTCGGAGGTCGTGATACAACCGGGGGCCACGGTGCCCAGCCACCACCATGACGGCCCCCATCTGGTGGTGGCGGTGAGCGACCTCGAGCTGCGCAGCGACGTCGAAGGCCGGGGTCCGGTGAACACCTCGATCAAGGCCGGCGACGTCCACTGGATACCCGGCGGCTTCACCCACACGCTGACCAACACCGGCAAGAGCCCGGCGCGCCTGGTGACGGTGGAGTTCAAGCCGGACGCCGCGCACTCTTGAGGGTGTCTCTAGAGGATGTCTCCAAAGTCGTAGACGCTGACGCCTGCGTCGCCAGGGATTGAAATCGCCTTCGAATCCTCACCCCCTGTCCCCCTCTCCCGTCTCCCGCCCACCCCCCGCCGGGAGAGGGGGGGCGCCTGCGACCGAGATTGCCACAGAATCCCCCCTCAATCCAGTCCACGCTGTCAAGGTCCCGATTGCGATTTTTGGCCTCCTCGAATCACTGCCGTAGGCTCTATCTCCCTCTCTCCCTCTGCCGACTACCATGATTTCCATCTGCCACCGTCCAGCTCTAAAATATTCTTCTTCTTTCTCCCTTCGTGCCTGTTTAACCCCCTGGAAGTGGGTCCGTCAACTCGCGGAAGACAGGCTTGTCTTTGGTAAAGCGTACAAAGGCGTGGCGCTGAGGCTCGAGGCTCGAGCCGAGCGGAACTGCCAAGAATGGTGCAAGGGGTGAAGACGATTCATTGGATGGACGCCAGACGAGTTGCGCTGACTGGAGTTGCGAGGTCCACCAGCTCTCGGAGTCCGAAGCAACAGGAAGCTGTGCCTGCAGCAAGGCCTGGAGTATTTCCTGGCGGTCAGGGGTGACCTTCTCCTGGGGTATGCCTAGAATCCCAAAGGAGCGTAGCCAAGGTCGCTTGGCATCGATCTCTGCCAAGCCTATAACGCCGCGATTGTCAACAGCTGAGACCAAATAGTAGTCGGCTATATTTTCATCAAGACCACGCACCAGACCGAGCGACTTCGCTTTGACCTGCCCGGATGGAGACAGGCGCGAAATTATCTTGGATTCACCAAGGCCATCCAATTTTAGGGTGTTCAGGAGGGCGTCTTCTGCCATGCTCTCATTGAAAGAAGGAACGATCGGTGGCGGCGGTATAGGAGCTCTGGGGATCTGGATATTTATAGGCACCGTGCTGACTACACACTTCAACTTGAATGGGTTTGCGTTTTGATCCACAAGCCCGAGCCATTTGCGGTAGTCAAGGTATGTCGAAGTTATGGTTGAAGCGCAGCTGTCCTTGGGTCCGTGAGGTGGGACTCCATTGACCGGTATGTCGTCGGGGTTATGCGCCCAGACCGCCGAGATCGAATACGGTTGGCCCGGAGCCGGCGTAGCGTCTGTATCCATGCGCTCCACCACCGTCCAGTGGCCGTCTTGATAGGCCGGTACTGCCGCAGGTACGTTCTGCATCAATGACCAAAGAGTGTATCGCGCAACGTCGGCGGAAGTTGTTGCAGAAGCGACGCGGAACCTATCCGGAAATTGTCCGTTGAGCACGGCGGCGAGGCTGTCAGGGGTAGTTGCCACGCCCGTGAGTATATTGGGGACAAGAAGGCCAAAAAGCTTGACCTGATCGAGCATGGTAAAGCTTTGGCCTTGTTGAGCAAGAATCATCATCGCTGCAGCAGCGCCACAAAGGTTGAGGCCATCCTGAACATGGTACCTGCAGTTCGTGTCAAAGGGTGGCATAGCAAACCTCAGGCCATAGGATGCGCCGGGAATCGCGCCGGTGGGCAAAGTGTATCGGAAAGATCTCCGCCTTCCGTTCGATAGGGCAGTTGAATCGTGGTACGGACTCTGGACAGACGATAAAAAAAGACAAAATCTTCGAGTGCACCCCCGTCATCAGGACGAAAACAGGAGTTTTCGATCTCGACTACTACCTCGCCTCCCACAGGTTGTAAAGTTTGAGAAGATGTCATCCCCGTGGCAGGTTCAAAAATGTTGATATTTATTGCGTCACCATTGACGAGAGCGGTCAAGGAAAATTCCGCAGCCATTGCGCGGATGAGCGTTGGCGTGGCAGAGGACGACGACTTCTTGAAGTTCCATACGATATCGTCTCCGGCGGGTTTCTCGACCATGCGGCTGGTGGTGAGAAAGCCGGCCGACAGTTTGACGCGAGCTGCCACACGCGGGTTGGGGAGCATGCCAAAGCAAGAGTCATCGACATTACCACCATCGATCTCTGCCAGGTTGGCGATCCAGAAAACGCCTCGTTCCTGTGCAGTGCCGGCAGCCGGTTGTTCGGGGAGTGGGGGAGGGAACGTGGCATCAATGAGCTGAAGCGTGTTCGGTTCGATAGTCGCCGGAGCCACGACTGAATAGGAGAGTACCTTACCTAACAAGCTGGGCGTCGTGCTTTGGAGCCGCATTCTTGGCACATGCTGCTGATCGAGAGGGCCGTGAAAGTTGAGGTCATCGGCTGATCCTTGACTGTTGACCAGCAACACGGTGCCGCTGCCTAGCGGATCACTCGGCACAAAGGCACAAAGTCCAGTGAAAGTCATCTTGAACAGAAAAGCCATAGCATCCTCCCCTTTTTTAGTCGGCTCCGGAGATCGGTTGCCGCTAGCCTCTTGCGGCCGGCTTAGTGAGACGGACGCTGAATCGATTTTTCCCGGCTTGCTACCGCTCCGAAGACTTGAAAGCCGCCCCAACTTCGAGGAGATCGCCGACTCTCGTCTATGTCTTGAAGCATCGCAAGTTGCACTTCACGAAGTGCAGTCACTGCATCTTTGCCCATCCGCAACCGCTCGTGAAACCGCAAAAAGAGAGTGGCCGCGAGCTGGTCGTCGACGCTCCAGAGGCCAGCGACCACGGCGGGCGTACCCGCGGCGAGAAAAGAGCGGGCGAGACTCAGCGTACCCTCTCCGGCTGCGACCGTCCCGCTCGCGCCGCCACAGCTTGCGAGGACGGTGAGGCGCGTGTCAGCCAACGATAGGTGCTCGATGTTTGCTGCCATGAGGTCCCCCGCGCTGGGCTCTCGGTCCGGCGGGGCTAGCACGAGGGCCGAGCGATCGGGCTGCTTGGGGTTGGTGATCGTGTGCGCCGCGAGGTGGAGAACATCGTGGCCCTGTATCGCAGCGGCGAGGGCTCCCGGAGTCGCGCGCTCACCCACGAGGACCAGGGCTCCCGGCGAATAAATCTGTGCGATCCCCGCGACTTCCTGCCGAGCGCCTGGCAGGGACGGCAGGCTTGAGTGCCAATCGTGGTCGAAAGCTGGATCAGCGATGGCAAGCAGGGAATGGACTGGATGACTGCTAAGCCTGCGAGCGTGACGCAGTGCTGCCAAGTAGAGGCTCGCGCTCGGTGCCACAACGAGTGGGTGACCTTCGATGAGGTACTGTCCTGTGGCACGGTCGATGAGCGCGGAAAAGGGCACGCTGCCGAGATCGCCGTTGGGAGCGATCACGAGCAGGGACTCGGGTGGCAGGTGACTGGAGACCGGTTGGATGAGCAGATCATAGAGGCGGGTCAACCGTTGGCGGAGCTCCGCCAAGCCGGCGCTCGTGGCAACATCCTGGGCGAGCCCGCGTACGAGATCGGGGCCTCCGGCTGGGGTCCACTCGACCACTGCAGGTGAAAAGCTCTCGCGGGTGAGCACCCAAATCAAGAGGCGATCACGGACGATCGCATACTCAAGAAGCGCGACGCCAGGTGGGAGCGCGGCGCGGATCTCGACGGCGCTGAGCGGGCTGGAACCGGTTCGATCGAGAAGCACCCGGGAGCGGGCACGCTCGGCCGTGGTGAATGCCGCCTCCGGGTTCCGCGGGTATTGGGCCAGGAGTAAGTCATCGAACGCCGTCTGCAACTCGCCGAGGAATGAGAGCTTGAGATCCGGGGCTGCGATTTTCCCAAAGCGGTGCTCAGCCCGAGTCAGGGCATTGTCGAGGTCGCGCTCGGCTTCCTCCTCGCGACCGGCTGCGGCAGCGGCGTGGGCCCGGGCAAGAAGCACACGAGCCAGAAGGAATTCGTGCTCGGTTTGATTATAAAAGTGGCGAGCCTCGTCGAGAAGGCGCAGAGCTTCCTCCGGCTTCTCCTGTGCGAGCGCCGCGGCCCGGCTGACGAGAACATCGACGCCTACCCGCGCACGCAGACTCGGGTCAGGAATCCGCGCCACGGCCGCCTCTGCCGCTCGGTAATCGCGCTCAGCAGGATCGAGCCGCCTAAGGCGAATGAGGGCCATGCTCCGGCGCAGAAACGCCTGCGCCCTACGCTCCGGGTTGTCGCCCGAGATTCGCACCAACTCATCGAGAATCGGGAGCGCAAGATCGGGTCGATCGCGCTCGATAAGGTTTTCGGCCATGGCTTTTACCACCACCCAGCGCCGCTCTGTGCTACCGTAGGTGAGGCTGCGCAGGGCCATATACCGGTGGTGCCATGAGTGGTAGCGGTCTCCCAGGGCGTCGTAGGTACTCGCCAGCACGTTTTCGACGGCAGCGAGCGATTCCCCGTCCCTGTTGCGACGGAAGGAGTCAGCGGCCTTTCCAAGCCGAGTAACCGCACTCGCATACTCGCCGCGTACTCCTTCGGAGAGGCCCAGTTGCCATAGGACTCGGCCCGCGAGGGCCGGCGTCCGGACCGAGTCGAGACGCGGAGTGAGCTTCCCAAGCTGCACGGCGGCACGACCGGGTTTGCCGCTTTGATATTCGCAGATGGCCAGATAGAGGGCAGCCCAATCAGCGAATGGGCTCTTGGCGTCCCTGAGGTTTGCGAGCGCAGCCTCAAAGTGAGGGCGAGCGAGCCCAAAGCGTCGTTCTTGGAACAGAGCCATGCCCTCACCAAAGTCGCGGTGCCCACGCCGTAACTCATCGAGTCGATAGGGGCTGATTGCGGCATTGATTGCGGTAAGGGCCTCGCCGAGCAGGGCGTCTCCATCGACGGGACGTAGGGCCGCAGCGATGGCCTTTGCAGTGGCGAGGTCGCGATCAGCGGCAACTGGATCTCCCGCCAAGGCGGTGCTTCCCCATCGCGGCAGGAGCCTGTATTCAACAAGTTGCCGTGCCTGCTCCGGAACGTGGCGAGCAAGCTCGGCACCAGCGCGGGCATCGTTATCGAGGGCGGCCTTGGCCCATCGTTCAGTTGCGTCCGCCCGCATTGCCGTGGCTCTGGCTTCGCGATCGAGTCTGGCGAGGCGCTGACGGGCCTCACCAGCCCAGCTAGGGTTACGATCGAGCTTTAGCTCCTCATTCCATGCCTTCCGTGCCGACGCTTCCAGACCGAGATACTCGAGAGCGAGGGCGCGGTTGAAGCGCGCTTCGGCATAATGCTCGTCGAGAGCTATGGCGCGATTCGCAGCATCGAGAGCAGCGAAGAGGGCAAAGGGCTCTTCTTGGCGCTGCGCCTCCACGAGGTAGCCTGCGGCGAGGTCGCTCCACACCGCGGCAGAATCCGGCCCGTTGCGGCGCACCTCGTTCTTGAGCCGATCGAGAGCGGCTTTGAGACGCTGCGGTGAGCGGTAGAGAAGGATTTCACCCAGAAGCAAGGCGTGAGCTCCCGCCACGTCCGGTGGTCGTCTCCACACTTCCTCCAAACCATGCAGCACTCGCTTCAACGCGTGCTGGCTTGCACGGGGGCGGGGACAGTTGGGTTCGGGAACCATGTCGTTGGAGGTGGGAGGACTGGGCTCTAGAGGCGCACAGGGGGCATAAGTGAAGCCTCCAGAGAGACGCGGCTCGACTGCACGGGTACCGCCCAGCGCTCGGACGATGGCGTCCAGATCGCTGGGATCATCTCTTTCACTGCAGCCCCCGCAGGGGAGCAGGGTGGCAAGGAGCAGGACCACGACATTTCTATGCATAAGATCGTGAACACCTTGGCCGAAGCTCGCAGAGGTCGGGGGCGGCGAGCACCGGGAACCGGCAGCGGTACAGCGTGTGGATGGTCCCGGGAGCTCCTGGACAAGACCTGTCCAAGGTGGCTTTCGCTGCCATTATAGGCTGTGGCAGCTTTTCCAGGCCGGCAGGCTGCGGGAGCGATCGGCGAAGCGCTCCCGTCATTGCCCGACGTTTCCCGACATTGTGCCGACATAGTGCCCAGCGCCATGGCCATGGGCGAATGCCTTCTCAGGCCTCAGTCCAAGTGATTGAAAAGTAGAGAGTTGAAGGCGTCCGCCGGGGCTGCGATTCGATCTGCTCACGACCCGGCAACGGGCGCGTTGTGTTGGCACGCGTCTGGCTCTTGGGGACTGGCAGAAACCCGGTCCCAAAGCCCTTCCCCAAGGCGGCGGGACTCAAATAACAAAACGGGGAAAAACCTTTTGGGAGGTGTTTCATGGTCAGCACCAAGCAGTTCACGATTTTCTTCCTGTTGGTCGTCGTCTTCCTCGTCGCGATCATGATCGTGACGTCCCTGGTCTGGCGGGAGCAGGGCACGCTCTACAGCACCGTCAGGATCGAGGAGAGGCTGAAGGCGATCGTCGACCTCTCGGCCACCATAATCGGCCGCCAGGAAGTCGCCGTGCGCGCCTGGATCGACGACGTCGACCTGGAGCTGGGGCAGGTCCAGACCGAGACCGGCACCCTGCAAACCTACGTCGACACGTCGATCCATGGTCTTCCTCCTCACTGAGACGGCGTGCGCGAGCGCAGGTTGCAGGTCCACGTTTCGCGGTCCGGCTCGTCCGGTGATTTGCAAGGGTTGCCGGCGGCCGGCCCGGAAAGTCGGGAAGGCACGAAGCAGGGCGGTGGGGAAGCCGAAAAAAAGGTTTTGTTCTTTCCAGGTGGCGCCGCCGCGGATCTGCAAGGTCCCGGGACAGGAGAGCGCCATGCAGCACTGGATCGACGAAGTGGGTCGGGAGCTGCGGGACGTCAGGGTTCAGATCGGCAGGTTCCAGGCCTATGTGAGCTCGGCGATCCACCCGGCGGGACGCAGGCCGGCCCCGTAGCGGTTCGCGGTCGAAGCCTGGGGGCACTGCCCTCCAGGCTCGGTCCGCGGGTTTCTGAAAGGTTGACATCATGAATACCAAGGGCTTGGCACTGAGAATGGTTTCCATCGCGCTCCTCACCCTCGGGGCGGCGGCAGCGGAGGCGGGGGCTCAAGAAGAGGGGATCAAGACGGCGGGGATCAAGACGGCGGGGATCAAGACGATTGCGCGGCTCGCGGGCGGCCCGTTGCTCGCCGACGTCAACCTCGACGAGGTGTCCGTCGGCCGCGCGCTGCGCCTGCTCGCCGAGACCTACGACGTTTCGATCGCCACCGGCGCCCTGCCCGACACCCGGGTCACCATCCGCCTGCGCAACATCGGCGCCCAGGAGGCCTTCGCGGCCGTCGCCGCCGCGGCGGGGCTGGAGGTGGTGCACGACGGCGCGGTCGTGCGG
>JBAPYB010000023.1:0-12780 GCA_049284515.1 Thermoanaerobaculia bacterium
GCCTCACCCCCGGCCCCTCTCCCGGGGGGAGAGGGGGGACTTGGCTGAAGCGAAATGCCGAAGCGCGCCGCTTTCGCTCCACCAGATCTGAAGAAAGAACCAACGTTTCCGTCACACTCCGCCTTCTCCGTTAAGTCCCCCCTCTCCCCCCGGGAGAGGGGCCGGGGGTGAGGCTTCGGAGGGGACGAGGACTCAGAGTCCTCTGTCCAACTGGACACAGGTCCCCTCCAAGCACGCGAACCCACCACCATCAGCGCTCCGAACGGCCCCCAAATCCCCAGATACACCCAAGGCCACAACGGCACGCACGCAAACTGCGGAATGTACGACAGCAGGATCAGCGCCGAGAGGGCCAGCCAGGCCGTGTGGCGGCGCAGGGCCGCCCAGGGGAGCACCCAGAGGAGATACCAGGGGTAGACCGTGGCCGAGAGGAGGAGCAGGGCGCCGAAGAGGCGGCCGGTGGTGGTCGCGGGGTCACCGGGATCGCGCCAGCGCAGCGAGGCGAGGACGACCGCCGCCATGCCGCCTGCCAGCAGCAGCTTGGCGAGGAGTTGGGGATAGAGATAAGGGTAGAGGAAGTTGACCCCCTCCCAGTTCCGCGACCAAGCCTTGTAACGGTCGAGCCCGCGGGCGAGAGCGGGCGCGGCGCCGGCCTGGTCCAGCACCCGCCAGAGCGGCTCGTAGACGGGGCCGTCGAACTCCCAGGAGATGCCGTAGGTCACGAGGCCGGGGGGAAAGCCACGGCCGGCGACCACCACCGGCGCCATGGCGAGCGCCACCAGGCTGCCGGCCCATCCCAGAAACCGCCACGGCCTTCCCGATTGCCGCGCCCACATGGGGAACGCCGCCAGCGGCACCAGCTTGGCGAGCGCTCCCGCCGCCGCCCATGCGGCAGCCGCACCCAGCCGGCGTGCAGGCCGGGAGAGAAGGCAAAGCACCACCGCCGCCACCGCCGCGACTCCCAGGGCGTCGACGTGCCCCATCCCCGCCACCTCCAGCGTCACCAGCGGATTCCAGGCGTACCATACCGTTCGCCCGAGGGGTAAGCCGAGGCGGCGGGCCACTCCGAGAAGGAGCCAGCAGGCCAGGAGATCCGCCGCCGTGGCCATCGTCTTCCACCCGAAGAGTGGAAATGGCAGCCGACTCGCTATACTGAAGGCCGCGACGGAGAGGGGCGGGTAGACGGTAGGCACCTGGATATGAGGCAGCCGCCGCCACATTTCGTCACGGAGTGGAGAGAGCCGGTCGGCTGCCGGGGGTAGGGCGTAGGGATTGAGACCGGCCGCCGCGACCTTTCCATCCCAGAGATAGCGCAGCACGTCGTCGGACAACGTCGGCGGCAGTGGGAGAAGCGGGAGTCGGAGAAGCAAAGCTGCCAGCAGAAGGGCCTTGCCGGAGGACGCCGTTCTCTCCGGCATCTCCGGAATGGCCTCCAGCCACCGCGCCGCCCAGAGGAGCCCGAGGAACGCGATCCCCAGGAGGATCAGCGTAAGCGCCAGATGATGAGCGAGATCGAAGACGAAAAGCAGACCGGCGTTCACCGCCAGGAGCGGCAGCGAAACGGCGAAGGGCCCCAAGGCCCGCCGGGCGCGCCCGGCTCTTGACCATGCAGTCGACTCTGCACTTTGCGTGGGCGCCGGCCCTGCTGGCACTCTATTACTCCGTCCTGGTCGTGCTGTCGTTCTACGGCATGCACCGGCTGTGGATGGTAATGCTGTACCTGCGCACCCGCGCGCTCCTGGCCCCGATGCCGGAGCCGCCGGCCGATGCGCAAGGCTGGCCCGTGGTCACCGTGCAGTTGCCACTTTACAACGAGATGTACGTGGCCGAACGGCTGATCGAGGCCGTCTGCCGGATCGACTACCCGCCCGGGCGCCTGGAGATCCAGGTGCTCGACGACTCGACGGACGAGACCACCGAGATCGTGGCCCGCGCCGTGGCCGAGCAGCGGGCCCGGGGGGTGGACATCCACCACCTCCACCGCTCCGACCGCTCGGGTTACAAGGCGGGGGCCCTGGTCAACGGCCTGTCGCGGGCGCGCGGCGAGCTGCTCGCCATCTTCGACGCCGACTTCGTGCCGGCGCCGGACTTCCTGCGCCGGACCGTCCCCTACTTCGCCGATCCCGGCCTCGGCATGGTCCAGGGGAGCTGGGCGCACATCAACCGCGGCTACTCGCTGATGACCCGCGTCGAGGCCATCCTGCTCGACGGCCACTTCATGATCGAGCACCGGGCGCGCAACCGCTCCGGCTGCTTCTTCAACTTCAACGGCACCGCCGGCATCTGGCGGCGGGCGGCCATCGAGACCTCGGGCGGCTGGGAGCACGACACGCTGACCGAGGACCTCGACCTCTCCTACCGCGCCCAGCTCAAAGGGTGGAAATTCCTCTACCTGCCCGAGCTCGCGGTGCCCTCCGAGCTGCCGGTGGACGCCAGCGGCTTCAAGAGCCAGCAGTACCGCTGGGCCAAGGGAGCGGTGCAGACCGGCCGCAAGCTGCTGGGGGAGATCTTCCGGGCCCCCCTCCCGCTGCGGGTGAAGATGGAAGCCTTCGTCCACCTCACCAACAACGTCAGCTATCCGCTGATGGTGGTGCTCGCCATCCTGATCTTCCCGGCGATGATGCTGCGGGTCGGCACCTCGACCCGAATGCTGCTCCTGGTGGACCTGCCGATGTTCCTCTCGGCCACCGCCTCCGTGCTCGTCTTCTACCTGATGAGCCAGGTGGCGACCGGACCGGGATGGCGGCGGGAGATCCGTTTCCTGCCGGCGCTGATGGGCGTCGGCATCGGCCTGTCGCTCAACAACTCGCGGGCCGTGGTTTCGGGCCTCTTCCAACGCGGCGGCACGTTCCACCGCACCCCCAAGTACAACATCGAGTCCCGTGGCAAGCAGACCTGGTGGGCCAAGCGCTACCGGGCCGGCAGCGATCCCACCCGGGGGGTGGAAGCCCTCTTCTCGCTCTACTTCCTGGGCTGCACGATCTACGCGTACAAGGCCGGAATGTGGATGTCCATCCCCTTCCTCTACCTCTTCGTCCAGGGCTACGGCTACATGGCCATCCTCAGCTACCTGCCGTCCCTGCGTGGCTGGTGGGCGCGGACGCGGCAGCGGCGGCCCGCCCCGGCGGGAGCGCGCTAGACCCACTCCCCCAAATCGCCGGGCGGGGGCGGCCCGGCTTGGACCCCGGCTAGAATATCGCCATGGCTCTCCCCGATTGGCGCTCCAGTCCCCAGGTGGCTTTGCGGCCGGCGGCGCCTCGGGATGCCGATCTGTTGCGCCAGTGGCGGTCGGAGGCGAGCGTGCGGCGCTTCCAGCCGCTCAACGAGCTGCCCACCGCCCAACTCCGGGCCGACGTCGCCAGCCAGCGCCTCGCCGACCTCTACCGCGGCCGGGGCGAGAAGTTCCAATGGATCGTCCAGGTGGACGGCCAGCCGGCGGGCTGGATCACGCTGGTGGTGAGCAATTGGGAGCACGGCCTGGCCGAGGTGGGCTATGCCCTCTCCACCCTCTACCAGAACCGGGGGATCATGACCGAGGCCCTGGTGCTCCTGCTCGAGGACCTCTACCACAACACCCTGCTGGAGCGGATCGAAGCCCGCTGCGCCGTGGAGAACGTCGGCTCCCAGCGCGTGCTGGAGAAGACCGGTTTCCAACGCGAAGGCCGGCTGCGCGCCTACTTCAAGCTACGCGGCCGGCGCCTGGACAACTACCTCTACGCCCTCCTGCGCGACGACTACCTGGCCGCGCGGGAGGGGCGGGACCCTCGTTGATCGATCAGTAGCGGGTGGAGGCCATCCGGGTGCGGGTCTGGAACCGGGGCGACTGCACCATTCCCGAGACCACGTCGGCGATGCGGCCCGAGGCCACGCGCCGGAGGTCGCCGTCGTACTGCGCCCGGTCCACCTGGTCGGGATTGAGGCCCAGCAGGTTCTGATACAGCGAGCCCAGCCGCTCCTCGCTGCTGGCGCGAACTCGGTTGCGGCTCTCGTCGCTGTTGGCGATTCCCACGGCGGCCTGGACGATCGCCTCATAGCCGCCGCGCTCGATCGAGTCCACCGTGCCCTGCGCTCCCGGATCGGGCTCCCGCAGGAGAATGCCCTGATAGAGCATGCGGGTGATCTCCTGGGCCCGCGCGCTGCCGGTCAGCGGCGCAGCGGCCTGGGGCGGCGCGGCGGCGGGGACGACCTGAAGGTAGATGACGCCGTTGCGCAGTTGGGTGGGGACCCAGTCCTCCTGGATCTGGTATTCGATCGCCTGGCGCCTGTCCCTGGCGACGCCCACCGCGAGGTCGGCGGTGGAGTTCTCGCTCCTGGAGCGGGTGATCTGCACGCCGCCCCGGGACGGATCGCTGTAGGTCGTCGCCGGATAGAGCGGCGCGCGGTTGCCGGTGGGGATGGCGGTCATGATCAGCCGCACGTGACCGCCGGCGGGAACGGAGAGCGAGCCGCCCGGCGGCACGGCGCCGAGATCCTGCTGCGTGGCAAGGTCGCGGACCACCACCTGGACTCCGGCGATGGGCGGCCGGGGCTTCGTCGTCTGCGCCTGCGCCGGACGGCCGGCGAGCGGGAACAGCAGTGCCGCCGCCAGGACGGCCGGCACGAAGGTTCGGTTGGTAATTCTCATACGGTTACTCCCTCTCTCAGAATTCGTCCTTGGAGGCCGTCAGCCCCCTGTCGTTACAACCTGGAGAATGGAGCAAGAAGGGTGCCACTCCCGCCGTGGCGGCGGGCAGCGTGTGGACGGCCGCTCGGCGTGCGATAAATCGCCCCGGGGTCCCACTAAGGAGGCGAGACGATGCAAACCCTTCTCAGAGGAGACCCCAATGCTTCGAATCCCGTCCATCGCCGCCGCTTCGATCCTGTCCGTCACCCTCTTCGCCTCTCCGGCCGCCGCGGCTTCGGCCTGGCCGGCCAGCACCACCGGCACCAACCTCGGGGGCGGGCTCGACTCGTGCCCCTGGTTGGGCGGCGGCACCGGCACGCCGCCGGGCTTCGAGCCGAGCGGCATCGTCTGGGACGACTTCACCGGCGCCCTCTGGATCGTCGGCGACGAGGGGCAGGTCGCCCGCATGGAGAGAGACGGCACCAGCCCCTCCTGCTGGACGCTGCCCGGCAACCTCGATCTGGAGAGCATCGCCGTGACCGGCACCTCTGAGAAGATCTACCTGGGAGTCGAGTATCCGCCCCAGATCGTGGAATACAACTCCAGCTCGACGGCGGCCCCGTCGTCGACGGGCCATAGCTGGCTGCTGCCTTTCCCTGCCAATACGGTGAATTCGTCCAACGGCATGGAGGGGATGACCTGGGTGCCCAACGGCGCTCACCCTTACCCGGCCAGCTCGTCGGGAGGCGTCTTCTTCGCCAGCTCGCAGAAGAACGGCACCATCTACGTCTTCGACGTCGACCTGTCGACCAATGGCAGCACACCCACGCTCCTGGGCTCCTTCACCCCCGATCCCACCCAGACCGACATCTCCGACCTTTACTATTCGCCCAGCACCCGCACCCTCTTCGTCCTCTATGACACCGCCGACGTCCTGCGGGAGATCGACACGAGCACGACGCAGTTCCCGACCATCAACTCCTACAACCTGCCGTCGGGCACCGCGGAGCAGGAAGGCGTGACGCTCCTGCCGCAGTGCCCGAGAGCGGCGACCGACATCTACCTCGCCGACGACACCTCGGCGCACAGCGTCTACTCCTTCACCGGCTTCCCCCAGCTCTGCACGACCACCCTGTCGCCGACGGCCGACGCCACCACCCATCAGAATTCGCCCACCTCGAACGACGGCACCGCGACCACTCTCGTCACCGACTCGGCCACGAGCGCGGACCGCGATTTCCTGATCCAGTTCAACCTCTCCTCCGTGACCCTGTCGCAGATCAGCCGCGCCGACCTGCTCTTCTACGTCACCGACGGCACGAATGCGAGCCCGCAGTTCTGCCCGACCTCGGCGTCCTGGACGGAGACCGGAGTGAACTGGAGCAACCAGCCGTCCTGCCAGCAGGCCAACCGTGGGGGCGGCGCCACCGTGCCGAACGGCAGTTGGGTGAGCTACGACGTCGCGAGCCTTTTGAGGAACGGCACCACGAGCTTCCGCTTCAGCCCGCTGTCGAGCAACGACTTCGTCGCCAACTCACGGCAGGCCGGCAGCAACAAGCCGCAGCTCGTCCTCTGGTTGACCGGGAACTAGGCGGACCGCGGGCGGCGGGAGTCTGATACCTTTGCGCCGGATGTCAAGCGACTGGAAGGAGGCTCCCGATGATGCTCCCGCTGCTCGCCACCGCTGCTCTCCTGATGATGTCGCCCCAGGCCCCCGCCGCGCCGGCGCCGCCAGCTCCCGCCGTGGCGGCGGCGCGCGATGAGACGCTCCCCGCTTCCGAATCGCAGGCCAAGGCGGCGCTGAACCAGAGCCCGCGCCACGGCGAGTACGTGGACGTCAAGACCCCCGCGGGCGGCCCTGCCATCCGCACCTGGGTCGCGTATCCGGAGCGCAAAGAGAAGGCCGGCGTCGTGCTCGTCATCCACGAGGTCTTCGGCCTCAGCGACTGGGCCCGCGCCGTCGCCGACCAGCTCGCCAAGGAGGGATTCATCGCCGTGGCGCCCGACCTGTTGTCCGGCATGGGACCCAACGGCGGGGGATCGGATTCAGCAGGAAGCCGCGACGACGTGGTCAAGCTCGTGCGCGCACTGACCGTGGACGAGACGATTGCCCGCCTGAACGCCGTCCGCGACTACGCCATTCACCTGCCGGCGGCGAACGGGAAAAGCGCCTCGATCGGATTCTGCTGGGGTGGCGGCCGGAGCTTTGCCTACGCGGTGAGCCAGCCCGCGCTGGCCGGCGCCGTCGTGTACTACGGAACGCCCCCCGAAGCCGCGGACATGGCGAAGATCAAGGCGCCGGTCCTAGGCTTCTACGGCGGTGACGACGCCCGCATCACCGCCACGGTGGCGGCCACCGAGGCCGAGATGAAGAAGCTCGGCAAGACCTACGAGTCCCACGTCTTCGAAGGCGCCGGCCACGGCTTCCTGCGCATGCAGGAGGACCGCAACGGCGCGAACCTCAAGGCCACGCAGCAGGCCTGGCCACGAACCGTGGTCTTCCTGCGGGAGCAGTTGAAGTAAGCGCCTCCGGGGCTTGCAACACGAACCCGCTGGGGTGCGCGACACAAACCCCGGCGTGCATCACAAAACCCGCGAATTGAGCGGCGCACTTCCCGATCTACGCGACGAATCTCGCGAGCTCTCTCGCACTCCTAGAGTAGAACGACCAGAGACCTCACGGCGCCCCGCGCCACATGCCCCAAAGGGGCAAAAGCATGTAGCCCGGGGCTGGCGCTTTTTGCCAGCCCCGGGTAGATAGGCGCCACCAGACCCTCAGCCCCGAAGGGGCGGCGGCAGTTCATCGCCTGATGACATCACGGCGGACCGCATGCGTGATATCGTTATGCTTCTCGCAAGATACGCGTTACCTAATCCCACTCCGAAGGTGGAGGGTTCCTGTTATGGCCAGCACGTTCACCAATCTGCTGTTCCACATCGTCTTCTCCACCAAGGACCGGCTTCCGGTGATTCACGGGGATCTGCGCGAGCCCCTCTACGAATATATGGGCGGCATCATCCGGAGCGAAGGAGGGATTCTCCTTGAAATTGGCGGCGTCCCGGACCACGTCCATCTCCTCGTCAAATCCAAAGCCGACATTGCCCTCTCAGATTTGGTCGGCCACATCAAAGCGGGTTCCTCAAAATGGCGGAACAAAAAGAACACGAAGGCCAATCGTTTCGAATGGCAGGTCGGTTACGGAGCCTTTTCCGTCAGCGAGTCGCAGGTGTCGAGAGTCCGGAAGTATATTCAGACTCAGGAGGCTCACCACGCCAAGGTCTCCTTCAAGGACGAGTTGATCACCCTGCTCAAGAAGCACGGGATCGAGTATGACGAGCGCTATCTCTTGGGCTGATTGAATGTGACCGATGAGCCGCCGTCGCCCCTTCGGGGCTATGAGATGCTTGGGACACGGCTCCCGGGGCTGGCAAAAAGCGCCAGCCCCGGGCTACATGCCTAAGCCCCTTCGGGGCACCTTGTGGTCCACGATAGCTGATTTTCTCAGCGACGCCGCAGCTCGTTTACGAGCATTGTACAGAGACACGCTAGCGATAGGAGATTCGCCGTGACCCTGACCCTCTCCATCGATGAAGAACTTGCACAACGTGCCCGGCAGATCGCTGAAGGCATGGGGATGACTCTGGAACAGCTTATCCTGCGATACCTTGAGGATCTTGAGTCGCAATCAGCGCAATCCTCCGCGAAGAGGATATTGCGGAGATCCGCCGCCTCTCCGGTAGGGGAATTCACAGGGATGGAAGTTCAATCGCGACGAAATCCATGAGCGCCAGTAGAACGATCAGGGTTATTCGTGCCGAGAAAGTTAAGGCGAGCAAAAGAATGGTAGTGCGAGTCTGGGATATGAACGCATAGCAAATCAGGCCTCTTGCTACATTGCTCGACCGATGCCGTTCTGATTGTTCTTGCCCCGAAGGGGCTCAGGCATGTAGCCCGGGGCTGGCGCTTTTTGCCAGCCCCGGGTAAAGGAGGCGCAACAGCTTCCTCATAGCCCCGAAGGGGCGGCGGCAGTTCATCGCCGGCCGACATCACGGCGGCCGCATCCATGATGTCGTTATAGTTCACGGAAGATATGGGATCGAGTATGACGAGCGCTATCTCCTGGGCTGATTGGAATTCGAACGATAAGCCGCCGTCGCCCCTTCGGGGCTATGAGGTGTTTGGGACATTGCTACCCGGGGCTGGCAAAAAGCGCCAGCCCCGGGCTACATGCCTTTGCCCCTTCGGGGCATCCAACGTTCTGCGATAGCTGATTTCTTCTCGATCCGTGCAATTCACCCAAGGAGGGCGAGAGGCGGCGCCCTGGATCTGCGGCATCCATCATCTCCTTTATCTGGCTGAAGGGATCGTTGTTCTTAAAAGGGTCGTCATACCGAGCCATGGATTTCCGCCTCTCTATGTCTTCAGCTTATATTCTGTCTGTCTTCCCCTACCGCCCCAACAACCCCTCCGCCCGCCCCACCACATCCTCCGGCAGGAACCCGAAGGCCTTCTGGAGGTCCTTGTACGGGGCCGAGGCTCCGAAGCGCTCGATGCCGTGGACTGCGCCGTCCAGGCCGACGTATTTGTGCCAGCCGAGGGGGGAGGCGGCTTCGACGGCGAGGCGCTTGCGGAGGTTGGGCGGCAGGACGGAGTCGCGGTACTCCTGGGGCTGGGCGTCGAAGAGGGCCCAGGAGGGCATGCTCACGACGCGCACTCTTCGGCCCTTTTCCGTGAGCTGCTTCGCGGCCTCCACCGCCACCCAGACTTCGGAGCCGGTGGCCATGAGGATGATCTCCGGCTCGCCCTGCGCCGGATCGGAGAGGACGTAGGCGCCCTTGGCCACGCCCTCGCGGGCCCCCTTCGCCGTCTCTTCCAGGATCGGGAGGTTCTGCCGCGTCAGGGCCAGGGCCACCGGGCCATGACGGTGCTCGACGGCGATGCGCCAGGCTTCGGCGGTCTCGATGGCGTCCGCCGGGCGGAGCAACGTCAGGCCGGGGACGGAGCGCAGGCCGGAGAGCTGCTCGATGGGCTGGTGGGTGGGGCCGTCCTCGCCCAGGAAGATGGAGTCGTGGGTGTAGACGTAGATCGTCTGAATCTTCATCAGCGACGCCAGGCGCACGGGCGGGCGCATGTAGTCGTAGAAGATGAGGAAGGTGCCGCCGTAGGGGATCCAGAGCCGCGAGAGGGCGATGCCGTTCAGGATCGAGCCCATGGCGTGCTCGCGGATGCCGAAGCGCAGGTAGAGGCCTTCCAGGCTGGCGGCCTCGAAATCGGCGCGCCCCTTGATGGCGGTGTTGTTGGACGGCGTCAGGTCCGCCGAGCCGCCCACCAGCATGGGGAGCTTGGCGGCGATGCCGTTGAGCACCTGGCCGGACGCCGACCGGGTCGCCATGGGTTTGTCGCCCGGCTTGAAAGTCGGGATGCCGTCCTGCCAGCCCTCCGGAAGCTTGCCGGCGAGCCGCCCATCCAGATCGGCAGCCTCTTCGGGATGGGCCTGCTTGTAGCGGGCATAGAGATCGTTCCACTCCTGCTCCAGCTTGTGTCCCCGTTCGCGGGCCTCCTCAAAGGGCTTCGTCGCGCCGTCCGGCACCAGGAAGGTGGGCTCCAGCGGCCAGCCGAGGGCCTTCTTGGTGGCCGCCGTCTCCTCCGGCCCCAGCGCTTCGCCGTGCGCCTTGGAAGTGCCCGCCCGGTTGGGGCTGCCGTAGCCGATGACGGTGCGGACGACGACCAGCGACGGCCGCTGCGTCTCCGCCTCCGCCGCCTTCATCGCCGTCTCGACCTCCTCGAGATTGTTGACGTCCGCCACGTGCTGCACGAACCAGCCGTAGGCCTCGAACCGCTTGCCCACGTCCTCGGAGAAGGAGAGGGAGGTGGGGCCGTCGATGGAGACGTGGTTGTCGTCGTAAAACACCTTGAGCTGGCCGAGCTTGAGGTGCCCGGCGAGCGAGCAGGCTTCGGAGGTGACGCCCTCTTCCATGTCGCCGTCGCTCGCGAACGTCCAGACGCGGTAGTCGAAGAGCGGGTACCCCTCGCGGTTGAAGCGGTTGCGGCTCAGGCACTGGGCGATCGCCATGCCCACGGAGTTGGCGAGCCCCTGGCCGAGGGGGCCGGTGGTGGTCTCGACGCCGCGGGTGAGCTCGTGCTCGGGGTGGCCCGGCGTCTTGGAGCCGAATTGCCGGAAGCGCTTCAGCTCCTCGAGGGGCAAGCCGTAGCCGGCGAGGTGGAGGAGGGCGTAGATCAGGGCCGAGGCGTGGCCGCAGGAGAGGACGAACCGGTCGCGGTTCGGCCAGTCCGGATTGTCGGGGTTGTGGCGCAGGAACCGCGTCCACAGGAGGTACGCCATCGGCGCCTGCCCCAGAGGTGCGCCCGGATGACCCGACTGGGCCGCTTCGACCATGTCCACGGCGAGGAATCGGATGGTGTTGATGGCGAGCTGGTCCACATTCGGTTCGGCCATTGCGCTCCCTCCACGGAAAAGCCCTGCGGGCACGGGAGAGTCTATCGCGGGACTTTTGACTCCCGGCCCCTCCTTCCCTACAATGTGCTCTCCCTGCCGGACCGCACGGAGAGGTGCTGGAGTGGCCGAACAGGGCTGCCTGCTAAGCAGTTGTCCGGGGTAAACCCGGACCGAGGGTTCGAATCCCTCCCTCTCCGCCATTTTCCCCGCCCGCCCGCGAAGCGCTCGGCCCGGAGGTTGCATTCAGTCCGCTGAGCTATGAAAGCCGTCAATCCCGCCACCGGTGAGCTGATCCGCGACTATCCCGACCACGACGAGGCCCAGATCGAAGCCACTCTGGCGCGGGCGGAGTCCGCCTTCGCGTCGTGGCGCAAGGTCCCCTTCGCCGAGCGGTCGCGCCTCATGACCCGGGTAGCCGACCTGCTGCGCGACCGCGCCGGCGACTACGGCCGTCTGATTACGGAGGAGATGGGCAAGCCCATCGCCGCTTCCGATGCCGAGATCGACAAGTGCGCCTGGGTCTGCGATTTCTACGCCGAGCATGCAGAGCGGTTCCTCTCCCCGGAGACCGTGGCCACCGACGCCACCCGCAGCTTCGTCCGCTACGACCCGCTCGGGCCGGTGCTCGCCATCATGCCGTGGAACTTCCCCTTCTGGCAGCTCTTCCGCTTCGCCGCCCCCGCCCTGATGGCGGGCAACGTCGGCCTGCTCAAGCACGCCTCGAACGTCCCCGGCTGCGCCCTCGCCATCGAGGAGGTCTTCCGCGACGCCGGATTCCCCGCGGGGACGATGAGCACGCTCCTCGTCTCCTCCGAGACGGCGAAGCGCCTCATCTCCCACCCCGTGATCCGCGCCGTTACCCTCACCGGCAGCGAGAAGGCCGGCGTGGAGGTGGCCACCGAGGCCGGGCGGAACCTCAAGAAGACCGTCCTGGAGCTGGGCGGCTCCGATCCGTTCATCGTCCTCGGAGACGTCGATCAGGCGGAGACGGCCAAACAGGCGGCCAAGGCGCGGACCATCAACTCCGGCCAGAGCTGCATCGCCGCCAAGCGCTTCCTCGTCGAGGAGCCCATCGCCGACCGCTTCGAGGAGGAATTCGTCCAGGCCATGGCGGCGCTGAAGGTGGGCGACCCCATGGACCGCGGCAACGACGTCGGCCCCATGGCCCGGGAGGACCTGCTCACCTCGCTGGACGACCAGGTGCAGCGCACGGTGGCGGCCGGCGCCTCCGCACCGGCGGGCACCGCCTGGAAGGGAAGGGCTTCTACTACGCGCCGACCGTCCTCACCGGCGTCGAGCCGGGCATGCCGGCCTTTGACGAGGAGACCTTCGGCCCCGTGGCGGCCGTCACCCGCGCCCGCGACGCCGACCACGCCGTCGAGCTCGCCAACCGCTCCACCCTCGGCCTCGGCGCCAGCCTCTGGACCGGCGATCCGGCCCGCGGCGAAGCCCTCGCCGCCGAGGTCCAATCCGGCAGCGTCTTCGTCAACGGCATGGTGAAGTCCGACCCGCGCCTCCCCTTCGGCGGGATCAAGCGGTCCGGCTACGGGCGGGAGCTTTCGGAGGTGGGGATCCGCGAGTTCGTGAACGTGAAGACGGTGTGGGTGAAATAGGCGTACCCGAGAGCGCCCCCGCCCAAGACCCTCACCCCTGTCCCTCATAGGCGTTAACCTTCAATGCTTCGGGTAGGGGCGGGTCTGGACGGCAGGTTGGGGGCTC
>JBAPYB010000024.1:0-9661 GCA_049284515.1 Thermoanaerobaculia bacterium
TTCCCGCCCTCGGCGGACCCGAGGACCTGCGGCGGCGCCAAGTGCTGCGCGTCGCCGAGCGGGCCGACACCGTCTACCGCCACAACCTGCAGACGGCGCGCCTCGCCGCCCGCCTGTTCGACGTCACCGCCTCGGTCCACGGCCTCGGCAGCCGCGAGCGGGAGTGGCTGGAGTACGCCGCCCTGCTGCACGACATCGGCTACTCCATCCACTACCGCGGCCACCACAAGCACGCCTACTACCTCATTTCCAACGCCGTGCTCGACGCCTTCGACCCGCGGGAGATCGAGATCATCGCCCACGTCGCCCGCTACCACCGGGGCGCCGCCCCCAAGGCCACCCACCCCACCCTCGCCGCCCTCAAGCCCTGGCAGCAGCGGACCATCCGCAAGCTCGCCGCCCTGCTGCGCGTCGCCGACGCCCTGGACCGCACCCACGCCTCGCGCGTCGAGGAGATCTACGGCTCCATCCGCACCAGCAAGAGCCCGCTCAAGGTCACCCTGGAGGTCGTGTCGCGCTACGCCGTCGACCTCGAGCTCGAGGCGGCGCAGGAACATGGCAGATTTTTTGAAAGAACCTTCGGCTGCACCCTCCGCCTGCGCCAGGGGCTGGAAGTGGCGGCGGGCTGAAGAGCACGAATTTCTACAGCGTGTTGTAAGAACCTCTCACCTGCCCGAACCGCGGCAGAAATCTCTCCTGTTTCCGGTAAATCACGGTGTCACAAAGAGTTAACACGATTCTCACACGGCCCTCACAAGCCGTTCTGTGGAAAACTCTCCAATCCGCCGCGCGGGCCTTCCGGCGGCGTTCGCCGTAAATCCTACAAACTCAATGAATTCAGTGGCTTGCGCGCTTTGCACAGGAGCTTGTTCAAAGAGGGGAAACGCCCGAAAATACGGCATCTCCCGGCGATTTGCGGGCTCTTTTCCACAAGTTTTTCCGCAGTCTTTGTGGAAGACTCCGTGATAGCCTGCGGCACATGGCACGCGAGCGGATTCTGGTCATCGAGGACGAGCCCGACATTGCCGAGGTGCTGCAGTACAACCTCGAGAAGGAGGGTTTCGCGGTGGAAGTGGCGCGGCGGGGAGACACCGGCTTCGAGGCCCTGCGGCGCGAGCCGGCCGACCTCGTCCTGCTCGACCTGATGCTGCCCGGCGTCGACGGCCTGGAGCTGACCCGGATGCTCAAGCGGGACGCCGCCACCTCCCGGCTGCCCATCGTCATGCTCACCGCCCGGGGCGAGGAGCTGGACCGCATCGTGGGGCTCGAGCTGGGCGCCGACGACTACATCAGCAAGCCCTTCAGCCCCCGCGAGGTGGTGCTGCGGGTCAAGGCGGTGCTGCGCCGCCGGCAGCCCGAGGAGGCGGCCACCGATTATCTGGAGGTCGGCGCCATCCAGCTCGACGTCGGCGGCCACCAGCTCCGGGTGCGGGGCCAGGAGACGCCGCTGACGGCCACCGAGTTCCGCCTGCTGCGCTTGCTGATGGAGCGCGGCGGCCGGGTACAGACCCGGGGGCAGCTCCTCTCCGACGTCTGGGGCTATGCCGAGGACATCGACAGCCGGACGGTGGACACCCACATCCGGCGCCTGCGGCGCAAGCTGGGCTCCGAGTCCGAGCACATCGAGACCGTCATCGGCGTTGGCTACCGGCTGAGGCCCTGACCCGCCGTGCGGCGCCTGGGCCTGCCACCCAAGCTGCGGCTCGCTCCCCTCTGGCCGGCGCTGGCGGCCCTGGCCGTGGCCGGCTCCCTCCTCTGGTTCCTCCTGCCCAGGCTGTTCGAGCGCACGGCCTCGGTCCAGCTCTTCGACACGTTGCGCATCCTCACCCCCATCGTCGAGCGCCATATCGCCGAGGATCCCAACGACCCGAAGATCTGGTTGCGGCAGCTCGCCGCCGACAGCGGCCTGCGGCTGACGCTGATCCGCCGCGACGGCGTGGTGATCGCCGACAGCTCCGTGGCGCCAGAGCGGGTGCCGGCAATGGAGAACCACAGCCACCGGCCCGAGGTTCGGGAAGCCCTGGCCCGCGGCTCGGGAATGTCGGTGCGCACCAGCGCCACGACGGGCGAAACCTACGTCTACGCCGCGCAAACTCTGGCCGGCCCCCGGGGCGAGGCCTACATCCTGCGCCTGGCTGAGCCGCTGGAGCAGCTTCAGGCGCTACAAGGCAGACTGGCCACCTCCCTGGCGCTCGCCGCCCTGGCGGCGGGGCTCGCCATCCTCGTCACCTCCCTGTGGCTCGACCGCCGGCTCTTCGAGCCCCTGTCGCGCCTCATCGCCGACGCGCGGGCCATCGCCGCCGGCCGCGCCTCCCGCGTCCAGGTGCCGGACGAGGACGAGCTGGCGGCCCTCGCCCTGGCCCTCAACCGCCTGGCCGCCACCGCGGAAGAGCAGTTCGAGGCGGTGCGCAAAGAGCGGGACCAGCTCCAGCAGATCCTCGCCAGCATGTCCGAAGGCGTGCTGGTGGTGGGGCCGGACGGCCGCGCCCTGATGATCAACCCCGCCTTCTATCGCCTGTTCGACCTGGTGGGCGACTTCGCGGGCCGGCCGGTGCTGGAGATCATCCGCCACCCGGGATTCGCGCGGCTGATCGACGACACCCTGCGGCAGGGCGAGCCGCAGAGCGCCCAGATCGAGCTCGCCGCCCCCGAGCGCCGCACCCTGCTGCTGGCCAGCTCGCCGATCACGCTGGGCACGGGTGGCGGCGGCGACAGCCGGCAAGGCGCCGTGGTGGCGGCTCGCGACACCACCGATCTCACCCGCGTCGCCGACATGCGCAAGGACTTCGTGGCCAACGTCTCCCACGAGCTGAAAACGCCGCTCGCCGCCATCCGCGGCTTCGCCGAGACGTTGCGCGACGGCGCCCTGGACGAGCCCGCCACCGCCCGCCGCTTCACCGAGCGCATCGTCAGCCAGTGCCGGCGCCTGCAGGAGCTGCTCGACGACCTGCTGACCCTCTCCCGCCTGGAAGGCGTCGCCCCGGCCCTCGAGCGGGAGCCCGTCGCCCTCGCCGCCGTCGTCCACCGCGCCGTCGAGCTGATCTCCGCCGTCGCCCGCGAGAAGCGGGTGGAGATCGCGGTCTCGACCGGCGACGAGCCGCTGCCGCCCGTGATGGGCGATCCCGACGGCCTGGAGCGCCTGGTCCTCAACCTCCTCGACAACGCCATCAAGTACAACCGCCCCGACGGCCGCATCACCCTCCGCCTTTCAAGGTCGGACGGCGAAGCCGTGCTGGAGGTGACCGACACCGGGATCGGCATTCCCCCCGAGTCCATCCCCCGCCTCTTCGAGCGCTTCTACCGCGTCGACAAGGGGCGGGCCCGCGAAGAAGGGGGCACGGGCCTAGGCCTCGCCATCGTCAAGCACGTGGCCCAGACCCACGGCGGCCAGGTCGAAGTCGAAAGCCGCCCCGGCCAGGGCTCGACCTTCCGGGTGCGGCTGCCGATGGGGCGGTGACTCGAGCTGGCCTTGGTCGTGGCCATTTTCGCGAGGCGGCGCACCTTGTCTTGAGAGGGGAGTCTCAAAATCGTAGCCGATGACGCCTGCGTCGCCAGGGATTGAAATCCCTGGCTACTGACGCTTGTCCCCGCCGGGACCGCAATTTCGTTTCTGTGTCCCGCAGGGACTACCGAGGGTAGCCAGGTGATTTCAATCCCTGGCAACGCAGGCCGCGCTGTCGACCACGGGGGTCCACCGCCCTCTCAGCCCCGGCGCCTCGTCACACCGTTGACGAGGACTTGTAACAAACCTGCGGGGTCCAGGGGTTAAGATCCTCGGGCGAAAGGAACACTCATGGAACGACGACTGGACCAGGATCTCGATCGCGTACGCCAGATGCTGCTGAAGATGGGCGGCATGGTGGAGGGTATGGTCGCCAAGGCGACCCAGTCCCTGCTCGATCGCAACAATCAATTGAGCACCGACGTGATCGAAGGCGACAACGAGGTCGACCGCCTGGAGATCGAGATCGACGAGCTGTGCCACCTCATCCTCGGCACCAAGCAGCCGACCGCCGTGGACCTGCGCTTCCTGGTGGCGGTGATGAAGATCAACAGCGACCTCGAGCGAATCGGCGACTCGGCGGTGAACATCGCCCAGTCCGTCCTGCAGCTCAACGACCAGCCGCCGCTCAAGCCCTACATCGACCTGCCGCGCCTCTCGGTGCTCGTGCAGGACATGGTGCGCCGCAGCCTCGACGCCTTCGTGCGCCGCGACGCCCGCCTCGCCACCGAGGTCTGCGGATCCGACGACGCGGTGGACGGCCTCTACAAGCAGCTCTTCCGCGAGCTCCTCACCTACATGATCGAGGACCCCAAGACGGTGAGCCGCGCCCTCCACCTGCTGCTCGTCTCGCGCAACATGGAGCGCATCGCCGATCACGCCACCAACATCGCCGAGGACGTCATCTACTACGTCGAGGGGCGCGACATCCGCCACTCCGGGGGGCACGCCGGCGACGAGGCGGTGCGCAAGGTGGTGTGACACGAAGAGAGCGAGGAAAAGCCCTTCAAGGTCCGTGGATGGACAGGACGGGTTGGCGAGCCGGTCTCCCGAGCATGGAGCCGACCACGGAGCGGCAGCGCGCGGCAGAGGACCTGGAGTCCGGTCTAAGTTGCCCCGTCGCTATACGAAAGTATAGGGTTTGTATAGTAGCGATACGGTCCGGGCGGAAGGCGGGGAGGCGGAAAGAAGGTCTTGGCGGGCGTGCCGTCTGTAGCGTGACGGCGGACCCCCAGCCGCGGCGGGAGGTGGTAGAGATTGTCGGGCAGGGAGCGGCGGTTGAACCGCAGAATCGCCTTTTACTTCGAAGTCCGATGACTTCCGATGCGGTCTCTCAGGCGCGGCAGAATCCAAAGCTCGGCACCGAAAGCGGCCAAGATCAGGAGCACAGGGAGAGAGAGAATCAAGATCGTCATTTGCGAACCTCCGGAGCCGCATAGATACCCGTCAGGAGGGCGGCGAACCCCACGAACAGCCAAGCCAGTAAGGCCCACGTCGAGATCCCCGCGCCGTTGAACGTCCGATCCAGGGACGCAAAGACCATGACGAGAATCCCAACCTCACGAAGCGCCTCACAAAAGAACCTGACAACCTGTCGTCGCCGTAGCGCCTCAGCCCCTTGCCTGACGATGCGGGGCATGAAGTAACTCTATACGAGGTCTATACTTTTGTATAGCCTTACGGGACCGTCAGGCGGGGCCGGAAGCGCTCCGCGCCCTAGAACAGCCCGGCGTCCCGCCGGCCCCCTGTATCACCTACATGAGTTAGGACACCACCCCGACGCCGGAGCGTTCCTCTACACCCGGGCCGCCAGCTCACCTGGGCGATCGGCGAGAGCACGCCCATCGAGGCGTAAGGCCCTCGCCACCCCGGCCTCCTCCGTCTCTCCGCCCGGTAGACCGATCCTCCCATCCCGCCCGTCTCCCCGTTGTAGACTCCGCCGCAGCCATGGCGATAACCGTCCATCAGTTCATTCAACGCTGGGAACGGGTCGCCCTCACCGAACGGTCGGCCTCGCATCAGCACTTCCTCGATCTCTGCGAAGTCCTCGGCCATCCCAAACCCGTCGAGATGGACCCGGAGGGCGAAACCTGACGCTCGAGCCCGGCATCACCCGCGAGGCCATCACCCACGAAGCCGTCAGCCACATCGGCGACATAGCCACGGCCATGCGTGCCCGCGGCCTGGAAGCACACGACGTCGCCCGTTTCCTCGATCGCATCGTCTTTGCGCTCTTCGCCGATGATGTAAACCTCCTTCCCGAGAAGATCTTCACCCGGCTCCTCAAGAACAGTGCCGACAGCCCCGAAGTCTTCGCCCGCCTGGTCACCGAGCTCTTCCAGGCGATGGCGCATGGCGGCTTCTGGGGCATAGACCTGATTCGTCAATTCAACAGCGACTTCTTCACCGACGGCCCCATCCTCACTCCCACTCGCGACGAGCTGAAGAAGATCCGCAAGGCCGCCAAGCTCGACTGGAGCGCCGTCGCCCCCTCCGTCTTCGGCACTCTTTTCGAGCGCGGCATGGGCCCGGATGACAGCGCCTCGGACGAGGAGATCTTGGAGCGGCATCTAGCTCTCAATTTAGAGCTGCCATAACGAAAAGCCCACGGATCAGGAGCGCCGCTATATCGCCACTCAGTCGGATTTAGCGTCAAGAAGCCGGCCGATAGCTGCAACCAACTTGGTGAAGTCGAGCATAGCATCCACCTTGGGCACCCTCTCGATTCCCGGGAATCCTTCCTGGAGTGCCTCCTCACCCTCAACCTGGAGCGAGCCGGCGAAGAGACACCCGTCTCCTGACCCGTCTGACCGCCGACCGGCCCCCCGAATCCGAAGCCCCGCCCCGCGCGCGACGGGCGCCGAGTTGAGAATGTCCGAACCCGAGTCGGGAGGTAGCAGACCCCTGGGTCAAGCCACGCGACCCTTGGGTCAAGACTCGCGACCCGCGGGTCAAGACTCGCGACCCTTGGGTCAAGACTCGCGACCCGCGGGTCAAGCCACGCGACCCTTGGGTCAAGTCGCGCGACCCTCGGGTCAAGTCGCGCGACCCCTGGGTCAAGACTCGCGACCCTTGGGTCAAGACTCGCGACCCTTGGGTCAAGTCGCGCGACCCTTGGGTCAAGACTCGCGACCCTTGGGTCAAGTCGCGCGACCCTCGGGTCAAGTCGCGTGACCCGCGGGGCCGTCGCTTCGCTATTCGAGCGTAACCGGTTTCACCCAGTGCCGCCGGAAGTATTCCCGCATGCGGGTGAACACCGAGTCCATCCGGCACTGTGCCAGGGAGTCGCGGAACACCAGCCACGCCGCCAGCGCATAGCTGTGGAGCCCCCAACTCTTCATCACAGGATAGCACTGCTCCACGAGATCGGCCGCCCTCTTCGGCTCGCCTTTGAAGACGAGCAGCTCCGCGAGATCGATCGAGAGGAGGACGAGCTCGTGGCGGAGATCCCGCGCCTGGAGCTCCTCCCAGAGCTGCTTGTAGATATCCTCGGCCTCCTCGAGCTCCCCCAGATTACGGGCGATCCGTCCCTCCAGCCAGTGGAGGCGGAGCTGAGTCCACTCGTCCGGAAACTGCTTGTAGAGTGGGCGAACTCTATCTAGCACCGCGAGGGCCTCCTCCGGCCGGCCGCTATCGTTCAAGAACAGAGCAAAGTCGTGCTGGGCGCACAGGTCGAGCCGGGGCTCTTTGCCTGCGTCGACCAGCGCGAGTCCCCTCCGGATGTGCGATAGCGCCCGCTCGGGGTTGGCGTACCCGATGGCGTTCCCCATCTTGAGGAGCGTACGGCCCTGCTGGTGCCTGTCGCCCACGCGCTCATAGAGCTCCAGAGCCTCCTCGAGCGCGGCCTCCGCCGTCTCGAACTCGCCCATGTCCCGCATGTACGCGGATTCGAGGCTGAGGATATAGGCCGCCTCCACCGGCTCCCCGGTGCCCTCCTCGGAGATCCGCCACGCTTCGTTGAAGGCCCGGCGCGAGCCCTCGAAATCGGACGCGAGGCGCTTGATGTTGCCGAGGTCAGCCCACGCCGCAGCCCGCAGGTCGCGCTCTCCAGACACTGCGGGCACCCGCTCAACAGATGCCGCACTACCCCGCGCACCTCCTCCCGAGTCGCCTCGCCGCGGAGAAACCTGTCCAGCAGTTCCCTCTCCACATGTCCTCCGGCCATGAGCTTTCCCCTCCTGTCTTCTGCTTGCGCGTACTCTAGCATGCATCAGGAGCTGAAAGAGAGAACAAAAAACGCCGGCCGGTGCCGGCGAGACTTCGTGCTGCCGGAGACGGCTAGAGACGGCCGTCCGGGTCCATACCGGGGCCGGAGTCAGCTCCGGGAGCCGTGGACGTGAGACCGTCCGGGTCCATGCCGCCGTGGGAGTCGCCTTTGGTCGTAATGCCAGGAAAAATGGTCTTCTCGACCTCGGAGACGGCGTGCCAGATCCAGGCGACGAAGTCGCGCTCCTTCTGCCGTGCTGGCGCCTTTTCCGCCGCACCGGCGGGAGGCGCAAAAGGGATGAGGAGGAACAAGGAAAGGACGGTGCTGCGCAACCAGACGCTTCGGCTCATGAACGGCCTCCGTGCAGGCAACTCCTACTCCGCCCCACCGAGAGGCGGCGGGTGGCCTCCTTTCTAACAGTGCCACGGACTTCTCGCCGGTGCGCGCGGACGTGCCTATTCATGAAATTTCCGCCGCGCTGTCTCGCAAAGACCTCCTCCCGTACCTTTAGTTGTTAGAGGAAGCGATTCTTTCCGTCGTCGCGGGCATCCAGGCCTCTGGGTGTCTCGGCGCGGGAGGGAATCAAGGGGCTGATTCTCTTTGGGAAGGGAGGATTCCATGCGCACCAACACACTGGCCGGACGTAGCCTGCCGTGGCTCGCCGCGCTGCTCCTGGCCTCGGCGGCCCAGGCCGCCCCGCCGGACCTCGCGGATCGGGCCGATCTCGCGAAGACGCGGGCCGTGGTCGAGATCACGAGTCAGGACGGGGTCTGCTATTGGAGCGTTTCGGGCGACGACTTGATCCGCATGCCGGTGAAGGACGATCGCTTCGCCGCGATCCTCCTCTCGGCCCGGTTCGAGAACGACCAGGTCTCCGTCTCTCTCGCCGGCGAACGGGAGCCGTTGGATACCGTTCTCCTCGGTCGCTACGCCTTGTCTCTCGCCGAGCGGGACGGCCAGCAGGTCCCGGTCGATGAAATCCAAACCAAGAAGACCGAAGCCTGGAAACTGAGAATTTTGAAGCCGGGGATTGGAGCGGCGATGCCCGGTTGCTGCGCCTGCACATTTGCCAAGCTCGCGTGCTGTCCGCATACGGGGAAGTGCCTCGACTGCGGCACGTGTGGCTCCTGCTGTGGTTGATGCGCCCGAGCTGAGATAGCGCGCGCGCTGAAGCCTATGATGGATGGCGATCTTGCGGGCGCGGCCCGCGGCCTGCTGCGCAGCCGCACGGTCGTGCTGTTGGCCCTGGCCAATCTGGCGCTGGGGATCGGGACCAGCGCGGCCATGCTCGGCCTGCTCGACGTGCTGGTCTTCCGCTCCCCCGCGCATGTCGAAGACTCTGGCGCTCTGCGGCGGATTTACATCACTGACACGTTTCCAGGGATGGGAGATTTCACCGCCAGTGAGACCTCCTGTCCCGTGCTCCGGGATCTCGAACGCGCTCGCTCCTTCTCCGCCCTCGGCGCATTCTTTTCCACCCGGGCCTCCCTGGGGCGCGGTGCGGACGCGAGAAAGGTCCGCGCGGTTTTGGCCACGCCGGGGTTTCTGCGCATGCTGGGTGTGAAGCCGCAGCTCGGCCGCCTCTTCTCGGACTCCGAGGGCTTCGTCGCCCTGCTGAGCGACGACCATTGGCGCAGGGCCTTCGGCCGGGCCCCGGACGTCCTCGGCCGCCAGCTCAAAGTCGGCGGCGACAGCTTCACGATCGTCGGCGTGCTGCCCGGAGGATTCACCGGCGTCGACCTCGAAGCCGCCGACCTCTGGTTGCCGATGAATGCGGCCGGCAGCTTCGTCGGACCCGGCTGGTCTACGGAGCGGGGCGATATCTATCTGGAGATCGTGGGGCGGCTGCAGCCGGAAACGGCGCCGGAAGCCGCGGCCCAGGAAGCGACGGCCCTCCTCCGAGCCGGCGCGGCGGATGCCGGCGAGCCCAGGCCCGCGGCTCGCGTCAGCCT
>JBAPYB010000025.1:0-7525 GCA_049284515.1 Thermoanaerobaculia bacterium
GCCCCGGCGAACGCCGCCTTCGCCGGACGCAACCCTCCCCAACCCGTGGATGCCGCGATCTTCCCTCTCGCCGTGCGCCGGGTGGTCATCGACGCCGGGCACGGCGGCATCAGCGTCGGCACCCGCACGCCGCAGGGCGTGCTGGAGAAGGACCTGACGCTCGACATCGCCATCCGCCTGAGGCGCCTGCTGGAAAAGCAGCTCCAGGTGGTGATGACCCGCGAGGGCGACCGCGACGTCTCCCTGGAGCAGCGGGGGACGCTGGCCAACCGGGCCGGGGCCGACATCTTCGTCTCGATCCACCTCAACTGGATCCAGAACCGGCGCTCCCGGGGAGTGGAGACCTACTATCTGGGCCCCACGGACGATCCCTACCTGACCCGGCTGGCGGCGTCGGAGAACCTCGAATCCGGCTACTCGCTGGCCGACATGCGCCACCTGCTCGACCGCATCTATGCCGGCGTGCGGCAGGACAAGTCGCGCAAGCTCGCCGAGGCGGTGCAGGGCGCGCTCTTCCAGTCGCTGGGCAAGCTCAGCCCCGAGGTGGCCGACCGCGGCGTCAAGGCGGCGCCGTTCATCGTCCTGCTCTCCACGGAAATGCCCGCGATCCTGGCCGAGGTCTCCTCCATGTCCAACGAGGACGAGGCCCGGCTGCTGACCAAACCGCTGTACCGCCAGTACATCGCCGAGGCCCTGGCGAAGGGGATCCGCGCCTACGCAGGGGTCGTCGACGGCGCTCCGGAGATGAAGTTGGCCGGCGAGAAAGGAAGCCCGATCCAATGAGTGAAAAGAAAGAGGTCCTGCACGTGGGGATCGACCTCGGCACGTCGCGCAGCTCCATCTCGGCGTCCAACGGCCAGCGCCACGTGGTGGAGAGCTACGTCGGCTGGCCGCTCGACATGGTGGCCCGCAAGGTGCTGAAGAAGAGCGTCCTCATCGGCCGCGAAGCGCTGGAGAACCGCTCCATGCTGGACCTCCACCGCCCGCTCGAGGAGGGGCTGATCAAGGACGGCTCGGAGAAGGACGAAGCCGCCGTGCGCGAGCTGCTCCGGCACCTGCTGACGCTGGTCGGCGCCGACAAGGAATCGCGCAACGGCAAGAAGGTCCGCGCTGTGGTCGGCGTCCCGGCCGAGGCGCTGCGGGTCAACAAGCAGCAGGTGCGCAAGGCCCTCCAGGACGACGTCGACAGCCTGCTCATCGTCTCCGAGCCGTTCGCCGTGGCCTACGGCCTGGAAGAGCTGCTGCACACCCTGATCATCGACAGCGGCGCCGGCACCACCGACCTCTGCGTGATGAACGGCCACCTGCCCTCCGAGGACGACCAGCGCACCCTCACCCAGGCCGGCGATTTCATCGACGAGCAGCTCATGCGCCTCACCCGCGAGCGCTATCCGGAGGCCCAGTTCTCCATCCACATGGTCCGCACCTGGAAGGAAGAGGGGAGCTTCGTGGGCGCCACCAAGACGCCGGTCGTGGTCACCGCTCCGGTCAACGGCAAGCCGACGCAGCTCGACGTCACCCGCGAGATGCAGCAGGCCTGCGAGAGCATCCTGCCGCCGCTGGCGGAGTCCATGATCGACCTGCTGTCGCGGGTGCAACCGGAATATCAGGAGCGGGTGCGCAACAACGTCACCCTCTCCGGCGGCACCGGCCTCATCCGGGGCCTGGGGCCGCGCCTCGAGCAGGAGCTGCAGGCGGTGGGCGGCGGCAAGGTGAAGGTGATCAAGGACCCCATCTACGTGGGCTCGGACGGCGGCCTCTCCATCGCCGTCGACGCGCCCGACGACGAGTGGGAGCGGCTGGCGGGTTGATCCGGGCTCGCCAGCACAGGCGCTCCCAGCGCCGTCGCCACCGCGCTCCCCAGCCCATAGGTGAGGAATGCCCAGGCGACGCCGGTCGCAACCGCCAGGACGGCGCCCCCCCACGGGGCGCCGGCGATCCCGGCCAGGGCCGAAATCCTCTTCCCCAGATCGTCTCCCCGCAGCAGCCCGCGGACGGCGGGCGCCGCCCAGGGAGGAAGGCGGGTGACCAGGATGGAGCCGATCTCATAGGCGTCCCCGGTCAGCGACAGGAAAGGTGCCAGGGCAAAGGGCAGCGAGGCCCCGAAGAGGAGAGGACGGCGGGCCATCGCGGCCCGTCGCAGCGCCCACACGCCTGGGAAGAGGGTGAGCACGAAGGGCCCCAGATCGGTCGCCAGATAGACCAGATCGCGGCCGCGGGTGTCGAATCCCGACAGGCGCCCGGCGTAGTCGCTCGCCGGCACCACGAAAGGGAACACGCGGGCCAGCAGGGCGCCGCCATAGACCGCCTCGATCTCCAGGCGGGAGACGCCGCCGCCCGCCGCCCGGCAGGCGGCGGCGTGCAGGAGCTCGTGCAGGGGAACGTAGAGCCACCAGCCGGCGAGCAGGCCCAACATCGCGAGCGCCAGGCCGCGAGCGCCGGCGTCCAGACAGCGGTCGAGGCCCCGGACCGCGTCGCGGAAGGGGAAGATGAAGAGATTCCGAAACATTTGGGGAATTCTATAAGGGTCCGAAAACGGAGTATGCTTGTGAGGCCCGGCCAGCTCTCGCCTCGCAATTGAGTTATTGTATTATGATTAGAAGACTGGCATTCGCAATGGCTTCACATCCTGAAGAGCGGCGCATCGCTGGATTGCTACGAGAGCTCATCGTCCAGAACGGAGTCCCCCTGGAGTCGGTGGAGCGCGAGCTCGGCTGGGGAGAGGGGCGGTTGCGCGACCTGCTCGACGGCCGGCTCCGGCTGGGCTTCGAGGACGTCCTCGAGGTCCTTCCCCTGCTCAACACCACGCCGCCCGATTTCTTTGCCTGGTTGTACGGCTTCGAGCCCGGCTCTTCCGTGCCGGCCGGCGAGAACGGAGCCCGCAAGGCCGAGCCCGGAGCCCTGAGCCTGAGCCAGCGGGCGCTCGACCGCCGTTTCGATCAGAGCCTGCGCGCCGTCAAGAATGCCATCGCCCGGCGGCGGCTGTGGAAAGAGGAGCGCAACAAGGGCTGAAAGCACATCCTTACCGGCCCGCGGGGCGCCGGGTGGGAGGCTCGATCCGCGAGCTCAGGGAGCGGATCAGCTCCAGGGCCTGGCACTCCTGGTCCGCCACGTGCTGGAGCTGCAGCAGCGACGCCATCGTCTTCTGTTCCACCCGCAGGGCCTGGAAGACGGGCAGCGTCGTCGTCACCGTCTCCTTCAGCTCCTCGACCAGGCCGAGCTTGACGTAGACGGAGGCCAGGTCGAGAGAGACGAGCGCCACCTCGTAGATCAGGTTGTCCTCCAGGAATCCCTTGCGCGACCGTTGCAGGGCGGTTTCCGCGGCCCGCAGATGTCCAAGGTCGCGGAGCAACTGGCCTTCCTGCCACAGGGCCCGCAGGAGGATGAGCGGGTCGTCGAACTCATGGTACAGGTCGCGCGTCTCGGAGTAGACCGTCAGCGCCTGATCCGGACGGCCGAGATCGATGTAGCAGCGGATGAGGTTGTGGCAGGCGGCCAGCAGGAGGTGGGGATCCTCCTCCTGGTCGATGAGCGGAATGGCCTGGTTGAGGGTGCGGATCGCAAGCTCTGTCGCCCCTGAGTACACGCAGGCCACGGCCTTCTGGACGAGTGCGCTGGCCAGCAGGTGATTCTCGCCGAGCTCCAAGTGGACCTGGGCCGCCTGCTCGCAGAGCTCCACGGCGTCGTCATATCGCTCGCGGAAGATGTACAGCGGGGTGATTTTTTCGAACAGCCAGGCGCGCAGCGTGGGATCGCCGGTTCCCTGCTGGCGGCGGGCCTGCGCCGTGGCAAACGCCTCCTCGGCTTCCCGCGGCTTGCCGCAAACGCGCAAGGCATTGCCATACTGGCCCCAGGCCCGGGTCTGGAGATCGGCGAGCCGCAAAGCATTGCCCGCCTGCTCGGGAGAGCAGCTTTCGGCGGCGAGCCGCGCCAGGTTGGCCAGGTGCAGCATCTGGTCGACGTTGCGGTAGCGGGCGGCGTGGCTCTGTTGGATCAGCAGGCGGATGAACGGCGGCGAGCCGAAGCGGCTCTGCCCCCCCATGTGCGGCGCCTGGCGGTTCGTGGGCAGCTCCAGGAGCTCGGCCATCAAGGCGTCGGCCGGGATCTCCGCCGGCAATTCCTGGGTCAGCAGGGCGGCGACGGCGCGGTCCGCCGCGGCGAAAGCGCGCTCGTAGTCGTAGCCGCCCGCGGCCCGGGGCGTGGAGGATCCTTCCTGGAACGAGTCGCCATCCCGCAAGGTCAGGAGGCGCAGCCGTTGCTGGCTCCAGCCGAGGGTGCCGAGGCTGGCCCGGCACTCGGGACAGTCCGCGAGCAGGTGGCGCAGGATCTTTGGATTGCGGGCCGGGCCGGCCGGCCGGGACGGATTCCCCAGGAAGCTTTCGAAATCTCCTACCGCCGGGTGATCTTTGAACATGGGGAACCTCCCAACCTCAAAAATAAAAATGACGACAGCCAGCCAGCTTCAGCTCAGCTCCCTAATTCCAGATACAGGGAGGCGGATAGCGATTGCCTTGCGGATCGATGCAGGAGCCTCCGAAATCATCTCCATCGGCCTTCTGCTGAACGCCCTTCGGAGAAGGGGAACGCAGGCTCGCCCATTGACCAGGAGCATCCAGAGCGCCCTGAAGCCAACCGAGTGCGGCGCTCAACCAGCTTTCGATTCTCAAGGTGGGCTGCCGCGGTGCCTCCGGCGCGCGGGCGCCGGCCGGGATGGGCACGGCAAGAAGAAGCGAAAGCGCAACGACAAGGGGAATAACGGAACGGAATGTGCGGCGCATCACCATCTCTCCTCTCTCCATTAAGCGAGAACGTGGCAGGAAGAAAGTTCCTGTCTCTCGCGAGATTCCGACCCTCAATAAGTGCGGCTCTATAGAACAGGGTGCTCGACCCTTGACAAACGGGACAGAGCCTGAAACCTGGTACAGAGGCACCTGGGAGGTGCGGCCGGACGGAGGCTGGAGGAAGGGCGTGCACGGGTCGCGGGAAGGGAAAGAGGCCGGCGGCCGAGCAGGCCGGCCGGCCCAGGTTCAGGGTTATCGCGTCGGTCTCCGTTGTGAGAACGGCTCGATGCGCGCGTTGAGAAACCGGATGAGGTCGAGGGCTTCCTGCTCCTGGTCCGCGACCTGCTGGAGTTGCAGCAGCGAGGCGAGGGCCTCGCGGTCGACGCCGAGAGCCCGGAAGATCGGCACTGCTGCGATCACGATCTGTCGCACCTCTTCGATGGAGCGCATCTTGACGTAGAGGGCCGCGAGATCGAGGGACACGACGGCGACCTCGTACATGAGCCCGCGCTCCATGAAACCGGTGCGGGCCTGGAGGAGCGCCGTCTCGGCGGCCCGCAGGTGGCCGAGGTCACGCAGGAGCTGGCCCTCCTGCCAGCCGACGCGCAGTTGGATGAGGCTGTCGCTGAACTCCTTGTACAGATCACGGGTTTCGGTATAGATCGACAACGCCTGCTCGGGCCTGTCGAGCCCCAGGTAGCAGTGGACCAGGTTGTGGCACGCGGCGAGGAGGAGATGGGGATCGCCCTCGTGATCGATGAGCGGAATGGCGACGTTGAGAGTATCCACGGCGCTCTCCGTCTCGCCGGAGTAGAGGGCTGCGATCGCCTTCTGGACGAGCGCGCTGGCCAGCATGTGGGCCTCGCCGAGGTCCCGGTAGATCTGTCCCGCCGCCTCGGCGAAGGAAATGGCGGCCTCGAACCGGCGCTGGAAGGTGCTGAGCGAAGCCATCTTCTCGAGCAGGTTGGCGCGCAACGGTGGATCGCCGGTGCCCGCCTCGCGCAGCGTCGCCGCCCGGGCGAGGGACTCCTCGGCCTCCCGCAGCCGGCCGCAGACGCGCAGGGCATTGCCGTAGTGCCCCCAGGCCCAGGCCCGGAGGTCGGCCAGCCGCAGCTCGCCGCCGGCGGCTTCCGCAACGCAGGCCTCCGCGGCCACGCGGGCGAGGTCCGCGAGTTGCAGCATCTGCTCCGGCGCGTGATAGCGAACCGCATGGCTGCGGTCGCTGAGAAAGTGCACGAGCTGTGGCAGAGAGAACCGCGGGTCGCTTCCGGCGCGGCGCAACTGATCCGCGGGCGGCAGCGACTCGAGCTCGGCCAGCAGCCGCTCGGGCGCCTCTTCCAGCGGCCGGACCGGAGCGAAGAAGGCGTCGAGCGAACGCTCGGCTCTGCCGAAGGCTCGATCGTAGCTTTGAGTGGATGCTGGGAAGAGATCGGTGCCCTCCATGTCTCCCCACTCGGAGTTGGAGATCCGCAGCAGCCTGTTCAGGCGATCCTCCGGCCAGCCGATCTGGCGCAGCCGTTCCCTGCAGGCCGGACATTCGGCCAGGAGGTGACGCACCACGCGTCCATTGCGGGCCGTGTTCGCGGGTCGGGACAAGAAAAGACTCAGATCCTCGCTACTCGGATGCCCGTTCGACATTTGCTACCTCCCGTCAAGAAACTATAACTCGGCTGCGAGCGGGGCGGCCTGCGCCGCCCCGCGGTCAGGGCAGCCCGATCAAACGCCGCCGCATCGAGGGAGGGGGTTGCCCTGCGGATCGATGCACGGCCCGGTAAGTGGAATATAGTGCCCGCCGCCCAAGAGGGTCGAAGACGGCAGAAGCGAGGACTTCATCGTCCGGCTGAGGACCGGCGGCTCGTTGCCGGCGAGCCGGGCCAGCCAGCTCATCGCGAAATCCAGCCAGCCTTGAGAATGAACGGCCGGCTGCGGCCCTTCGAGGCTTCGGGCCTGGACGGCGGGAACGGCCATGGCAAGTAAGATGATAGTCACCATAGTAACGACGGAAGTGCGGGTCAGGCGCATGATTCTCTCCTCTCAAAAAAAGTTACATATCAATGTGGGTCTGAAGCGGCCCACGATCGCCAACATCAACTGTCAGAACCGGTTCCACTCGTAAAAGTGTGGTTTGGCGGGAGAACCGGGACACCGGGAATACCGGGACGGCCCGGCTTGGCGGAAAAATCAAGCGCGGCAGGTGAACCCCCAGCGCCCGGGAATGGCGAAGGCCGCTACGGATTCGTATAGAGTCTTGCCGTGCCGTCCGCCGTTCGACCGCCCATTCGCCGGCGCCGCTGGGGCGTCATCGCCCTTATCACCTCGCTCGTCGTCCTCGCCCTCGCTCTGGCGGCGCGGGCGCTGCCGGAGGCTCGGGCGCGCCGGCTGCCCACCGCCGAGGCGCAGTGGATCTGGAAGAGCCTGGACTGGGACGATCACCAGCCCGCCGCCTTCTACGTGCTCCGCGACTTCGACCTCGCGGCGACTCCCGCCGCTGCGCGTTTGCTGGTGACGGCGGACGAGGAGTACGTCCTCACGCTCAACGGCCGGCGGATCGGCGCCGGCGCCTTCCAGCCGGGAGCCGTTCTGGACGTCTACGACGCCGGCCCGCTCCTGCTGCCGGGAGCCAACCGGCTGATGGTCGAGGTGCGCAGCGCCCGCGGTGCCGGCGGCCTGCTGGCCAGCCTGGTGGACGGCGCCGGCCGGATGCTGGTGGGCACCGACGGCCGCTGGCGCATCTTCTCCAACGA
>JBAPYB010000026.1:0-2231 GCA_049284515.1 Thermoanaerobaculia bacterium
CTCCCGCCCGTCCAGACCCGCCCCTACCCTAAGCCCTACAGCATCTAGACACTTTTCTCCCACAGCCCGTAAACCTAGACAGAAACGCACGAGAACAAAGCGGTTCGAAGACTCGGCGTCGGAAAAGCGAACTTTACGCGGGATCCCGGGTACCGCGCACTGGTCCTCCGATTCAATCATCAGCGAGTTGACCTCGCAGGAGAGAAACGATCATGCGCAGAATTCTCAGTTTCCTTGGAGCCTCGGCGGTCTCCCTGACCCTGGCCGCGACGACCTCGGCCGCCCACGGCGCGGTCTACGTTCCCACCAAGACCACCGACTCCGCCGGCACCTGCACGCCGCAGAGCTGTTCGTTGCGCGAGGCGATCCTCGCCGCCAATCAGAATCCCGGCGAGGACGTCATCCTGCTCCACGCCGGCACCTACACGCTGTCGATCCCGGGGGCCAACGAAGACCTCGGCGCCACGGGCGACCTCGACGTCGAGGACAACCTCGTCCTGCTGGGCGACGGCGCCGCCACTACCATCATCGACGGCGGTGGGCTGGACCGCATTTTCCAGGTGCCGGCCGGCGTCTCGGCCGAGTTTCGCGATGTGACGCTGCGCAACGGCAAGGCCTCAGGGCTCGGCGGCGCCATCGCGAGCGCCGGCAGCGTGACGATCACGCGCAGCGTGCTCACCGGCAATCAGAGCGTCGCCGGGACGGCCGGTCCCGGCAACGGCGGCGCCCTCTACTCCAACGGCGCCAACTCCTCGCTGACGGTGACCGACAGCACGATCACGGGCAACAGCGCGCAGAGCGGCGGTGGCGGCCTGGCGGCCGGCGGCAACCTCACCCTCGCCAACGTCACCCTCGCGGCCAACCACGCCGACGCCAATTTCGGCGGCGGCCTCTACATCTACGGCACCGCCCACGCCACCATCAACAACATCACGGTCACGGGCAACAGCGCTCTCCAAGGCGGCGGCCTGCTGGTCGAGAACAACCCCTTCATCGGCACCGCACCGGTGATCTCCAACTCCATCATCGCCGGCAACACGGCCACCACCTCGTTTCCGGACTGCTGGGGCCCCGTCGACTCCAGCTACAACCTGATCGGCGTCAACACCGGCTGCAACGGCCCCTCCGCCGCCCGCAACGACCAGGTGGGCACGGCCGCGACCCCCGTGGATCCCAAGCTGGACCTCCTCCAGCAGGCCGGCGGGCCGACTCCGACTCAGCCCCTGAAGCCCGGCAGCCCCGCACTCGACGCCGGCAGCCCGGCCGCCGCGGGATCGCCCCGGGCCTGTGAGGCGACCGACCAGCGTGGCGCCACACGGCCGGCCACCCTGGGCGCCGGTCGCTGTGATCTGGGAGCTTTCGAGAAGACCACCGCCTGCGTGGGCGGCGGCCCCTTCCTCTGCCTCTCGGCCAACCGCTTCCAGGTCACCGCCACGTGGAAGACCGCCGCTGGGGCCACCGGCTCGGCGCAAGGGGTGGCGCTGACCCCGGACAGCGGTTATTTCTGGTTCTTCGACTCTTCAAACGTGGAGCTGACCCTCAAGGTGCTCAACGCCTGCAGCCTCAACAGCAAGTTCTGGGTCTTCCTGAGCGGTGGGACGGACGTGCAGGTGACTCTCACGGTGACCGACACGAAGACGGGGACGGTGAAGATGTACACCAACCCCCTGAATCACACCTTCATTACCGTGACGGACACCAGCGCCTTCGGCAACTGCCCTTGACGAGGCTACCCCGGCGTCAAGACCCGCGACGGCGCCGCCTGAGCGGGTCTTTTTCCTTTTTAGGTGTTGCGGGTCCCAGTCTTCTCGGGGATCTGATCGGCTTCCTCGCCTTCTTTGACCCCCTTCTTGAAGTTGCGGATCCCCTCACCGATGCCCTTGCCGATCTGAGGAAGACGATTGGCGCCGAACAGGACGATGATGATGAGGAAGATGATCATGAGCTCTGGAACACCGAGGGAAGGCATGGCGGAAGATCTCCCGGGGCAGTCTTCGCCCCTATTGGCCCTGTCAGGGCGATGTCAGTCTACCAGATCTTTGCCGTCCGGGGGCTCCGGCTCGTCGCGCCAGACGGGGCTCCAGGCCGCGGCGAGCCGCGCCGCCAGGCGCTCCCCCTCCGGCAGGCGCGAGAAATTCCTCACGAACCGCCGCAGCGTCGGCGGGATCAGCGGCACGTGCCGGACGGCCCCTCGCCGGGCGAACGAGGCGTAGGTGCCCACCGCCTTGAGC
>JBAPYB010000027.1:0-1845 GCA_049284515.1 Thermoanaerobaculia bacterium
GGCACGTGCCTCCACGCGTGCGGTCGCCGGCAAATCGTGGAGTGCGACCGTTGAGCCAGCCGCTTACGGTGCTGCGCGGGATGCCGGTCAGCCTCGAGATCTCACACTTGTTTCGTCCGCTGACGGAGAGCGAAGCGACCCGCTGGACTTCCTTGGCAGTCCTCACGGGAAGGTCCTGCCGGTGATGCGGCGGGCGGGATTCGAACCCGCACGTCCTTTCGGACAGAACCTTTTGAGGATTCCGAGTCTACCCGTTCCTCCACCGCCGCTTCCCCTGAGCATTCTACGCTCGACAATACGACGATGACCAGCGGCAACTGCTCCATATGGGGGCCGGAATGCCGTTCGTCACGGTCTCGGCACAGGTTCTTAACACTGCTTTGTTAGCTCTCACTCGTCCGATCGCTGCGAACGCAAAGACAGGCGGTCGAGATCGACTGGCTGCGAGCATGTCTGGCAGCGGCCGGCCCAGCACTTGAAGACGGGCTGAAGCATGAGCACCGCCTGTGGAAACGTCAGGCCGGCCGCGGGTGAAAATCGCGCAGCCGCTCCAGGGTGAGGAAGCCATGCGCTGCGGTGACCAGGGCGGTGTGGTGATACCACCCGAGCCAGCTGCGCCCCTCGTAGTGGTCGAGGCCGAGCTCGCCCTTGAGCTGGCGGTAGTCGAGCTCGATCTTCCAGCGCAGCCTGGCGAGGCGCGCGAGGCGCTCGGGCTCGGTGTCGGCGGGCAGGTTGGAGAGCCAGTAGTCGGTCGGCTCCTCTGAGCCCTCGGGCCACTCGGCGATCAGCCACTCCTCGTGCGGCGGCTCCTCGACATAGCCCTCGCGCCAGAGATGCCCGGCGCGCACGCGCAAGAAGGCAAAGCGCGAGGTCATCGGCTTGCCGTCGGGGCCGTCGCGGAAGGTGACCTCTTGCCAATCGCCGGGGCCCAGCTCGGCAATCAGCTCCCCGATCGCCACCGGCTCGCGGTCGGGGCGAAGCCTCCTCGGCGGACGGCCGCTCGCGCGCTTTGGCGCCGGGACCGCGAAGGCGGTCTTCGGCTCAAAGACGGTCGTCTCGGCGGAGACGGAGAACACGTACTCGCTCCCGGCGGCGTCAAGGCGCTTGCGCAGTTCGGTGTTGTCGCCGTAGGCGGCGTCTCCCAGCACCGGCGCCTTCGCCACCTCCCAGCCGGCGGCGCGCTCGATCAGCTCCCCGCCGAGGCAGGACTTGGTCTTGAAGGCGACCTCCTCGGGGATCTTCGCCTGGCGCCGGCGCTCTTCATCTGCGCACCACTCCTCGGGGAGGTAGAGCGCCCAGCCCAGGGGCGCCGTTCCCTTCGAGCCGACCGCGTGCACCGAGACACCGACCTGGCAGTTGCCGGTCTTGCCGAGCGTGCCCGAGTACTGGCGCTTGACCCCCGGTGAGCGCTTCCCCTGCTTGGGGAAGCCGGTGTCGTCGAGCACCCAGGCCTCGACCTCGATCTCCGGACAGACCCGCTCGGCCACCGCCCTGACCACGAGGGCGGGGTCCCAGGGGCTGTCGGTGAGGAACTGCTGCATCGACTGGTAGTCGGCCTCGCCGCCCAGCCGGGAGACCATCGGCTCCAGCGACTTGCGCTTGCCGTCCTCCAAAAGGCCCCGCAGGTAGAGGCTGCCGTTGGCCATCTGCCTCGGCCGGTTCGTCGCCTCGGCGAGCACTTCTTGCCCGAACTCCTCGAGCCGTTCCCTGACTGCCGTCGCGGAGCCCGCCCTCGTTGCCTCGATCACCGCCACCATCTTCCTCCTCGCATCGGAGTTGTCGGACGCGAGGAGAGTTCGCGGCGCAGGCGGGGAAACCTACCGCTGAGCTAACAAAGCAGTGTTA
>JBAPYB010000028.1:0-1842 GCA_049284515.1 Thermoanaerobaculia bacterium
CCTTGATGTCGGGGTTGACGTGCTTGATCTCGAGGCCCTCTTCGCTGAGCAGCTGGGTGCCGCCCTTGGCTTCCAGCTCGGCGCTCTTGCTCTGGGTCGACTGGCAGGCGCTGAGACTCGCCACCGCGAGCAGGCCGATGGCCGCCGCCAGGATCGGGTAGCCGCTCATCCGAAGCCGCCACTGACGTACTCGCGGGTGCGCTCTGCGAGCGGCGAGCGGAAGACCTGCTCGGCCTCGCCGTACTCGATCAGGTCGCCCAGGTACATGAAGGCGACGTGATCGGCGACGCGCTGGGCCTGCTGCAGGTTGTGGGTGACGATCACGATCGCGATCTCCGAGCGCAGGGCAACGATCGTCTCCTCGATCGTCTGGGTCGAGATCGGGTCGAGCGCCGAGCAGGGCTCGTCGAGCAGCAGCACCTCGGGCTCGGCGGCAAGGGCGCGGGCGATGCAGAGCCGCTGCTGCTGGCCGCCGGAGAGCTTCAGCGCCGGGTGGTCGAGGTTGTCCTTGACCTCCTCGAAGAGCCCGGCCCGCTCCAGCGCGCTGTGCACCTTCGGCTCCAGCGCCTTTTTGCGCTGGCGCCGCGAGCCCTGCTCGCGCAGCACGTAGGCGATGTTGTCGAAGACGCTCATCGGGAACGGGTTGGGCTGCTGGAAGACCATCGTCACCCGGCGGCGCAGCGAGGTCGGCTCGATCAGCCGGATGTCGACGTCGTCGAGCAGGATGCGGCCGCTCAGGGTCGCCGTGCGGGTCAACTCGGTGAGCCGGTTGAGCGAGCGAAGCAGCGTCGTCTTGCCGCAGCCGGAGGGACCGATCAGCGCCAGCACCTCGCCCTGGCGCACCGGCAACGAGACCCCTTTGACCGCTTCGCGGTCGGAGTAGGAAACCGAGACGTCGTCGATCTCCATCCGACGGATCGAGAACTGCGGCGCCCCGATCGAGCGCCGTGCCGCGGTGAAGCCACCGGGCGCAGCGCCATTGCCGTTAGCTGTCGCGTCCGGCGGCGCAACCTGCGCAGCCGGCTCTGAATCCTCGAGCGGAAGCCGCCGGATCGGGGGTGGGCTTACGAGCTCCACGTTCCTCCCTTTCTTGCGCGGCGATGGACGACGTAGACGGCGGCGTTCAGCGCCAGCACCATCAGCAGCAGGACGAAGGCCGCCGCGTAGGCCTTCTGGGGCTGGTTGAGGTTGCCGGTCGGCGAGGCCTCGTAGACGAAGTTGGTCAGCGTCGTCCCCGCCCCGCGCAGGTAGTTGAGCGGGAAGGTGCCGCCGACCGGGGCGAAGTTCTGGGTCGCGCCGAGCAGGACGACGATGATCGCCGTGTCGCCGATGATGCGGCCGAGGCCGAGCATCGCCCCGGTCGCGACCTGGGGCCGGCTCGCCGGCAGCAGGATGCGCCGCGTCGTCGCCGCCTTTGTCTTGCCGACCGCGTAGGAGGCCTCGCGCACGTGCTGGGGAATCGCGTTGAGACCCTCGCGGGTGCTGGCGACGATCAGCGGCAGGGCGACCAGCGAGAGCATCGCCGAGGCGGCGAAGAAGGAGCGGCCGAAGACGACGCCTTCGGAGGTGCGGCTGAGGAAGCCGAGCGCGGTGCTGGAGAAGATCACCGTGCCGAAGAGGGCGAGGACGATCGAGGGGATGCCGGCGATCGCCTCGATCGTCGATTCGGTGACCCGGGCCAGCGCCGCGGGGCGGCCGTACTCGACCAGCCAGACCGCGACGCCGATTCCGATCGGCAGCGCGATCGAGATCCCCATCACGGCGACGATCAGGGTGCCGACGAAGGCGTCGGAGAAGCCGCCGGACTGGCTTTCGCTGAATCCCGTCGCCGCCGGCGTGACC
>JBAPYB010000029.1:0-22593 GCA_049284515.1 Thermoanaerobaculia bacterium
GTGTAGGGGCGGGTCTGGGCGGCAGGTTGGGGGCTCGACCCGCCCTGATTTCGACGATTTCGCCGCTGTAGGGCGGGTCGCGCCCCCTCCCGACCCTCCAGACCCGCCCCTACACGAAGCAAAGTTAGCGCCTATGGGGCCGGGGGTGAGGATTCGAAGCGCGGACCGCTTGGGCCGGCAAGGACGTGCTGAACGGGCCCGGACACTCCGCCGGGAAGCTCCGTATAAGGAGTAGACGTTGAAGGAGATGACTCCTCGCGACGGGGGCAAGGAGATGGCGATGAGGGCGCAGTCGAGATTCTGCAAACACCTTTGGATTCTGGCCCTGCTCCTGGCCGCGCCGCTCCCGGCCCGGGCCGGCGAGGACGCCTGGACGCCGTTCGGACCGGGCGGGGGCGCGCTCCAGTCGTTGACCGCTTCGTCCCGCGGCGAGCTCTACGTCACCGCGGGCCTCGGATTGTCCGAGATCTGGCAACTGCCGATTCCCTCTGTCCCCTGGCGCTGGCGCAACAACGGCCTCGGCCAGCCTATGGTGAAGGCCCTGGCCGTGGATCCGAAGAACCCGAATTCCCTCTGGGCCGTCTCCGGCTCCGTAGTCTCCGTCGCCCAGAGCGTCTATCACTCGCTCGACGGCGGCGGGCGCTGGACCCGGGTCTTCACCGGCGACCTCGACTTCCAGGTCGTCCACCTCTGGGTCGCGCCGACGCGGAAGTCCGTCGTCCTGCTGGCCGAGACGGGCAACGGCGCTCCCCGCCGGCTGTTGCGTAGCGCCGACGGCGGCGTTTCCTGGACCCCGGTGCCGGGAGCCCTCGGCCCGGTGGCCGTTCCCCCCGACGAGCCCAACGTCGTCTTCGCCTCCAGCGCGGACGGGCTCGGCGTCGTCCGCAGCCTCGACGGCGCCCTGACCTTCCGCCCCACCGGCCCGCTGCCCGTCGCGGCGGGCGATACACTGTGGGCGATTCACGCGACCTCGGGCCGGGCGGCCAACGTGTTCGCGTCGTTCGCCATCGGCGGGCTGTTCCGCAGCACGGACAGCGGCAATCACTGGAGCCGCGTGGGCTTCGCGAACGCCGGTCCCCGCGCCCTCGCCTCCGAGCCGAAGGTGCCGAGCACGATCTACGCGGTGAGCGGCACCGGCCTCTACGCCAGCCAGAAGAACGGAAAAAACGGCAGCTTCCGCGCGCTGACGATCTTCTTTCCCATCCTGGCCGTTCCCACGCCGACTGCGCTCGTCGCGGCTCCGGGCGGGCCGTATTTCCTCGCCGGCTCCGACCTCTACCACTACGTTCCGGCGAACCACGGCAGCGTCGAGCTGGTGGCGAAGACCGGCATCGAAGCCTTCGGCGTCGCCGAGCTGCGCATCCACCCGAAAGATCCGTCGCTCGTCGCCGTGCGCCAGTACACCGGCTGCATCCGCGATTCCTGCGACTTCCGCACGCTGCTCTCGATGGACGGCGGGAAGACGTTTCAGCGCCTCGGCGTCCAGCTCCTGCCGCATTTGTTCGCCGACGTCTCCGACCTGGCGTTCGATCCGGTCTCCACCACGCGCTGGATCACCGCGCTGGGCGGCCTCGCCCTGCTGACGGAGAACGGCGCCGGCGGCCAGGTCCTTTCCGGAGGGGTGACGACCGTCGAGATCGCCGCCGGCGGAATCCTCCTGGCCGGCGGCCTGCCGGGCCTTCAGGTGAGCGAGGACGACGGCGCGACCTGGCAGACGACGCTCAGCAACTCCATCCCCGCCTCGCCCGAGCACCCGCAAGGAGGCACGCGGCAGATCGTTGACCTGGAGGTGAACCCCTTCGCGCCGGAGCGGGTGATCGCGCGCGCCCTGGAGACCTTCGCCCTCCCCGTGCCCATCCCACCAACGGCGAATCCTGTGATCTACCACAGCACCGACGCGGGGCACACCTGGACGAAGCTCCTCGACGGCTTCGCCGACATCGCGTTCGTCCCCGGCTCGCCGGCGAGCCTCTTCGTCCTGCAGGCGACGGCCAACGGCGCCGAGCTGCGCCGCAGCGACGACGGCGGCGCCACCTTCCAGCCCGTGCACACCTTCGCGCAAAGCGAGGTCGTGAGCAACGTCGTGGCCGATCCCGCGGCGCCCCAGGACCTCTACGCCTCGGCTGGCGAGGGAGTCCTCCGGAGCCACGACGGCGGCGCCACCTGGGAGCTCTTACCGGGCGACTTCACCCCCTGGGGCGACTACCGCAAATTCATCATCCACGTCCAGGTCCACCCCACCCAGCGCGGCCACCTCTACGCTGTCCCCGCCGACGGCGGGCTGTTCGAGAACCGGCTGTCGGAGTGAAGGGGGTCGGCAGCGCAAAAGTCTCCCCAACAATGTTGGGAGCGTTTTCACATTGTTCTGGCCCTCCCAACATTGTTGGGGCTCTCCCAACATTGTTCTGGCGCTCCCAACATTGTTCCAGCCTTCCCAACATTGTTGGGATTCCAGAAACAATGTTGGGAGAGCTACGACATTGTTCCCAGCCCAGCCACATTGTTGGTGACGCTTTCCCAATGTTTGGAGGCCTGGCGCATCGTTGACGGCGGTTTCCCATTGTGGGATCCACCGGCATTGATCTCTGGGCCGATTTTACTCCTTGGAAGCTCTTCCCACCCCCCACAAAGACGTCCGAGCCTTTGTTCAGCCGGTCCCTCAAATCTCCGGACACTCACCTACCCGTAGACTTGGCCTAAAAAGTCTCCGAATAGCTCTTGACATCTCCAGTATGGCTGGTATACTACAAATCAGCCGGCCGGAGAAGCACCGAAGCACAAACGTCGCACGGACCGCAGAGGCGTGCTCTGCCGAAGTGCGACAGGACTATCCACTTGAAAGGAGAAGAACATGCGTAATGCCCAGGAGTTTTCCAACAGGATCACGAGCTGGGGCCTGACCAGCGAAAGCGTCAAGCCTCACCTGGCGGACATGCCCCAGGTTCAGCCTCTACTGACCGAGCTCGATGCGCTGATTCCGGACGCGCGGTCGCTGGACACCCGTATGGAGCTTGCCAGAAGCCAGGCCAGGGACCTCACCAAGCAGCGCCACGACATCGAGAAGCAGGGAGAGAACCTGCGGCGCCGGATCGCCTCGCACCTGCGTGGGACATTCGGTTTCACCAGCGATCAGCTCGGCCAGTTCGGCATCAACCCCCGCCCGCGGACCATCCGCCGCAAGCAGCAGCCCGCGGCGGCCACCGACACCCCGCCTGCCACCACCACCACCGCCAAGTAGCGCGTGACGGCAGGACCTCACCCTGAGCACCCCGGGGGCCGCAAGGCCCCCGGGTTCGTTCTGGCAGCATCTTTCAGCCTTTTCAGGGGGCACCGCTCACTCAGGTTACCCTCGAAGCCTGGCGACCGATTCGCGATACCATGTTCCCTCCGAAAGTCCCGACCCTTCTCTCGGAAGGAAAATTGCCGCCGGCCGCGGAGAGACCGAGATGAGCCATGAGCGCACCGTTGAGCAGCTCACCAGGGAAATCGACCACTTGACGGGCGTCCGGATTCGGATCCGGTGGACGCCGTTCTATGGGCTCTACCTGGAAGATACAGAGACCGGGAGCAGGTACTCTCTGGGCAAGACGCACAAGAAAGAGATCCTCAGTCCCGTAGAGCAAGAGAGTATTTGTCGCGGGCTTCACCGCGAACACTGGATTGTGTTGCTAGGGCTCGACGCCCCGGAGGACTAGGCTGTAGCCAGAGCGATGTTTGCTTGAACCTGGGAGCGCCCATGCCAAATCCGGAAAAGACTATCCAGCCAAGGCCCGCGAATCTGCACCACCTTCTCGGGCGTGCTGCCTGAGTACATTTCCCAGAATCTTTGCGGGGCCCGAGGAAGGGCCTCGAACGGCTTCTCACCCCTGGCGAGATCGAGCATGAGTTGCAGACGCAACTGGGAGGCAAGCTTACGAGTAAGCTCTTTGCGATCCTTGGCCGATGTGCAGAGGTCGTATTCGAGGCACTGGGCGATCCACCTTCCTCCGTCCTGGAAGACGACGGCTCGGATAGACACGGATTCGACCATGGGCATCCTCCTCTGGAAACATCTTAGCACACCGGCCAGGCACAACAGGGTAGAGACGGCGGCGGGCGCGGTGGCTGTGGGTCGAGGAAGTCGCTGTTTCCGGTGCCCTGTGCTACTCGGAGCCGAACCGCGGGCGGAGCTTCGTCCAACGAGATCGCCTCGTTTCAACTCTCGGCCTCCATGACCTCAATTCCAGCCGCCTCGAGATCCCGGTCCAAATCGAGGTTCGTGCCCGCGTGTTCTCTCGCGTAGCCCGCGATCTCTGCACTCCGCCTCTCCTTCCTGCGTCTTTTCAGCCAATCATTGAGCGCACTCCGCGCGACCGACGTAACCGGTTCACCGGAAGCCTCGGCCTCCGCGCGAAGCATCTCGTGCAGCTCTTGAGGAAGGGGAAGATGAAATTTGTAGGCCTTGGATGCCATGGCAAACCTCCCGCCATCATTATGTGCCATCGCTCCTGGCGCTGACCGCCACCACCGCTTGCTGTCGGCTTGCGGAGAGGAGAGCAAGAGGTGTAAGGAGAAGAAACCGTCGGCAGATGATATGATACCAGAGCTTGGACCGCAATCGCGAGGAACGGTCATGGACGACGCTTCTGAAACGCACCTTCATTTTCCTCCTGACGCAGCGGCCAATTTCCGCGAGAACGGGCAGCGTCTTATTGCGTCCCTAAAATCACTTCAAGACAGGCCCTCACGTGAAGCATTCAGGGCAGATCGCTACCCGACAGCGACTTTTACGGAAAAGGATATTATCCATATTGGTCCTCGCCGTACGATAAATTCTATTACTATGGAGATATCGGAGCTTGCTTTCCATACGCCCAATGGGCTCATCGGGCTTGTAGACTCTGCGCCCTTGAGCATCGAAGAGAGTCGCTTTTGCGAACGAGTGAACGATTGGATTGAAGATGGCGAGAAATGCGTGCAGTTGCAGATCCTTGTCAAAATCCTGAGCGCTCAGAATCCGGGCGGGAAAAAATGCTAGAGAAATATACAGGCCGAGGTGAAATCGAGCCCTCATCGGCAACCTCCCTCAATAAATCGCAGGTGAGCGGCAAGCCCATCCTTCACAATGTAGGATCTGGAGTGACCGGGCGTTACGCCAAGGTACAAGAGACGAAGGAAGGGTGTCGTTCCAAATTCGGCCTTGGCTGCCGCTAGAGCCTGCGCCCTGACGCGACAATAGTGAATGGCGTCGTTATCCATCGCAAACCCTTCTACTGGCAGGGAGTGAGTAAGCTGCGCCTTGGCTCGGCGTTCATCTTCGCGCTGAAGCTCCAGGTAGGGAGCAGTCGCTATTGCAAGCCGCTTCCACAGGTCGCGGCCGAATCCGAGCGCGACTGCCCGCTGTTCGATGATCGTTCGCGATTCAAGATTGGCGCCTGACGTAAGCCCCATGTTGAGGAGGTGATCGAAGAGCTCGAACGGGAGGAAGAGCTCTGGAGTCTTGTCGCCGTCGATTGAATCGGTGACTTGCTGAGGAGAGCCAGTGCCTTTGGTTTCAGGATAGTCATCCGCTGCCTCAGGAAACCGACTAAGAAAAGCTCTCTCCTCGGCTGCGTGCTGGGCAGCACGGGCTGCCATGGCCTGGGGGGAGAATCTCGTCACCAGGCGCTCATCCACGGTCCAATCCCATGCCGGCTTCAGAGCGTCGTCGCTCTTGCGGTCTTCAGCCTTCGCCGCATTATTGGCCAGGAGGAGCACGGCAGCGGAGGCAAGAAAGAACGGCCGGTTGCCAATGAGTTGTTTCACCAGAGTTGGTAGTAGCATAGATCTCCTTGTTTCGCTAAAAGTCGAGACTACCACAGGCTCGTTCACGGACGGTCCAGGCGCCCCCGCAGCCAGCCGATCACCGTCTCCGCATAGCCGGGCGCCTTCTTGGCCCAGACCCAGTAGCCTTCGGGCCAGCTCCAGGTGCCGGTGCGGAGGTCGCCGAACCATTCGAGGTTGTGGCTGGCGCGAGGGAAGATGTGGATCTCAACGTCCTTGTTTCCCGCCTCGGTGAGGAAGCCGCGCATGCGCTCGGCGTTCTCGGAAGGCGGCACCAGGGTGTCGATGGCGCCGTAGAGGGCGAGCACGGGGATCGTGGTGTGTCGCAAGGTCTCGGCGGGATCGTAGCGCTGGTGCCGCCAGCCATCCAGATCGGCGGGCGAGGTGGCGAGTTGCACCTGCTCGCCCCATTTCGTCCCCTTCGCCTTCTCCGTGGCGGCGGCGAGCGCGGCCCAGTCCGCTCCGCGATAGGCGGTGTCGAACACCTTCCGCGTGTAGGCCACGGCGCGGGCGACGTCTTCTTCCGAAAATCCGTCCGCAGCCATCCCAAAGCGCACGCGCTCGATCTCCTGCTCTTCGACGCTCACCGCGGGCGCAACGTGGAGGACGAGGAAGGCCACTCCTTCCACCCGGCTGGCCGCGAGCGGCGCAATCCAACCGCCCTGGCTGTAGCCGGCCATTCCGACGTGGCCGGCCTCCACGTCCTTCCGCGTCTTCAGGTAGCGCACGGCCGCCGCCGCGTCGTCCGCGAGATCATTGAAGGTGGCGTTTTCGAAGCCGGGCCGCTTGTCGTAGATCAAGGCCGAGAAACCGTGGCGGGCGAAGAAGATGGCCTGGGAGCGATAGCGGGGCTCGGTGCGCGTGTTCCAGGCGGAGCCTTGGACCAGCACGAGGGCCGGATGGGGACCGGGCGATCGACCCGGCGATTGACCAGGCAACAGCGGCTGCACCAGGGTGCCGGTCAGCGAGAGCGATCCGCTGGGGAAGTGGACCTCCTCTTCCCGGAAATCGGGAGCCGGGGCCTCGGCCCGCTTGAGGTGGACCCGCACCTCGGGCTGCCAGGCCGGGATGACGCCGGTCATCTCCTCCGTCTCGGCGTCCACCCGCAGAGTGGCGTCACCATAGAGGAATTTCAGATGCAGAGCTGGCGGCGTGTACTCGACCGTCTCGGCCGGCATGCCGGCGAGGCCCCGCTCCGGCACGTCCGCCGTGGCGGCGAGCTTCCCGTCCTGCTCGCGGAAGTCGACCTGGATGGGCTGCACGGACCCGAGCCGCGCCACGGCGCCTTCCCAATGGCCCAGGATCGAATAGGTCTCCGCGGACACGGCCGGAGCCAAGAACAGCAAACCGAGAATCATCGTCTTCAGAGACTTCATGCGACCTCCCTCCTCCGGCACTGGATCAGCCCTGGGGCACCGCGGTGAGGAGGACGACGAGGGCGTCGTCCGAGCCGTCGAGCTTGGAGGTGCCGACCACGATGGTCTCTCCCTTCTTGAGCGAGAAGGAGGTGCTGATGAGGTCGCGAGGTACGTGAGGCGCGGGGTTCTCGGCGGAGAGCTCGAAGGCGTCGAGGAACATCTGCTCGCTGCCGGTGACGCGGAACCGCATCTTCACCGCGTACGCCGAATTCGGCCGGCCCACCACCCGGCCCTCGGTGGGCCTGTCCTGCGTGGCGCGCAGCCAGGTCGAGTCGAGCAGTTGATAGCTCTTGTAGGGGAGGAAGCCGCGCAAGTCGGCGAGGGCCTTCTGGGCACTCGCGGGCACGTCCGGCCCGCCGGCGCCGCCGTGCGTGCTGGCGGCGAGCAGCAGGAGCTGGAAGCTCTGGGTGACCGGAGTGGCGTCGGCCTTGGCCAGCGCGCGGGCGATCCGCTCGTGGGTGGCGGAATCGGACCTCACTTCGAGAAAGCCCTTGAGGGAGGAGTCGCCGACCCACTTCACCGTGGAGTCGTTGACGAACGCGGAGGCAGAGATCCGGCAGCGTTCCTTCTCCGGGCATTGATCCCAGGCGAGCTGCTCGGCCGTGTGCAGGTCCAGGAAGCGGATCTCGAACCGGCTGTCCGTGAGGGCCACCGGGAGCGGAGGCGGGGTTGGAGCCTCCTGAGCCGCCTTGGCCGTCAGCGGCACCGCCGTCAGCACGAGCAGGAGGGTGAGGACGATCGGGCGGATACACGAGCTCTTCATGATTTTCATCTCCTTGAGGCCATCCTGAGACAGCCGGGTCAGACTATCTGGCGACTCCCGTGTTCAGCTCCCAGATGACGCGGGTGCCGCCGGGGGTCGAGAACTGGATCTCCCGCACCGGCAGCGAAGCCCTGAGCAGCGGGGCGTCGTCCTGGCGTACCGGCAAGGACTTGAGCGCCCGCACCGGACGGCGATGCGCCGGCCTGGAAGTCTTCACGGGTACCGGCGCCGTCGCCGGAGGAACGGACGGCGTCACCGCGGGATTGGGAACGGCGGCCACCCTGACCGGCGCCGGACGGGAGGGGGCCGGCGTCCGGTGCCAGGGGCCGAAGGCGACGGCCAAGGCCAGGACGAGCGCCGCCGCCGTTGCCAGTGCGACCCCAGGGAATCCAAGCAATCCAAGAACCTGGCGCCGCGGCTCCGGGATCGCCGCCAGCACCGCCCGGCGCATGGCGTGGACTTCGTCCGCGGTCAAGCCGGGCTCCTGGGCTGCGGGATCTCCCTGTCGTAGAACCTGGCGCAAGCGGTCGGGATTGGAATTGGCGTTCATGGTTTCGGGTCCTCCTTCAGCAACAGGCTCGCGAGATCGCGCCGGGCGGCCAGCAGGTGCCAGCGCACCGTCACTTCGGCGACTCCCAACAGGCGGGCCACCTCGCGCACGGCGGCGCCTTCGAGCTCGTGAAGCACCACCACCGCGCGGCGTCGCGGGGAGAGGCGGGCCAGGGCCGCAGTCACCGTGGCCCGGGCCACGGCCGCCTCCTCCGGGTGAGCGGAGACGGGCTCCCGGCGGATCTCGGAGGCCGCCCGCGACCTCACGCCGAGCCGCCGGAAGCGGTCGCGGCAGAGATTGACCAGCGTCCGCACCAGCCACGCCTCTTCCGGCTGGTCTCCCTCCGGCACCGCCTTGGGGTTGCGGGCGGCGCGGAGGAAGGCCTCCTGGACGAGGTCCCGCGCCTCTTCGCGATCGGACGACAGCCGCCGGGCCAGCCGGAACAGGCGTTCGTGATGGGCGTCGAACAGACGGGCCAGGCGGTCGGTGGCGGTCTGGGTTTGGGGGCTGTCCAAGATCGCCCTCGTGGTGATGGGCATGTTCACAACCGGTAAACGCGCGGCGAGGGGAAAGTGTTGGGGGGCGTGTGCAAGGAAGGCGGCGTCAAGGGTTGACAAAACTACGGGTAACCAGTAGCTTGACCGAGGATGGATTACGAGTGGGATGCCGCGAAGGCTGCCAAGAATCTCCGCAAGCACGGCATCGACTTAACGGATTCCATCGCGGCGCTTGAGGATCCGAACCGGCTGGAGGAGATCGATAGTCGGTTCGAGTCTGGGGAAGAACGAATACGGGTCCTCGGGATGGCCGTCCGCAATGTCCTTTTCGTCGTCGTGACTCTGCGCGATGAGAAGACTTGCCGGATCATCTCTGCCCGGAGGGCGACGCGACATGAGCAAGACAGGTACTACGCGGGTGACCATAAAGCCTGGTGAGGAGCTGCCTCGCGGCGAGACCGATTGGACGCGGGTGAGCGCAATGACGGATGAAGAGGTGCTGGCGGCGGCTCTCTCCGATCCCGATGCCCAGCCGCTCGACGCGGAGTCCTTGGCAAAGATGCGCCGGGTCTCCCCTGTGAAGGCCTTGCGGCAGCGGCTCGGCATGACCCAGGTCGAGTTTGCGGAAGCCTTCGGGCTACCTGTCAGCACCCTGCGGGATTGGGAGCAGCACCGCAGCACCCCAGACGCACCGGCCCGCACGTTGCTGCGGGCGATCGAACGCGAGCCCGAGACCATGCGGCGTCTGCTGTCTCGCGCGGCCTGAAAGCTCCAATTGTTTCGTTGTTTCCCGTAGCGAAGGGCCGCCCCCTCAAGGGAGCGGCGGTCCGCTGAAAATTCCGTCCTACAGGAACAGCCCCGCAATCGCCGTATACGCGTTCGTCACCAGCGCGTCCGCGTCGCTCTGCGGCAGGAAGCCCTGGCTGGCGAAGACCTGCACCTGGTTGATGAAGGCCAGGAGCTGGCCGGAGGCCGGGGTGGCGTGGCCGGCTTGCGCCTGCTGCTGGGCGGCCTGGAGCTTCGCCTTGAGGGCGTTGCCCCGCCCGCTGCTGAGCTTGCCCGCGGCGACCAGGTTGGTGACGTCCTGAATGAGCAGGCCGATCTGGTCCGCCGCCGGCCGGTTGGCCCAGAACACCGACGCCGTGCGGGCCGGCACGGTGAAGGAGCCCGTGCCGCTCGTGAAGGTGGCGGAGCGCTCGGCCGCGTCGAGCGAGATCTGCTGGAAGGGGTGGAGCTTGAGCGCCTTGCCGGTGAAGGCGGCGTCGGCGTAGGTCCTGGCCGTCTTGTTGGCGTTGATCACCACCGCCAGCAGGTTGTGCGCGCGGTCGACGTTGCCGTTCGGGTCCGCGACGCTCATCACGATGAGGCCGGGGATCTGGCTGGGGCCGGCGTTGTAGAAGCGCACCCGGTTCTTCACGTCGTCGCCCGTGCGCAACCGGAAGAGCGGCGTGCTGCGGCGGATGGCCAGCGTCTCCAGGAAGTGGGTGTAGGCGGTGAGGATGTCGGTGCGCCCGGGCTTCAAGGCCGGGTTGGCCAGCAGCGGCTGCAGGATGGGCCAGTTGGACTGGTTGTCCCCCGCCTGCGGCAGGCCGACGCCCCAGTTGTCGGAGTTGTAGGTGAAGTCGAGCCTGTTGAACCAGTCGCCGGAGTTGTAACTGTTGCGGTCCATGGACTTGGAGCGCAGCAGCTCGACGCCCGCGTGGTAGAAGGGGATGCCCTGCCCGAAGGCGAGGATGCTCATGCCGAGGTTCTGCATCCGCACCCGGTCGGCCATGGTGTCGGCGAGGGCGGCCTTCTCCTGGATGGTGTCGAACAGCGTCTCGTTGTCGTGCGCCTCGATGTAGCTGATGACCTCCTGCGGATCGGCGGTGTAGCCGGAGGGCTGGCCGTTGTAGTCGATCTGGCTCGAATTCACCAGGTTGCCGTTGCGGTCCACGAGCTGGAAATTGGCGAGGCCGCCGGCCAGGCCGGTTTTCACCCAGTCGGTCTCCAGCAGCAGCTTGTTGAGCTGGTCCGCCGCGGAGCCCTGGTTGGTGGCGTTCGGGTCGTAGGAGAGGCCGGTGAGGAAGCCCTGCTCCTGGAGGCCGCTGAAGGGGCCGCCGCCGCGCACGCCGTCGCGCAGACGGTCGCTGAAGGTGCCGATGCCCGTGCCGGCCATGTTGGCCTGCGTGGCGTTGACGCCGCGGCCGTTGTTGCCCGGCTCGCCGAAGTTCCAGCCCTCGCCGTAGAGGTAGACCTTCTTGCCGTCCACGCCGTCGGTGGCGGGCGTCAGGGCGTCGAGGGCCGAGCGCAGCTTCAGCATGTTGCGCTTCATGTGGAAGCTCATGAGGTCGAAGCGGAAGCCGTCCACCTTGTAGGACTTCGCCCAGGTCAGCACCGAGTCGATGAGGAGCTTCTCCATCATGTTGAATTCGGCGGCCGTGTCCTGGCAGCAGGAGCTGGTGGTGATGTTGCCGTCGCTGTTGAGGCGGTAGTAGTAGCCGGGGACGATCCTGTCGAGCACCGAGTGGTCGTTCTGCCCGGCGGCGGTGGTGTGGTTGTAGACCACGTCCATCACCAGCCGCAGGCCGCTCTGGTTGAGCGACTGCACCATCTGCCGGAACTCGAGGATGCGGGTGGGGCCGTCGGGGTTGGTGGAGTAGCTCCCCTCGGGCACCGTGTAGTGCCACGGGTCGTAGCCCCAGTTGAAGCCGTCGGTATTGGCCACGGCCTGCACCCGGGCCTGCTGCTCGGTGGAGTCGGGCGCGAAGGTCGAGAGGTCGCCCGCCGGGCTCTGCCAGGTCGACTTGTCCTCGTTGACAGAGGAGATGTCGAACGACGGCAGGATGTGGACGTGCGTCAGGCCGGCCAGTGCCAGCGAGCGCAGGTGGTTCATGCCGTTGGAATTGAGCGTGAAGGCCTTGAAGGTGCCCTTGAGGTTGGCGGGCACGCTGGGGTCGTTGGCGCTGAAGTCGCGGACGTGGAGCTCGTAGAGGACGATGTCCTCGGGAGCGTCGAGCCGCGGTTTCTGCAGACCGTCCCAGCCGGCGGGCTTGTAGGCCGCGTCGGCGAGGCTGACGAGCTGGCTGCGCTGGCTGTTCATCGCCAGGCTCACCGAGTAGGGATCGGTGACCAGGTTCGTCTCCACGTGGCCCGTGGAGCGGACGAAGACGCTGACTTCGTAGAGGTAGTACTTGCCGTACCAGCTCGACGTACCGGTGACGCTCCAGACGCCGGTGGCCGGGTCCAGGGTCATGGGCTGCACCGTGGAGGGGGTGGCGGGGTTCGAGTCCGCGAACAGCCGGAGGTTGACCGACCGGGCCGTGGGCGCCCAGACGCGCAGCGTCGGCGCGTTGCCGGCGCCGAAGGTCGCGCCCAGGGAGCCGTTGTAGGTGTAGAGGTCGTCGAGCACGCCCTGGATCTGGAGGCCGGTGGCGTCCTGCAAGGAGTTGCCGGCGTCCTTGGCGTCCACTGCGATCTGGTCCTTGAGGGCGGTGGGCACCTCGGCCAGCCGGTTCGCCGGCACGTGGAAGGCCTTGAAGCCCGCAATCTGCGGGAACTTTGCCTGCACGGCGGCCGAGAGGCCCGCCGGATCCCAAGTCAGCGGGATCGTGGTGCCGCCGGTGACGCCGCCCTGATCGAGGGTGAGGCCGCCGTTGGCGTCGTAGTGGAGCGAGACGTTCCAGCTCGCCGACACGGCGCCCGGGTTCCAGGCGATGGTGTCCGCCGTGACCCAGTAGCCTTGAGCGCGGGCGATGTTCCCCTTGGGGGCTCCGTTGGCGCTCACGGTGAGGACGTGGGTGGAGGAGTTGTAGGAGAAGAACATCTCGACGCAGGCCTGCGGCACCGAGAAGGCGATGTTGGGGCCGTTGGGCACGCCGCCGGCGCCGTAGTTTTCGTCCCAGCTCTCATTGATGGCGACCTTGGCCTCGTAGTTGCCGGGCGGAATGACATGAGTCGAGAAAGTGTAGGTGCCGTCGCCGTCCGGATCCTCCAGCCAGGAGCGCAGGCAGTCCGGCTGCCAGTCGTCCGAGCAGCCCAGGAAGTGCTGGAAGCTGCCGGGCACGGTGGCGATGACCGCGTTCTTGTTGCTGGTCACCCAGTGCGTCGCGTGATCGTAATAGAACTTCACCGCCGTGGGCGAGGCGAGGTTGAGGCCGATGTTGGCGCCGTTCGGCGTGGCGTTGGCGCCGTAGTTCTCGTCCCAGGCGTCGTTGATGGCCGCCTTGTACTCCCAGGAGCCGGCCGGGATGTTGAACGTCCCCTGCCAGATGCCGTCCGTCGAGTCGTAGGTCAGATGGGTATTGGCGCAGTCCGGCTGCCAGTCGTCCGCGCAACCCACTTCGGACTGGAAGCTGCCGGGGATGGTGACGTGGGCCGGCTGGCTGCCGCCGCCCGAACCCGCGGAGACGGAGAGGATGTGCGTCGTGGAGTCGTAGGTGAACACCGTCAAGGCGCAATCTGAAGCCACGGTGAACGGGATGTTGGCGCCGTTCTGAATGCCGCCGGCGCCGTAGTTCAGGTCCCAGCTCTCGTTGATGGCGGCCTTCACCTCGTAATTGCCGGCGGGGATGGAGCTCGTGGAGAAGGTGTAGGTGCCGTCGCCGTCCGGGTCCTGCAGCCAGGCGCGCAGGCAGTCCGGCTGCCAGTCGCCGGAGCAGCCCAGGAAGTGCTGGTAGCTGCCGGGGGCGGAGGCGATGACCGCGTTCTGGTTGCTGGTGATCCAGTGGGTGCCGTGCGAGTAGTAGAACTTGACGCTGGCGGCAGTGGCGAGATTCAGAGAGATATTGCCGCCGTTGTTCTGTGCGTTGGCGCCGTAGTTCTCCGTCCACGAATCGTTGAGCGCCGCCTTGTACTGCCAATTGCCGGCCGGAACGTTGAACGTCCCCCGCCAGACGTCGCCCACGGCGTCGTAGCTCAGGTGCGTGGCCGCGCAATCGGGCATCCAGTCGTTGGCGCAGCCCAGCTCGGACTGCAGGTCGCCGGCGATGGTGACGGTCTGCGGCGCCGGCGTATTGGCGAGCGCCGGGGCTGCAACGAGAGCTGCGACGAGAAGGGAAAGGAGAAGCACTATCTTGAGCAAGTGTCTCGGCATGGGGGACCTCCTGGGACCGATCGGAAGGAATTGCAATGTCGGAAAGGGACCATGGCTATTTTACCATGAAACCGTTTACAGCAATTCCGGATGGTAGCAGAAGGCGGACGGGTGGGGACCACCCCGGGGGGCGGGGTGGGACCCTCATCACCCGGCCCTCTTCTCCCGAAGGATTGGGATACGATACGACCCGATGATTCCCGGCATCCGTCAGGTCCAGATCCAGAACTTCAAGAGCATCGAGCGCGCCGTGGTGGAGCTCGCGCCCCTCACCGTGCTCGTGGGACCGAACGGAGCAGGAAAAAGCAATTTCGTCGAGGCGCTTACTTTTCTCCAGCAGATTGTCAGCGCGGGTATTGAACAGGCGCTGCGGTATCGTTCCTTTCTCTTGCCGGAATGGGTGGAATGGAGTTGGGGAAAGCCTATGCTGGGATTGCGGGTGGAGCTCGACCTGCCGGACGGCTCGCGAGCCGATTACGCGGTCGAGCTCCGAGTCGAGCTCGGCTCTCCACCCACGGTGTCCCGCGAGCGTTGCCGCGTTGAGAGGGCTTCGAGACCGGAGGCGGTTTTCGAAGTGGCCGAAGGGCACTTCGTGCGCGAGATCCCCGGCATCCGCTCCCAGCTTGTCCCCGACCGGCTGGCGCTCTTTGCGGCTTCGGCCACGGAGGAATTCCGCCCGGTTTATGACCTCCTGAGCTCGATCTGCGCTTACTCGATCTTGCCGAAAGAGGTCAAGGGGCTCCTCCGCACGGCAGACTCTGGGATGTCTTTGGAGCGGGAAGGAGGCAACGCCGCTTCCGTGCTCAAGGCCGTGATTGAGAGGTCGCCGGAGGACCATGGCCGCATCGTCCGGCTCCTGGGCCAGGCCGTGGAGGGAATCACTTCGGTAGAGGTTGATGAAAGCGACGGCAAGTGGCTGAGCTTGCGGTTCAGAAAAGACGTCGGCCGCGAGAGGTCGGGCTCGTTTTCAGGCTCTTCAATGTCCGACGGCACTCTACGCCTTCTGGGCCTGCTTCTCGCAGTCTACCAGCCGAGCCACCCCTCCCTCCTCATCGTCGAAGAGCCGGAGGCGACGGTGCACCCGGCGGTGGCCCAACTCGTCACCGAGATCCTCTTGGACGCAGCGCACGACCGGCAGGTGCTGATCACCACTCACAGCCCCGACATCCTCGATGCCAAAGAGCTTTCAGACGAGCAGATCCGGGTGGTCACCCAGCGGCACGGGCGGACGATCGTGGCTCCGCTCTCGAAGGCGAGCCGGCAGGCAATCCGAGATCGTCTCTACACCCCGGGCGAGCTGCTGCGGATCAATGAGCTCGACGAGGACGCGGACCAGGCGGTCGCGGCCGCCGAGGGGCTCGATCTCTTTTCTCCTCTTCCGGTTCCATCCTAGGCCGTGCTGCCTACCCTCCTTCCCCTGGTCGAAGGACAATCCGAAGTCGTGGGGCTGCCGGTCCTGTTACGGCGGCTTCTCTCCCATCTGGGCCATCCCCATGTCCTTGTAGCGAAACCGTTTCGGGTTCATCGCACCCGGATCCTGCAGGGCGGGGAGATCGAACGGGCCGTTCTGCAAGGCTTGAGAACCCGGCTGCAGGTGACCGGGATCGTCGTCGTGCTCGACGCTGACGATGACGATCCGTGGGCTCTTGAGGCGGCGGTGCGGGCCGAATGCGCGAAAGCCACCGCGCTCCCCGTGGTCGTGGCCGCCGCGACCCGCGAGCTTGAAGCCTGGTTTCTCGGCGCCAAAGAATCGCTGCGGGGAGTGCATGCGATCCGTGCCAATGCCACCAGCCCTCCGAATCCGGAGGCGATCCGAGGAGCCAAGGAGCGGTTGACCAGCAACATGGAGGGAACCCGGCGATACCTTGAGGTGGACGACCAACCGGCCTTCGCGGACAAGGTCGACCTGACCATGGCTCTCGAACACTGCCCCTCGCTGCAAAGGCTCGCTCAGGGCCTCCAATCGATGCTGGCGTCGGGAGGCGTGCCATGACGTCGAAAGCCTACGAGACACGGGGTGATCGACCTGGAATTTGAAGCCCCGAGGAGCAGTCCTCGGGGCTTCCGGGCTAGATAGGACTATTACTTCGGCCCGCCGGGCGGCGGCGGATAGACCACCGGCCGGGCGGCAGCCGCCCACCATTTCCCGTCGCGCTTCACCCAGACGACCGTGACGTGGTGCTTGAGAGGCGGCATGGCCGCGCCGTCCGGCCCCTTCATGCCGGCGATCTCGACGTCCCAATCGGCGACGGCGACGTCGGGCGCGATCTCGCGGGCCGAGTCGGAGCCGATGTTGAACGTTGTGCCCTTGGTGAGCGAATTCAGCTCGTCGTGAAAGAGCTTCTCGATCTCGGCCCGTCCCTTGGCGACGCGCCCGAACGGGTTGATCAGGTCGCCGTTTGGGGTCCACAGCGCAGCGAGCGCCTTAGCATCGGCGTGATCCCACGCCGCCTTGAACTCCTCGGCGCGAGCGTGAAGCGCCGGGATCTGCGCGCTCACAGCGGTCGTCGCAGCCAGGGCAAGCACCATTCCTCCCAAGAGGATCTTCTTCATCGACGAATCTCCTTTGCGGTTAAAGGTCGGATTGTACCTCATCCCCAATACGGTCGCGTCGGGGATTCCGGATGAGGCGGCCCGGATCGCGGCCGGGGCGTCCTCGTTTCCTGGCTACCAGGAGATCGGCCGGCACTTCGGTGCGTGCTAGACTCATTGGATGGCGCACCTGACGATCACATTGGATGAGGCCACCCTGGAGCGGGCTCGCTCGAAGGCCTCGGAGGAAGGCACCTCGGTGGACGCGTTGCTGCGGAGCTACCTGGAAGCGTACTCTGGCAGCCGAGAGGACCGCGAGCAGGCCGTAAAGACGGTGCTGGAGCTCTCCCAAAAGACGACCAGTGGGAGCGGGGGACGCCGGTGGACGCGCGAGGAGCTGCATGAACGGTAGCGTCTTCTTCGATACCAATGTTCTCGTCTACCTGTACGACTCAGATTCTCCCCAAAAGCAAGACAAGGCAAAGGCTCTTTTGGAAGAGCATGGCGGTCCAGGCAACGCTTTTCTGAGCACGCAAGTCCTCCAGGAGTTCTATGTTAACGTCTCGCGCAAGTTTGCTCGAGGGCTTTCTCATGAAGAGGCCCTTCAGGCGACCGAAAGCCTGAGTCGGCTGCCTGTGGTCCAAGTCGACGTCTCGCTTATCCTGGGGGCGATCTCTCTCGGAAAGCAGTTGCAGGTCTCCTTCTGGGATGCCCTCATCATTCAAGCGGCTCTCAGGGCCCGCTGCCAGCGCCTCCTCACCGAGGATCTGCAGCATGGCCGGGTCATCGGCGATCTTCGGATCGAGAACCCTTTTTCGTGAAGAAAACCAAGAAGCGATGCCTGGCGTGAACGGCGGCTTCGGCTGTCCGGGATAGGAGCCGCGGCGCATCATCCGCTCCACCCAGGAGACGCCGGCGGCGAGCACCCGGATCCGCACCTCGCCTTCTCGTGGGTCCCGCAGCTCGTCCTCGACGATCTCGAGGACCTCGGGTCCGCCGAAGCGCGAAATGACGATGCGGGCCGACCTGGGCATGACGTGGCTCGCTGAGCCGGCCTCTAGCCCTTCCCCTCCACCTCGCCGATGAACCCGTCCAGCAATTGGTTGAACGCCTCGGGGCGGTCCATCATCATCCAGTGGCCGGTGCCGGTCATCAGGTGGGTGGGGAGGTCCGGCAGGAGGGTGTGGAGGCTGGAGGGGAGCCGGTTCATGGGGCTGACGATGGAGAGCTTGGGGCCTTTGTAGCGACCCAGGGCGGCGAGGGGTCCGTAACGCAACGATTCCTCGGCGGCCTTGGTCACGGCGGCCTCGTGGGTCTGGCGGAGATCCTCCAGCACCCAACTGGCGGCGTCGGGGTCGCCACCCACCATGAGCTGGCGGAAATAGGATTCGAGCTCCGCCAGGGGATCGGCGCGCAGGGACGCGAGGAAGGGCTGGGACTCTTTCTTCGGCAGCCGGGTGAGGTCGCCGCTGGGGTCCACCAGGAGGAGACCGGCAACCCGCTCGGGGTGTTGGCCAGCGAATTCGATCGCCGCCGAAGCGCCCAGGCTGTGGCCGACGAGGAAGAAGCGGCGCAGGCTGAGCTGGTCGGCCACCGCCGCCACGTCGCTCGCCAGGCCCGCGACGGAGTAGTCACCGTCCTCCGCTGGATCGGATTCGCCGTGACCGCGAAAGTCGAGGGCCACCCCCCGCCGGTGCCGGCGCACGTGGTCGAGTTGCAGGGCCCACTGGCCGCCGTTGCCGCCCAGGCTGTGAAGGAAGAGGACCGGAAGCGCTTCGGGGTGCTCGTCGGCGCCGCCATCCCGGATGTAGAGATTGCCGGCCGGACCACAGAGCCAAAGCGCCTCTCCCTCGACCTCGGGAGTGGCGTCGTCCTCGGGCTCGGGCTCCCGGCGTCGCGGCGGCTCCGGCGCGAAGTCCTCGAAGAGCGCGCGCCGGCCTGCCGCTGCGAGCAGGGCCGCCAGTCCCAAAGTCAAAAGGCTCAGCAATATCCAGAGAAGGCCCGGAGAGCGCCGCGGGCGCGGATAGCTGGATCTCCGTAGTCGTTTCGACCTCATCGCCTGGACCTCGTTGGCTGTGATTTGCAGGGTCGCCGCGGCTGTGCTCGGGATCGTGCGACCTAGGCCAAAGTAGCATGACAGCCTGCGATAATTCTACGCGCTATGCCGATGTGACAATTTTGAGTCGGCAGTCAGGCGGAAGGTTGACACGCCTGGTTGGGGTTGTGTATCAATGCGCTGCCCAAGCCGGCACCACATAAGGCCAGGAGCAGATTCGCCTGCTCGTCCAGGCACAAGCAACCCAGACGGGAGGCATGCGTGCAGAGGAAGCTTCATCGATCTGTCATCGTCACTCCGACCCGCCGCTTCGCAAGGAGCCTTCGCCCTCTCTACATCAGCCTGTTCGGTCTCGCTCTCTCCTCAATAGCCACCGCAGCCACCGCGGCCCCGTTACCGCCCCTCCAAGCTGCTCTTGCCAATCCCGCCTCCAGCCTGGCTTCCAGCTTGCCAGCGCTTGCCGGGAAGGGCGTGCTCACGTTTCCGGCAGTCGTTGAAGATGCAAAACAAGAACCACGATCGGAGCTCAAACCGCAGGCACCGGCTGAAACGACGAAGCCGGCGGTGCCCGAAGCGCTGAAGCCCGCGACGGTCCCCGAGGCGCCGAAGCCTCATGCCGCCGCCCCTGTTTCCGTCCCTCCGCCTGCCGCTCCGGCCCCTGCAACGTCCGCCGTGCCAGTACCTCCCGCCGCACCCTCCACCGCCGACAGGTTCGAGCAGTTGCGGAAGGCGGCGGACATGCTGATCGAGGTCAACAAGACCCTCGGAGCGCCGCGGTCTCCTTACGGCCAGATCATTTACGACATCGCCGTCCGCCACGCCATCAATCCGCAGCTCGTCGCGGCCCTCATCCACGTCGAATCCGCCTTCAATCCCCGGGCCGTCTCCCGCAAGGGGGCCCGCGGTCTCATGCAGCTCCTGCCGGCGACCGCCCGCCGCTTCGGAGTGAACCGCAAGCGGGACCTGTTCAATCCGACGAAGAACCTGGAAGCGGGCGTGAAGTACCTGAAATGGCTGACGGAGCGCTTCGGCGGCGATATTCAGAAGAGCCTGGCCGCCTACAACGCCGGCGAAGGGGCCGTGGACCGCTTCGGAGGCATCCCGCCCTACCCTGAGACTCAGCAGTACGTGGAAAGGATCTTCGGCCTGTTAGGCATCACCGTCCCCGAGCCGCCGCCTGCAGCCACGCCCACACCCGTCGCCTCGGCCCCGGCGGTCTCGTCTCCCGCGGACGGGGTGCCGGCGGGTCGACGCTAAGCGCTCAAGGAAGGCGCCCCGTGCTGGCGGCGCCGGAGCTCGAGAGCGAGCTGTGTCGCCAACTCGACCGTCATCCGTTCCTCGTCGCAGGCATTTTGGAACATGACGAGAGCGGCCAAAGTCTCGCGGCGGACATCGCGAGACTCGAAGATGGGTGCCATCTCGGCCGCCAGCCGCTTCAGCTCCGAGATGCGGTGCTCGCGCGCATAGAGAATGGCCAGATCCAGGGAGACGAGGGCCGCGTCGTAGCCCATAGCACGCTCCAGGAAACCCTGCCGGACCTCGCGGAAGTCCTCCTCGGCTTCGGCCGTCCGGCCCAGCCCCAGGGCGATTTTGCCCTCCGTCCAGCGGAGCCGCACCAGGTTCAAGGGCTTGCTCTGCCTGGCGAGTTGCTCGCGGGCCTCGGGCACCAGACGTTCGGCGTCATGATAGCGGCCGGCCTCCGTCAAGCAGAGAACCAGGTTGTGCCGGGCATAGGCCGACAACTGGGGCTCTTGCTCCGGATCCAACTCTTCTCGCAACTCCTCGAGAATACGGATGGCGCCTGCGAGATCTTCACCGTCCTCCAGGATCTTGGCCTTCTTGAGCAGGGAAAGACCTGCTCCGTGGAGATCGTTCTCCTCGCGGTAGATCGTCAGCGCCCGATCCACCAGAGCGAGCGCTTCCGGGAAACGTCGTTGGGCTCGACGTAGCGACGCCTTGAGCTGGAGGACTTCGGCTCGGACGAGCTCATTGCCAGTCATGCTCTTGGATAGAAATCTTTCGGCCTCCCGGAACGACGCCTCGGCGCTGCGAAGCTCGCCGAGCACCCGCCGGGCATTGCCCAGATAAGCGTGGGCTCTCGCCTGAAGATCGAGAATCCAGTGGGGGTCGTAGGTATCTTCGAGGTTCTGGGAAATCTTCACCGCCAACTCGGCGTAGTTGGTGGCCTTGGCGGCATCCTCGAAGCCGGCTTCCAGGCTTCGCTTCAGCAGGTACTGGCTGAGCCCCCAGGTCTGGAAGCTTTCGTCGACCAGGACTTTGGCGAGTTGCTCGTCGAATGGAAGATCCTTCAAAGCAGCGAAGAGCTCCTCGGCCTCTGGGCCTTCCCAAACAGCCACCCTCTCGTCCCAGTGCCCCACTTCTTCCTGAAGCCGACGAATCTCCTCGTACCGCCCGCGGCATCCCGGGCAGCGTTCGAGGAGGTGAGGGACAACCTGGGTCACGATCTCGTCGTGGCTCAGGTCGCCTGCCAGCAGCTTTGCCATGGTTTCAAGGGACAGGTGATTTTCCAAGCTTTCTCCCTCTCGAAGAGATACGGGTACACGGAACTATCTCAGATCGAGACTGTCCCAATCAAGATAAGTATCAGAAAACCGGGAAATCGAGTCACAGACAGGCAGGAAAAATCTGGGGGCCGGTCACCCGGCCCGCATCCGCGGGTTGAGCGATTCAGCCTTGAGGTGCGCCGTTAGGATCGATGGAAGCGCCGTTGTTGGTTCCTGCACCATTTCCTGTACCCGTTCCAGACTGGCCGCCGCTGGGGTCGATCGAGGCTCCCTCCTTTTCGAACAGGCCCACCAAGCCATGCCACAGCGTCAGGACCACGCACTCCCGTTCCTGAATCCGGGAGGCGGCAGGTTTCGATTTTCCCCTTTCCCCTGACCTGACGCCGGCCTGCGCCACCGCGGGCGCCAGACAGAGCGTCACGATCAACGCTACGGCAACACGAGACATTCTTTTAGAGAACATACATTCCCCTCCTTGGATATGGACACGCCTCTGAATCAGCGTCTGTCCAATAAAGTATCGCCAAGCCAGAAATTCGGGACAGGAGAGGGAGGAGATCTTGCGGATCTTGTTCCGTCCGCACGTTACGGCGACGCTGAAGCCCCGCGACACGTAAATGGAATGTAGCTTGGAAGATTTTGCGAATGCGTATCCTCGATCCCCACTTTGCGGGTCCGCTGCTGGCGGCGATGCTGGCGACCCAAGGCCTCTGCTGGCTGCTGGCCCGGGGCTTGGGGATGCGGCTGGAGAGAAGCGTCGTGCTGGGCGGCTGGATCGCGCCGCTCATGGTGCTGGCGCCCTGGATCGCCGGGCCGGCCCTGCTGGTGCCTTGCAATCTGCTGCGGGACATGGCGCCCGGCGCGCCCGTGATCGTCAACGCGGACCGCGAGCACGACCTGCTGAACGACGTCATCTACCAAATCCTGCCGTGGGAGCTGGAGGTGCGCCATGCGCTCTCGCAGGGCCGGCTCCCACTGTGGTCGGACACTCTCGGCGGCGGCAGCTCGCCCTGGGCGAACCCCCAGGCCGGCGCCCTCTCGCCGCTGCAAATGGCGGTGCGCGGCCTGCCCCTCCAGCACCACCTGCTGGGGGCCCTGATCCTCAAGCTGCTGGTGGGCTTTCAAGGCACGTGGCTGCTCGCCCGCCTGGCCGGCCGCAGCCGCGCCTCCTCGCTGCTGGCGGCGGCGGGTTTCGCCCTGGGGGGCGGCCTGTTTTCCTGGGCCCTGTTCCCGGTGACGGCGGCGGCGGCCTGGATGCCGTGGCTGGCGGCCGGGACGGTGCGCCTCGTTCGCCGCCCCGGCCGGCGGGCGATTGCCACGACGGCGGCGATCACCGGGGTGATCCTTCTCTCCGGCCACCCCGAGACGGCCGTCTT